>CAYZBO010000017.1:19870-42079 GCA_964476665.1 uncultured Chryseobacterium sp. | reverse complement strand
ATACATCCAATGTTGCGATGCAAGAAAAATTGCAGTATAATTATCAACATCTTATTAACTATTTCATGGCATTATTATTGATATGCGTAGCCCCCCCCCTGAGTTGGTAGGATGAATCAGGACAGGTGGCGATCAGTACATTTCTGAACGGCACCATGACGAAGACCTACCGCAAGCACAGCCCCGCCTTCAAGACGAAGGTCGTGCTGGAAGCGCTCAGAGAGCGCGAGACATTGAGCGAGCTGGCCCAACGGCACGGGCTACATCCCGCACAGATAGCCGCTTGGAAGAAGGAGTTCCTTGAGGGCGCTGAGCAGGTGTTCAGCGATGGTCCTGTAGTGGACGCCAAGGCCCACGAGCAGGAGAAGGCGCAGCTGCATCAGCAGATCGGCGAGCTGACCGTGACCGTGAACTGGCTCAAAAAAAACTGCTGTGATGCCCTTGGATGTGCGGCGTGCGCTGGTGGACCGCGAACTGGCGACCAAGCCTGCGGACAAGGGTGGCCTAAGCATCATCGAGCAATGCGCAGTGCTGGAGATCCATCGGAGCGGGCTCTATTACACCCTACGCCCTGTCATTGAAGAGGACCTGTAGCTCATACGTTTGATGGATTTGTTCCACCTCGAGGACCCCACCAAGGGCACACGGATGCTATCCAAGGACTTGGCCGACCATGTTTATGCTGTTGGGCGTGCCCGTGTCAGGCGCCTTATGCGGCTGATGCGGATCAAGGCTGTATACTGCCTGCCGCGCACCACCGTTATCGATGCTGCCAAATACAAGCATCCCTACCTGCTGCGCGACCTGAAGATCGAGCGACGCAACCAGGTGTGGGCCGTGGACATCACCTACTTGCCTGTAAAGGGAGGCTTCTTCTACATGGTGGCGGTGATCGACGTGCATTCGCGCTACCTACTCAACTGTTGCATCTCCAACACCATGGAGGCCGAGTGGGTCAAAGCCATGATCAGCGAAGCGATCGCCATGCATGGCAAGCCCGAGATCATCAACAGCGACCAAGGCTGTCAGTTTACCAGCGAGGCATACACGGCCTTGTTCCGCACGGGAGGCGTGGCCGAAGGCGTCCTGATAAGCATGGATGGAAAGGGGCGTGCGATCGACAACGTCTTCATCGAGCCCGACGTGTGGCGGGCACGCTCAAACACGGCCACCTCTACCTGTCTCCGCCCGTGGATGTGATCGCCCTGTACCAGAGCGGTGCCCGCTTCATCGAACGCTACAACACCAACCGAAAGCACTCCTCACTCGGCTACCGCACACCAGCAGCATGCTACCGCGTAGCGGCCTGAGATATCAACAGAACAACGAGTTATGAGTCTCCCCTGGACCCCTCATCTCAACACCAACAACCACACTTACATTTGATCTAGACCTGTCCTGATCTGGTAGACCACCTCACACCGCCTTGGTCAACTGTACCAGGTGCGCCAAGTGTCCTGAGGCCAGTATTCGTGCTTCTTCTTTGCTCGGACCAAGCGTCGTTGGAGCATATGCGAAGTGGTTATTTACGACCATCTTTGGGCCGGTATGGAACTGAATGGACTGAGCGTATCGCAGAACGTGTGTTTGCTTGGGGTTCTTGCATTGGGTCTGGCAAGCATCAGAGCAGAGGCCCGATCCCGTCATGCCTTGGCGATCGGACTGTTGACCGCAGCGGCCCTGCTCCTTCGCCTTTTCGCTGCCACGCTGGACCCTTTCCTGAACTACTGGGATGAGGTGTTCCATGCCGCAGTGGCGCGCAACCTGATCGAACATCCGTTCACGCCGATGCTCTATACGGAACCCGCGATGCCGGTGACCGAGAACTGGAGCCGCATGCACATTTGGCTACACAAGCCGCCGTTCTTTCTCTGGCAGATCGCCTTTTCCCTCTGGACATTCGGTCTTGAACCCTGGGCCGTCCGTATCCCGAGCGCACTGTGGACCGCCGCGTTGGTGCCGTTGACCTATCGCCTTGCTAGCCTGCTGACTCGCGAGCTGCCCACCTCCACCTCACGCATGGTGGCCTTCAGTGCGGCGCTGTTCACAGCATTTAACTACTATCTACAAGAACTCGTTGCGGGGGCGATCAGCACCGACCACAACGATGCTGTGTTCATTTCCCTGGTGGCGTTCAGTTGGTGGGCATATTGGGAGCATCGTGCCAAGCACTCGTTCCGTTGGGCCTTGCTGGCAGGTCTTGCAAGTGCTGCGGCCGTACTTTGCAAGTGGTACTTCGGTCTCATTGTATTCCTCCCCTGGACCGTGGAGGTTGTAATGGACCGATCGCGTAGCGCGATCAAGGCATATCTCGGTGCAGTGGCCATGGTGCTGATCCTCGCTGGTTCATGGCTGCTGTACATCCATCTGCGCTTCCCAGCGGAAACGGCCTATGAACGATGGTTCAAGGCCATGCACTTCCAAGTGGCCGTGGATGGTCATGAAGGTGGCTCGAGCTATCACCTGGGTATCATCGACAACTACCTTACTCCCTTCACCTGGTGGGTCGTCTTGATCGCTACGATGCTTCTGCTGACGGTTGTGTGCACGCCATCGATCAGGCGATTCCTGTTGCTCACGATCGTCCCGACGCACGTTTTCTTCGCCTTTGCCGCGACGAAAATGGTCAGTTACACGCTCTTCCTACTACCCCTCTACTTCATCATTATCGCTACTGCGGTCACCTTGGGCCTCGGGCGTGTGCGTCTTATTGGACCGAACAACCTTCTCCCCTTGGTCCTCCTTTCCGGCCTTGCAGTGCTCCTTTGGCAACCATGGACCACTGCTCTGCGCCATCCGGATGCCGGCACGGTTGGCATGGACCCTCACCGTGCCCAACAATTCGCTGTTCTGGAACATGAGCCACGCTTGGCGAGCCTGATGCCCGTTGGAACACCCTCTGCCCTATTCAATGTCCCATTCGTGTACGACGTGCAATTCATGTACCGTTACGGCATCCCATGCATGCGTGGCCTACCCGATCCTGCCACCATCGATCTGCTGCGAACAAAAGGATATCGCATCTTCGTTCTTCAGGATGGCGTTGACGTTGCCAAGATCCCGGCAGGTGTGGAACTGATCACAGACAGCATGTTCAGTTATCCACGTATCGCGCGTCTCTAAATGCGCCCCATGACGGAACAAGTGGGATGAGGATGCCTACCTATGAGCGATCCAAGTCCCTTCCGATGAACAGGTGGATGGCTACTGCGGTACACCGAGGTCGGAACCCTTCCCGATAGGACCGCGTACACACCCTTTGTGCGCAACCAACTCTCCCAGCGGCTGCTGTTACCCGCTTTGTTGCTCTGCCTTGAGGTCCGCTCACAGGCCCGGTACGAGTTCGGCTTCAGCTTGAACCCCACTGCCCAGGGGGCGCTCCATGGGCTGTTCATCTACACCGTTCTGGACGGCGAAGTGGTGGGCAGTGTGCCAATGCGCGCCCTGCCCTATTTCCTGCAGGCCTCAGGCATGGAAGAGAGCCGCGCCAACCTGGAAATGCTCGACCTCTTTGCTGAGCATGGCATTGCCGGCTGCGGCCCCCTGGCAAGCAGCAGCGGCGCCACCTCCGACCTGGACTGCCTGCCGCTGAAGGACCTCTGGAAGCTCAGGTACCAGGACGGAATGGGCGTTGCTTCCGGCATGGGCTGGGCAGCCGAACCGATGCGCCCGTCCGAACGGCAGCAGATCATCCTGCAACATTACCGGCCGCCGCAGTACGACCACTGGCATGGCCCCTACTTCGGCAACGATGCCTTCCGCTTGCTGCGCGACATGCAGGATCCCGCCTGGGTGGAGACCTATCGCCGAGGCGGTTGATGGACACTTCACGCTTTCGTCCTACATTCGCAGCGGACGGTGCCATTTGCATAGTCCCCCGGTGGTCCCTGTTGGATCGCCACCGCCCCCAGCAGAACCTGCGATGAGCCTTCCCGGTCTTGAGTACAATACACAGCGCCCTGCGCTGCCCATTCCCGAATACGGTCGCAACGTGCAGCGCATGGTGGACCATTGTATGGAACTGGAGGACCGCGAGCAGCGCACCCGCAGCGCCAAGGCCATCATCCAGGTGATCGCCCGGCTCAATCCCCAGCTGCGCAACAGCGACAATTTCGAGCGTACCCTGTGGGACCACCTCTGGATCATGAGCGACATGAAGCTGGACGTGGACGCCCCGTTCCCCATGCCCACCGCGGCAGAACTGGAGAGCAAGCCGGACCGGGTGCCCTATCCCCAGGGCGATATCAGGTTCGGGCACTACGGCAAGACCGTACAACGCATGATCGCCCAGTGTATGGCCATGGCCGAGGGAGAGCAGCGGGACCAATATGTGTTGGTGATCGCCAACCTGATGAAGCGTCAGTTCCTGGCCTGGAACCGCGATACCGTGCCTGATCCAGTGATCCTGAAGGACCTGGCAGAGCTGAGCCAGGGCAAGCTGCGCCTGAAGCCCGAGCAGCAGCTGGCCCACACCGCCGACCTGCTGCGCACCCAGCAGAACGGACCGCGCAATGAAGTGGACCTGCGACGAAAGCCCGGCGGTGGTGGCGGTAAGAAGCGCAATCGGAACCGGAAGAAGCGGTACTAAGCACTGAGGTACGCCGTCCCTGAGGGCTTCTTGTGCCGCGTATGTGCGAAGGACGGCGTCCCTCGCACATTCGCCCCGTCCACAGACACCCGTGCATACTCCGCCACGCTGGCCCTACGCGGAAGCCCCTGCGCTCCGTTGCTTTGGAACATCCGGCCAACCGATCCGGACCACCGCACCGCATGTCCAGTTTCCGCATCGAAGGAGGGCGCCGCCTGAAGGGCACCCTCACGCCACAAGGCGCCAAGAACGAAGCCCTGCAGATCCTCTGCGCCGTGCTGCTCACCAGCGAGCCGGTGGTGATCCGCAACGTTCCCGATATCGTGGACGTGAACAAGCTCATCGACCTGCTGCGGCACATGGGCGTGGTGGTGGAGCGGCTCAACGAAAGCGACTACCGCTTCACGGCCAAGGACATCGACATCGAGTTCTTCCTGCGCCCTGAGTTCAAGCAGATGGGGGGCGGACTGCGGGGCAGCGTGATGATCGTAGGCCCCTTGCTGGCGCGCTTCGGCCGCGGCTACATCCCCACGCCCGGCGGTGACAAGATCGGCCGACGCCGTCTGGACACGCACTTCATCGGCTTCCAGCAGCTGGGCGCCGAATTCAACTATGACGGGAAGGAGGGCTTCTACCGTGTGGAAGCGCGCAAGCTCAAGGGCACCTACATGCTGTTGGACGAGCCGAGCGTGACCGGAACCGCGAACATCGTGATGGCGGCGGTGATGGCGGAGGGGCGCACCACGATCTATAACGCGGCGTGCGAACCCTACCTGCAGCAGCTCTGCAACATGCTCAACCGCATGGGCGCCCAGATCACCGGCATCGGCAGCAACCTGCTGGTGATCGATGGGGTGAAGGAACTGGGTGGGACCGAGCACCGCATGCTGCCTGACATGATCGAGATCGGCAGCTTCATCGGCCTGGCCGCCATGACCCGCAGCGAGATCCTGATCAAGGACACCGGTTACGACCACCTCGGGTGCATCCCCGATGTCTTCCGCCGGCTGGGCATCACCGTTATCCGGCAGGGCGACGACATCCTGGTGCCGGCGCACGATCACTACAAGATCAAGACCTTCATCGATGGCAGCATCATGACCATCAGCGATCATCCCTGGCCCGGCTTCACGCCCGACCTGCTGAGCATCGTGCTCACAGTTGCCACCCAGGCCAAAGGCAGCGTGCTGATCCACCAAAAAATGTTCGAGAGCCGCCTGTTCTTCACCGACAAGCTCATCGACATGGGCGCGCAGATCATCCTCTGCGACCCGCATCGTGTGGTGGTGAACGGCCATGACTTCCAGCAGCCCTTGCGCGCCATCCGCATGACCAGTCCGGACATCCGTGCCGGGGTGGCCTTGCTGATCGCCGCCTTGAGCGCCGAAGGCACCAGCACCATCGAGAACATCGAACAGATCCGCCGCGGCTACCAGCACATCGAGCAGCGCCTTACCGCGCTCGGCGCTCGCATCGAGGTGGTCTAAGTGAGTGATAGGTGCTGGCGTGGCCTTCCCAACGCGGCATGATGTTGGCAAGGAAGGGGCGTTCCCCATCCTACCTTTGCACCGATGAACCTCCGCACCCTCATGTCCAAGATGCGCATCCTCACCGTTGCGGCTATCGCGTTGCTGGCCATCTACGGTTTCTCCGCACGCCTCACCAGCGACACCGCCGAAGCACCAGTGGCTGAAGGCGATGCCAAAGTGGGTACCAACATCGGGGACAAGGCGCCCGAGCTGGCCTTCATGAACCCCGACAGCACGAAGGTGCTGAAGCTGTCCGAGCTGCGCGGCAAGTACGTGCTGATCGACTTCTGGGCCAGCTGGTGCGGTCCCTGCCGCCGCGAGAACCCGAACGTGGTGGCCGCCTATGAGAAGTACAGCCAGGCCAAGTTCAAGACCGGCAAAGGCTTCGAGGTGTACAGCGTGAGCCTGGACAAGAGCCGCGATGCGTGGAAGAAGGCCATCACCCAGGATAACCTGAAGTGGAAGTGGCATGTGAGCGACCTCGCCTTCTGGAACTCCAAAGGCGCACAGCTTTACGGCGTCAGCTCCATACCTGCCAGCTTCCTGGTGGACCCCAACGGCATCATCGTGGCCAAGAACCTGCGTGGCATGGGCCTGCACCAGGAGTTGGACAAGCATGTAAAGAGCCTCTGAGCATACCGATCCTGCTGACGAACGCCTCCGTGATCCGGGGGCGTTCGTCGTTCGATCCTGTCAGGATGAACCTCCCTTGCGACCGGTTCCCTGCCAAAAAGTCCCCGACCTTTGCGCCGCCGCCCCGCTGGACGGCCTTGGCACTGTAGTTGACCACCGCACTGATGCTGTTCAAAAAGCGACCGAAGACCATGTCCGAACGACCCGAGGCCAGTCCGGCCAACACCACGGCTGAGCAAGCGAACGCTACACCCGTGGATGCCACCGACCAGACCCTGACCGCTGCCAGCGAAGCGGCTGCGGAACATGCAGTGAACGATGCGGAGAACGCCGGTCGCAGTGAGGTGGACGAACTGAACACGCAATTGATGAACACCAAGGCCGAACTGGCGGAAATGAAGGACCGCTGGCTGCGTCTCAACGCGGAGTTCGACAACTTCCGCAAGCGCACCGCGAAGGAAAAGCTGGAGATGCTCCATTTCGCCGGAGAGAACAGCCTGAAGAACATGCTGCCCGTGGTGGACGACATGGAGCGTGCCATCGCCAACAACGCCAACACCACCGAGATCGCCGTTGTAAAAGAAGGCTTCCAGCTGATCCACCACAAGCTCCTCCATATCCTGGGCAGCCAGGGTGTAAAACCCATGGAGAACGTGAAAGGGCAGCCCTTCGACGTGGACAAGCACGAAGCCATCACCAAGGCACCGGCCCCCAGCGACGACCTCAAGGGCAAGGTGATCGATGTGGTGGAAAGCGGGTACATCCTGCATGACAAAGTGATCCGCTACGCCAAGGTGGTGGTGGGCGAATAGGCCACCGGACCTCCCCCCCGCTGCGAGACCGACCTGATGCAGACCCCATGAGCAAGCGCGACCCCTACGAAGTGCTCGGTGTTGAACGCAACGCCAGTGCCGACGACATCAAGAAGGCCTACCGCAAGCAGGCCATCAAGTACCACCCGGACAAGAACCCCGGCGATAAGAGCGCGGAGGAGAAGTTCAAGGAGGCGGCCGCCGCTTACGAGATCCTGAGCGACGCCGATAAGCGCGCCAAGTACGACCGCTTCGGGCACGCCGGACCTGGCATGGGTGGCGGCTTCCAAGGCGGAGGCATGAACATGGAGGACATCTTCTCCCAGTTCGGCGACATCTTCGGTGGCGGGTTCGGGGGCGCCTTCGGTGGCGGGTTCGGTGGGCAGCGTGGCGGGCGTACCGTGAAAGGCAGCAACCTGCGGGTACGCCTCAAGCTCACCTTGGACGAGATCGCCAATGGCGTGGAGCGCAAGATCAAGGTGACCAAGCTGGTGCGTGGAAAGGGCAGCGAATACGGCCCCTGCCGCACGTGTGGTGGCAGCGGACAGGTACGCCGCGTGCAAAGCACTTTCCTTGGCCAGATGCAGACGGTAAGCACCTGCCCCAGTTGTGGCGGCGTGGGCCAGACCGTGACCAAGCGTGGGGCAGGAAGTGATGAACATGGCTTGGTGCGCGAGGAAGTGGTGGTGCCCATCCGCATCCCCGCCGGTGTGGAGGAAGGCATGCAGCTGAACATCAGCGGCATGGGCAACGAGGCCCCGGCCGGTGGTGTGCCCGGCGATCTGCTGGTGGTGATCGAGGAGGAACAGCACCCCGACCTCCGCCGCGACGGCCAGAACCTGCACACCGAGATCTTCGTGAGCATGATCGATGCCGCGCTCGGCACACAGGTGGAAGTGCCCATCGTGGGCGGCCGTGCCAAAGTGAAGATCGATCCCGGAACCCAAAGCAACCATGTGCTGCGGCTCCGTGGCAAGGGTCTGCCAAGCCTCAACAACCACGGCAACGGCGACCTGTTCGTACACGTGGCCGTATGGACACCCACCGACCTGAACAAGGAGGAACGGGCCACGCTGGAGCGCCTGCGCGAAAGCCCCGGCTTCCAGCCAAAGCCCAGCGCCAAGGACAAGGGCTTTTTCGAACGCGTGAAGGAGATGTTCGGGCACTGAAGGTCTGCCCTGCTGGCGTGAGAAGCGTTCCGCAGAACGGTCCATGCCATCGTTGGAGGCACCCTCCTACCTTGCGGCCATGAGCTCCCAGTGCATCCGCGCCGCAGTGGTGGACATTGAAGGTCGGCGCACCCAACGGGCCGAAGTCCACGTCATGGACGGTCGCATCACCGCGATCGATCCGGTGGAAGGTCCCGTGGAAGGCTTCCTCCTGCCCGGCTTCATCGATGCGCACGTACACGTGGAAAGCTCCATGCTCGTGCCTGCCGAGTTCGCGCGGCTGGCGGTGACCCATGGCACGGTGGCCACCATCAGCGACCCGCACGAGATCGCCAATGTGCTGGGCGTAGCCGGGGTCGAATTCATGATCGACAACGGTCGACAGGTGCCCTTCCACTTCTTCTTCGGGGCGCCGAGCTGTGTGCCCGCCACCCGCTTCGAGACCGCCGGAGCGGAACTGGATGCCGATGCGGTGGGGGCCCTGCTCGAACGCCCTGAGGTGCGCTACCTCAGCGAGGTCATGAACTTCCCTGGCGTGCTGGCACAGGACCCTGAACTGATGGCCAAGATCGCCCATGCCCAGCGCCTTGGTAAGGTGATCGACGGGCATGCTCCCGGGTTGCGCGGTGAGGCAGCGGCCCGGTACATCCGGGCAGGTGCAGCGGAAGGTCCGGTCGTCATCTCCACCGACCATGAGTGCTTCACGCTGGAGGAGGCGCTCGACAAGCTGGCCGCTGGCATGCACATCAGCATCCGCGAAGGCAGTGCGGCCCGCAACATGGACGCCCTGATGCCCCTGATCGACAGCCATCCGCACCAGGTGATGCTCTGCTGTGACGACACCCATCCGGACAGCCTGGTCGCGGGTCACATCGACCGGCTCTGTGCCAAGGCCGTGGCGGCGGGCTGCGATGTCTACAACGTGTTGCAGGCGGCCTGCATCAACCCCATCCTGCACTACGGGCTGCCTGTGGGCCGGCTTCGTGTGGGTGATCCGGCTGATATGATCCTGGTGCATGACCTGCGCGACTTCCGCGTGCAGCGCACCTGGTTGCGGGGCGCAGTGGTGGCCGAGGACGGCCGAACGCTCATCCCTCGCCACCCCTGTGATAGCCCCAACCACTTCGCCTGCGCTCCCCGTAGACCTGAAGACTTCGCCGTACCGGCAGACACCGAGCCACTGCATGTCATCCATGCCCTTGACGGCCAACTCATCACCCCCCACCTGCGCATGGCCGCCCGGGTGGAAAGCGGACAATGCGTACCGGACACGGCGCGTGACCTGCTCAAGATCGCCGTGGTGAACCGCTATCGTGAAGCGCCGGCAGCCATAGGCTGGGTACACGGCGTGGGGCTGAAGCGTGGCGCCCTGGCCAGCTGTGTGGCGCACGACAGCCACAACATCGTGGCGGTGGGCACCTCCGATGGGGAACTGTGCATGGCTGTGAACCGGGTCATCGCGGACCGCGGAGGCATCGCGGTGTGCGACGGCGATCAAGTGAGCAGCCTCCCCCTACCGGTAGCCGGTATCATGACCACGGCCGACGCCCATGAGGTAGCCGACGCCTACGCAGCCCTGGACCGAGCGGCCAAAGCCTTGGGCAGCCCCCTGCGCGCACCGTTCATGACCCTGAGCTTCATGGCCCTGCTGGTGATCCCACACCTGAAGCTCAGCGACCAGGGGCTGTTCGACAGCGACCTCGGCCGGTTGATCTCCGGCCCGAACCGATCTTGACCATGGAGCCCTGTCGTCCTCTTGCCTTCGTGCTACTGCTCACGCTCGGGGCCTGCAGCCAAGGGCCGGCCGTCATCGGCAAGGGTCCCCTGCAAGCGCGCAAGTACCGACCGGGGTGGCACCTTGATCTGCGCTCCAGCGCTCAGCGTCACCCCCGGACCATAGTGCCTCGCCCCCTTGAGGCACGCCTGCCTACCCCCCAAGAGCCGAAACCGGGCCGCCCGCTTGCCGGGCCAGGTCCGGAACCACGCCTCGACCCTCCGCGACCCCCAAAGCCCCGAGAAAGGCTCGCCATTGCGCCGGAACCACCTCGGACCAAAGACCCCGCCATTCGGTCGATAGCGCCCCAGGACGAACCAGAGAACCTCATGCCCAGAAAGCGATGGAACTGGATGGGGGTGGTGGCCTTCTTGATGGCGGGGGGGACCATGCTGCTCGGGTTCTCAGCCTTGGGCACCACGGCTGTCCTCCTGGCGGCCGGGTTGACCGCACTGGTGGCAGGGCTCACCCTGCGCCGGATCCGTAAACGCGAACAGGCCGGAAAGGGCTTTGCACTGGTGGCCTTGTTGGTCGCCTTCATCGCCTTGGTCATTACCGGGGTGAGCATCGCCGTGCTGGGCTTCACCTAGCGGACGAACGGACGGACAGCGAGTCGGACAACAAGATGCCCATACTGCTGAACACAGCCCTGGACATCACAGCCGACATTTCGCTGTTGATATTTGGCGTAAATCCACGACCAGCGCGAGTTCAAGACCGACAAACCTTTGGACATCCATGCGGTCGTACGAAGAGACATATACGTGGCTACGATTCAGGGCAGACCTGAAGGCAGCGCCACCCTCCTTTTGGATCTTACTGGGCGAGGTCATCGCCCTGCATCGGCAGCTGCGCAACGCTCCGATGCCCCGCACCGAGGCCCGCGCCTTGGAGCGTTCGGTGGTGACCGAAGGGTTGGCCGCACGGTTCGCATTGGACGGGCACGTGCTTACTCAGGAGCATGTGCGGGCCCACTTGGAAGGGCGTCCCGTCGGAGCTGAAGTGGACCCGGCGCTCCTGCATGAAGTGGACGATGCCTTCCTGTTGGTGCAACAAATGCCCCAGCGTGCGGCGGAAGAACCGACCGGTCTTCGGGTCGAGCAAGTGCTGGCCCTGCACCGCAGCCTCACCCGCCATGCCGACCCCAAGGGGCAGGCAGGAAGGTGGCGACAGGAGGGTGAGTTGCGGGGTGAAGGGGTGCCCGCCGAACTCATCGCCCCCTTCATGGAAGAACTGTGCGACTGGCTGAACGGTGCCGAGCTGACCGCCCCGGCGGGTGATGAAGCACTCCATCATGCCGTGCTCAAGAGCCTGTTGTTCGAGCTGCACTTGGCTTGGATAGCACCGGTGGGAGTGGGTCAGCACCGCATGGCCGGAGCCGTTTCACAGCGTCTGTTGCTGCAGGCTGGCGGCGACGACCTGCTGGCCCATCTGCTCGCCGTCCATTACCTGCGCAGCCGGCCCGAGTACCTGCGCCAGGTGAACCACGCGGCGCGCGGCGCTGGCGACCCCATCCCGTTCATGGCCTTCGCGCTCCGGGGCCTGCGACGCGCCTTGGACCAGCTGCTCGAGCGCATGCGCGAAGCACAGCTCGCCGGCCTTTGGCGCGATCACGTGCGCTCCGCGCTCGACGGCGAACCGGGCGAACGGTCCGAGCGGCAGGCCCTGCTCCTGATGGCCCTGGGCGAGGCACCTGGACCGGTGGTACCGGCGCAGATCCCTGGTCTGAACCCCGCGCTTGCAAGGGCCTACGCCGGTCTTTCCAGCAAAACCTTGCAACGCGACCTCGAAGCCCTCGCACAGATCGGCATCCTGTACCGGGGAGCGGAAGGCGCGGGTGTGCGCAAGGCTGCGGTGATGGCCTTCAAGGCACTTGTTCCAGGAGGCTGAGCACCTGCGGCTGCAACGCTTCTGGTCCAAGGCCGGCCAAGCGCATCGCGCGCACCGACGTGGCACCTGCCGATTTGGACAGCTTCTCCCCGTTTGCGTCCAACGCCAAGGCATGGTGGTGGAACCGTACCGCCAGAAAGGCCTCTTCGCTCAACAGGTAAGCCAGGTACCATTGGCAGGCGCTGGAGGCCAGCAGGTCCATCCCGCGCACAACGTGGGTGGTGCCATGTGTCAGGTCATCACTTAGCGAGGCGATCTGATAAGCGGGCCGTGGGGGGCGCCCTTCCACACCGCGTTGCAGCAGTACCGGATGCCCGATGGCCGTGTGGACATCCACCTCCACCCGTGCGCCGGACCAGTCCAACAGACCGGCTCGTGCACCTTCCGGCACCCGAAGACGCCAGTTCGCAGCTGCATCATCGAACGAGATCCGTCCGGTGGTACAGTCCGCTCCGCACCGGCTGCCACTGCCTTGCACCACGGCCTGGGTGCGGCTGCACGTGCAGGCATACAGGAACCCACGTTCCTTCAAGCGGTCCAGCAGCGACATGTAAGCGGATAGCCGCAACTGCTGTGCATGGTGTGCGTGGTGATCGGCAGCATCCACCGGTCCATCCTCCCAGGCAATGCCCAACCAGCGCAGCGTGTCGAAGATGTCCTGCACATATTCCGGCCGCACCCGCTCACGGTCGAGGTCATCAATACGCAGCCTCAGTCGGGCACCAATGCGCGTGGCCAGCGCTTGGGTAAGCAGGAAGTTGAGCGCATTGCCCGCGTGCAGGAAGCCACTGGGTGTGGGGGCGATGCGGGTGCGGGCGATCATGGCCGTGGAGCGGTGCGGTGTGGGTGCCCGGGGCGGGACTCGAACCCGCACAGCCCTTGCGGACCAAGGGATTTTAAGTCCCTCGTGTCTACCATTTCACCACCCGGGCCAGCACACCAAGGAACAGGCCTGCCACGGTGGCTTGGCCGAAAAGAACGATGCCTCCCGGAGGGAGGCATCTGGAGCGAGAAACGGGACTCGAACCCGCGACCCCGACCTTGGCAAGGTCGTGCTCTACCAACTGAGCTACTCTCGCGTTCGGGCTGCAAATATAGTGTGTTGTGCGTTCCCACAAACCCCAACTCCATTTCAGTGCGGGATTTTCTCCAAGTAACCCTCGAAGTCCTTCACGTTCAGGCTGTCAGAACCGTCATACCAAACATAGGCACCCCATCGGGTACCGGGCAGAAGGGCTTCCGTACGGCGGACCAGCAGTGCCTCGGCCCATCCATCCTGACCGGCCGGTCCTTGCAGCGGCACCGCTTCGTAATGTTGGGTGCCGGCCTCCGTCCCCTGCTCCATCACAAGCCGCCCCTTCCCGCTCAGGTCACCTTGGTAACGTATGCGCAGCACCACTTCGCCGCCCATCCCCTGGAGGCTGTCCACCGGGATCCGTACTGCCCGCCCGTACGGTGAGGCCGCATTCAGCCGCACCGCACCCGCATCACGATGAAGCATTTGGGCCGGTGCGGTCCTGTCGGAACGGACCAGCAGCCATGCCCCCACATGCGGCTGTTCGATGCCATCGACCGGAGCAGCGTACCACCTCGCAAGCCAGGCGCGTTGGGCGCTCGTGGGCATGCAGCCATACCAAGCGTAGACCACCGTGTCCGGCAGGTCCTGCAGCACGGCCGCCAAGGCTTCCGCCCTGTCGGGTGCGTCAATGCGGAAGGAGCGCATGTCCGGCAGCTGCTCCGGTAGCGGGCGATCGGTGTTCACCACCCAGGTGATACCCGGCCGCTGTTCACCCCACGCCCTGAGGTTCCGCCATCCATCGTCCAGTTCAGCCGCCTTGGAGCGATGACCGTAGACTGCGAAAAGCCATGCCAATAGACCCACGGCAGCGACCGGAAGCGTAACCATGCGCAAGGGCCCCTTCCAGAGCAGCAGGAACAGTCCTGTGAACCAAGCCAGATGCTGTACCTGCAGCAGGATCGCCAGTCCTGGACGTTCGTAGCTCACTTCGACCGAGTGGGTCCCACCGGGCAACCAACAACCGAAGGCGGCCACATTGGCCCGAACAACAGGCACGGGCGCACCATCCACACGCACCTGCCAGCCCGGGTAGTGGTTCTGTTGCACCAGCAGGAAAGCCGGTGCGGTGGTCGAACTCTCCAGCACCAAACGCTGATGGTCGCCGTCCACCACAGAGAGCGTGCCTTCACCCTTGGATGTTACGCGTGTCGGGCCTTCATCGAGGAGCACGATGTCCCGTTCGCGCTGGGGGTCGATCCGCTCGTCCGAGAAATCAGAAGCAACGCGGACATTCCAGCTCAACGCTACCACCGGGCGGGCGATCATGGTGGCGAAGAGGTTGGGGTGCTCAGCCACCAGCTCATGGTGCTGGGACAGCCAGAAGGAGTTGAACCCATCATGGCTCGGTCCTCCCTGGAACACGCGCGTGTTGCGCCAGAGCGGTGCAACAGGTCCTTGTCCATCACGAGAAGCTGCCATTGGGGCCAGCGCAGGCAGGACCGGACCGGTCGGATATGCGGTGATCAGTTCGTTCAGCGCTGCGGGAGCTAGTGGTGCCATGGCCGTGTGCCAGCGCGTTGCGTGCACGGCCACAATACCCTCCACGGCGAGGAGCGGTAGCAACCAACGGCATTTGGCCAGCAAGACGCTGAGCGCGGTGAAGGCCCAGAGCAGAAGGCTCATGGCCAGGACCGTATTGCCATCGGGCTTCGGTACGGGCTCGGTGCCGCTCATCACGAGGTCAACGAGCGTCGCGAACGACAACGTTGCGGTACCTGATATCAGCCCCACAAGGAGCAGTAGTAGCAGGCCGAAGCCCACAACACGTCGAGGCAGGCGATCTCCCACGGCATCATACCCGACAGCCACGAGCGGTATGAGCCCGAGGATCACCGGATAGAGGAAGTAGCCCGGGAAGCGGAACAGGTCCATCCCAGGGAGCACCGACCACAGCCATCCATGCACTGGTGTGGCGCCACCCAATGCTGCCAGGAACGCGGGTATGGCCAGTAGCGCGAGCATCAATGGGCCGGAATGGCGTTCCAGTCTGAAGGTGCCGACCAACGCCAGGAGTAAGGCAATGGCGCCCACGTAAGCGTTGGCCATGGTGGGGTCTGTGCCGAGCTGTTCCGGACCCAGGGTGGCGGTCGCGGGGAGGACAACGCTGGGAAGTGCCTTCCACGTGAAGGGGTTCACTTGGGCCTGCTCCAGACCGAGACCCTTCAGACGGTCCACGTAAGGCGCCACCTCCAACAATGCGTGGAACGTGCCTGCAGCGAGCAACACGGTTGCGAGCAAGGCGGCGAATGCCCAGCGCAGCCGGTCCATGGTCAGCGCCGTATCACTTCGGCCACGCCATAGCTCAAACAGCACCATGGCCAGGGCCGGGTATGCCGTTAGGATCAACAAGCTGTGGTTGCCACCAGTGAGCTGGAGCGACGCGAGCAACGCGAGGCGCAAGGCTGAACGCCAGCTTGGCCCCGCCAGGAGCTTCTGGATCGCCCACAAGCACCAAGGCAACCATGCCACACTGATGATGGCGAACTGGTGCATGGCATGACCCGTGATGAAGCCTGACATGGCATAGGCCGCGGCGCCGATCAGCGCCCCGGTAGCGCTGGCACCGAAACCTTCCAGCCAGCGCCGGATACCCCACGCACCGATGATGACATAGGCCAGAAAGAGGAACTGCTGCACCGCCGGCCCCATGCCCACGGTACCGCCCAGCACGATGGCTTCGATGTACCAGGCTGGACCCTGCAGATCAGCATGGAGCGGATAGCCCATCTGCTGCCAGAGGTTCCACTGTGGAAGGGCCCCGTCCTGCAGGATCGATGCGATCAGCGATCGCCAGGGGAGCCAGCAATCGTGCGCATCGCCGGATGGGATGGTGGCCCAACCCAGGAGCAACGGCCAATAAGCCAGCAGTACGATGGACGCGAGCATGAGGTCGCCTCGGTGGCGGTGCCAGGCGTCACGGGCGACGGATGGGGCGGCCATGCCCTGCCCTATTTGACCACGGCGGCGCTTTCGCGCACCAACCGCTTGATCTCGTTCAGCTTCAGCAAGGCCTCCACAGGCGTGAGCGTATCGATGTCGAGCGCACCGATCTCCGTGCGGATCCGGTCGAGCACAGGGTCATCGAGCTGGAAGAAGCTCAGCTGCAGCTCGCGGCCCAACTGACCCATGTCCCTGCCGTGACGAGCGCCGCTGGGCACCTGCTCGGCCGGTGCGCCGAGGTCACCCGCATGGCTCGCCTCCAGGTGGGCCAGCACCTTGCGTGCCCGCGCCAACACCGCCGCCGGCATGCCCGCCATCTGGGCTACGTGGATGCCGAAGCTGCGGTCGCTGCCGCCCGGCACCAGCTTGCGCAGGAAGTGCACCCGGCCATCGGCTTCGCGAACAGCGACATTGGCATTCCGGATGCGCGGGAAAGTGGCCGCCATCTCGTTCAGTTCGTGGTAGTGCGTGGCGAAGAGTGTGCGCGGCCGCGTGCTGTGCTCGTGCAGGTATTCGGCAATGGCCCATGCGATGGAGATGCCGTCGTACGTACTGGTGCCGCGACCGATCTCGTCCAGCAACACCAGGCTGCGATCGCTCAGGTTATTGAGGATGCTGGCGGTCTCGTTCATCTCCACCATGAAGGTGCTCTCCCCGGTGCTGAGGTTATCAGAGGCACCCACCCGCGTGAAGACGCGGTCCACCACGCCGAGCTGGGCCGCGCGGGCCGGCACATAGCTACCCACCTGGGCCATGATCACGATCAGCGCGGTCTGGCGCAGCAAGGCCGACTTGCCGCTCATGTTCGGGCCGGTGATCATGATCAACTGCCGCTCATCGGGGTCCAGCAGCAGGTCGTTGGCCACGTAAGGCTCCCCGGGCGGCAGTTGTTGCTCGATCACCGGGTGACGGCCATCAACAATGGAGAGGCGATGGCCTTCATCCAGCGTGGGCCGGCAATAGTTCCACTGGCGCGCATTGAGCGCAAAGCCCCGCAGCACATCCAGGGCGGCCAAGGCCTGGGCGGTGGCGGTAATGGCGCCGATGTGCTCCACCACGAACTGCACAACGGCCTGATATGCCTCTTCCTCCAAGGCCAGAATGCGTTCCTCGGCACCCATGATGCGATCCTCCAGGTGCTTCAACTCGTCCGTTACGTAGCGCTCCGCGTTGACCAGCGTCTGCTTGCGCACCCACTCTGCCGGAACGCGCTCCTTGTGTGTGTTGCGCACTTCGAGGTAGTAGCCGAAGACGTTGTTGAAGCCCACTTTCAAGGAGGAGATCCCCGTGCGGTCCGCCTCACGCTGCTGCAGTCCCAGCAGCAGTTCCTTGGCGTGGGTGGAGATGTGGCGGTGCTCATCCAATTCAGGAAGCACGCCGGGGAGGACCACCCCGCCCTTCTGCACCGTCACGGGAGGGCTGGGTTCGATGGTATCGGCGATGCGCCGGGCCACGGCCAGGGGGGGCGCCAACTCCTGTGCTGCGCGGGCCAATGCAGCGCCTCCTTCCAGCAGCGCGATGCGCAACCGCTCTGCGGCGTTCAGGGCGTTCATCACCTGCACCAGTTCGCGCGGATTGATGCGACCCGCAGCGGCTTTGGCGGCCAGTCGCTCCAGGTCGTGCACCACCTCCAGCTCGGCACCGGTGAGGGCCGCCAATGATCCGTAGGCCAGGAAGGCCTCCACCCGGTCGGCTCGGTCGGCAATGGCAGTTCGGTCCAACAGCGGCATCAGCAACCAACGTCGCAGCAGGCGGGCACCCATGGGGGTCACGCAGCGGTCCATGGCTTGCAGAAGTGTGTGCCCGCCCTCGTTCACCGGTTGTACCAGTTCGAGGTTGCGCACGGTGAAGCGGTCCAGCCCGATATGTGCTCCGGGCCGGATGAGCGCGATGGAGCGGATGTGCGCAGTGCGGTCGTGGCGCGTTTCGCCCAGATAGTGCAGCACCGCACCCGCCGCGCGCTGGCCCAGCAACAGGTCTTCCACCCCGAACCCCTTGAGCGAGGTGGTGCCGAACTGCCGCAACAGCCGTTCACGCGCGAACTCATCGGTGAAAGCCCACTCGTCGAGCCCAAAGCTGATGCCGCGATCGAGGCAGGACTGCAGGAAGGCATCGCGCGCGCCCTTGGGTACGAGCAGCTCCTTGGGGCCGTAACTGTCCAGCAGGCGCGCCACCTGCTCTCGCTCTTCCTCGGCCACGAGCAGATCACCGGTGGTCACATCAAGGAAGGCGATACCATAACGGCCGTTGTGCGCGCAAATGGCTCCAAGCCAGTTGTTGGACCGCTGGTCGAGCACCTGTTCGCTGAAGTGCACACCGGGGGTCACCACCTCTGTAACCCCCCGCTTCACCACGCCTTTGGCCACCTTGGGGTCCTCCAGCTGGTCGCAGATCGCCACGCGCAGACCGGCGCGCACCAACCGCGGCAGGTAGGTCTCCAGCGAATGGTGGGGAAAGCCCGCCAACTCCACTTCGCTGCCGCCGTTGTTCCTGTTGGTGAGCACGATGCCCACCACCTTGGACACCAGCACGGCGTCCGATCCGAAGGTCTCATAGAAATCGCCCACACGGAACAGCAGCACTGCATCCGGGTACTGGGCTTTGATGCGCGCGTACTGCTGCATCAGGGGGGTCTCCGCTCCGCTCGACTTGGCCATCTGCTTCACCTTCCTGCTCCCTGTTGCGCATCTTCGCGCCGGGAAGCCCGAAAGGTACATCGCCTTCCCCGCTCCCCACCCACCCCACCACCCCGATGCCTGCCCACGACCGCAAGCTGCGCATGGAAGAGCTGGGCCGGCCCAGTGCCCGGGACCATCTGGTCGCGCCCAAGCGCCCCATCCGCCTGGTGTTGGACGATGTGCGCAGCAGGCACAACGTGGGTTCACTTTTCCGCAGTGCGGATGCCATGGGCTGCGAAGGCATCACGCTGTGCGGCTTTACGCCGGTGCCGCCCCACCGCGAGATCGAAAAGACCGCGTTGGGAGCCACGAACAGCGTGCCTTGGGAACATGCACCGGACGTCGTGCTGGTCATCCGGGACTTACAGCAACGGGGCTACACCGTTTGGGCGGTGGAGCAGACCGTTCACGCCGTGCCGCTGGACGAGGTGCCCCACCCGATGCCGGAGCGGCTGGCCGTTGTGCTCGGTAATGAGCTGGATGGCGTCAGTGAGGCGGCGATCGGAGCATGCGATGGCTGCCTGGTGGTCCCGCAGCACGGAAGCAAGCACTCCTTGAACGTGTCGGTGTGTGGGGGTATCGTGCTGTGGGAGTTGAGCCGGAAACGTTCCTGAACCCCATGCGTACAAGCCGAAGGCCACCCGCTCGGACAACGTTCGTCATGGGGAAGGCTACCGCCAATTGGAAACCGTCTATATTTGGCTGCGAGCGTACCCGCCTTCTGATGCATAGAACCCTTACCCGCCTGTTGGTGCTGCTGGGCTTGTTGGTGCACGTAAGCACGGGCGATGTCCTTGCCCAATACTTCCGCCAATCCAACTATTGGAAGACCCAGCGGAACGAGCTCTCCTTTGGAATGGGCATGTCGAACTTCCTCGGAGAACTGGGAGGGCGGAACCAGATCGGCGCCCCATTCGTATGGGACTTGGAGATCAGCCAGACGCGACCAGCGGCCAGCTTCGGGTACCGGTACTTCCTGGCCCGGAACCTGGCGCTCCGAGCCAACCTTACCTATGGCGTACTGGCCGGGAACGATAACCTCACGAGCGAGCCTTTCCGCAATAATCGGAACCTGAACTTCAAATCGGACCTTTTCGAAGGGCAGCTCGTTCTGGAATTCCACCTGTACAAGGAGGAACTGGGGCACATCTACGATCTGCGCGGGGTGAAAGGGACCAAGTCGACCCGGGTCGGGTTCTATGGGTTCGGCGGCATCGGCGTGTTCAACTTCAACCCTCAGGGGCAGTTGAACAATGCCTGGGTGGACCTCAAGCCGCTTGGCACCGAAGGTCAGGGTCTGCCAGGAGGCCCCGAAGAGTACGCCACCACGCAGCTCTGCATCCCGATGGGTGTCGGTGTGCGCAAGGCGCTCAACAAACAATGGAGCATCGGGCTGGAGCTCCAGTTCACCAAGACCTTCACCGACTACATCGATGATGTCAGTGGGGTTTATTATGACAACGAAGCCATCAGACAGGCACGCGGTCCAGAGGCAGCCTACTTTGCCGACCCGAGCATTGGCGAGGGTCCACTGTATGAGGCGGGGCTCAACCCCACTGCGACCGGTCAGCAACGTGGAGACTCGGAGGACATGGATTCGTACCTGTTCATGAAGTTCCAGCTCCAGTACAAGTTGGTGAAATACCGCAGCGGATCCAAGAAGTACCGCTCGCGCATACGTCGCCAGAAGATCGTCTTCTGATCCCCGTACCGCCCGACCTGCGGAAAAGGTCGGACCGCGCATCCACCCTTTTTCTGTCGACCCGCTGAAAGCAGCGGTATGGAAGGCTGATCCTTCGGTGAAACAGGGCTGGCTCCCATCGCACAAAGGCCCGAACACTGCGACACAGCCCGTCCGTGCTTTGATGCCTCCGAGGATGTGCGTTGTGCAGGCCCTTGGGTCGGGTGGGTGAAGCCGGATGCACGGTCGTAGGGCCCAGGCGTGACAGGTTCCGGGACCCAATTGCTGTTCGGTACTCACCGATGTCAGCTGCCCGCCGACCTCCCCATCCCACCTACATGCGCCAGCATCCGTGATGCGGTTGCTGCCTTTCGCCAGGGGCGCGCTGGCGCTGACGGACCCTGCACTATCGCTATCCGGTCGGGTGATCGATCCCCATTCTTGGCTGTGGGCATCCTGCAAGGCGATCCATTGGGCCTTCCACCCACCAAAAAGAGAACGCCCCGGCTTCAGCCGGGGCGTTCAGTGTGATCCGTACCTGCCGGTGCTCAGAGGCCGAGCTGATCCTTGAAGTTACGGAACTCCAAGTCCTTCATGGCCTTCTCGCGGAGGCTGGCATCCTTCTGCACAGCCTGGGCCAGGTTGTTGCGAACACCATCACCGTTGCCAGAGCGGGCAGCAATGATCGCAGCCACGTACCGACCCGTTGCGCTGTCCTTGTCAGCAGCCTTGTCGAGGATGGCCTGGGCACCTGCATTGTCACCGCTGAGCATCTTGGCAAGAGCAGCATTCACCGTGTTCATGCCAGCCATGTTGCTGTTGGCGCTGGCGTAATCACCGTTCTGGATGTTCACCAGACCCATGTTGTACTTCACTTCAGGACCAGCGCTGGTGGCCTTGGCGAAATGTTCGGCAGCCTTCTTACGGTCGCCCTTCAGGCGGGCCACCACACCCAGGTTGTTGGTGCTCTCTGCGTTGTCCTTGATGCTGTTGGCCTTCTGGAATTGGGCGGCGGCGTCGTCCAGCTTGTTCTGCAGCATGTAGATGTAGCCCACGTTGTTGGCGCCGCGGTGATCGTTGGGGAAGATGCGCTCCACCTCCTTGTAGATCCGCAGTTGTTCGTTCATGTCCGTGGTGAGGGTGGCGGCGAAGAGCAACTCCTCCACGTTCAGGCTGTCGGGCATGCTCTTGGCCATGGCGGTGATCTGCTCGTCGGTCTTGCCCACGATCTCGTAGTTCATTCGCATTTCGCTGCGACGGAGCTGGGGGAGGATCTTTTCGCGCAACTCGGTGTACGTGGCGGCCATGTTCTTGATCTCCGACTCACGCTTGTCGCCTTCGGGGTACATCTCCAGCACGCGGAGCACGAGGTCCTTGTCGGCCACGCTGCTCGCCTGCATGGCCTTCTTGAAGCCATCCCAGTCCTCACCGCGCGGG
>CAYZBO010000017.1:0-19770 GCA_964476665.1 uncultured Chryseobacterium sp. | reverse complement strand
GTGGTGATGACGCCGTCAGCGATCTTGACCGCATCGAACGGCAACTCCTTGCTGCCCTGCTTACCAAGGATCTTCACCATCAGCTCGCTTTGGTCCATGGCCGGGGTGTATGCCACTTTACCGCTGTAGCTGAAGGACTTGCCGCTCTCGTAAGGGATCACGGTGTAATTGCCGACAGCTTTGTCGCCCTGGAAACCGACCATCTTATAAGGGGTCTCACCACCCGTGTAGGTCAGCGTTGGCGTCAGCTCCACCAAGGCCTTCCGGTAGAAGTACTTGCCGGGGAAATTGCCGTTGATGCTCACCGCCACGGAGTCACCCTGAACGATCAAGGGATCCGGATCAACGGTGTACTTGATGTTCTCAACGTACTTGTTCATCTTGCCCAGTCCACCACAGGCGGTGACAAGGATGGACAGTGCGACCAGAACGACCCCCCCTTTGATGTGACGCTTTTCCATGAATGCGGAGCGTTTTTCGTGATTTCGGCCGCAAGTATACGCACTGTCCTTCAGGCTACTTCGCGTTGTGCACCCCTTTAGTTCTCCACAGCCGGGGGTTCGCACTACAAAAACACCGACCGGTGGCTGTTCGAGGACGGTTCATCGATATGCCGGAGCAGTTCGGTGTAGGCATCCTCCTCGTGCAGCAGATCGCGCTGCCCAAGGTCCACCATCAACACCTGGGAACCGGTGAGCTTCCGCAGGTGGTCCAGGTAGCGCTCCTGAAGCTGCTCCAGGTAAGACGCCTGTATCGAGGCCTCATAGCTGCGGCCCCGCTGGGCGATCCGCGCCAACACGCGCTCCATGGGAAGGTGCAGGTATACGATGAGCTCCGGCTTGGGCAGGTCCGCATACATGATGCGGTAGAGGTCCAGGAACAAAGCGTACTCGTCCTCCTGGAGCGTCACGCTCGCGAACACCAGAGACTTTCCCAGCGAATAGTCCGCAATGGTCCGAGGCACGAAAAGGTCCTGCTCGGTGCTGCGCTTCAGTTGATGATAGCGCTGGGCCAGGAAGGAAAGTTCAACCGAGAAGGCATAGCGGTCAGGCTCGGCATAGAACCGCGGAAGGAAGGGGTTGTCCTCGAACTCCTCCAGCACCATGCGCGCTCCCGTGCGCTGGGCCAGGCGGCGGCAAAGGGTGGTCTTCCCAGCGCCAATCAGCCCCTCGATGGCCACGTGGTCGTATCGCAAGGTCAGCAGGTCCGAAGGGTCGCTCATGCCGGGCGAAGATCGTTCAAGAGCTCCAACACCGTTCGACCCAGCAGCGGATGGCAAAGTGTCGGCACGAGATCAGCGGCAGGGGCCAGTGCGAAGGCCCTGAGGTGGAGGCGGGGATGAGGCACCTGAAGTTCCGGCGTATCGTGCACCTCGGCATCCACGAAGAGGATGTCAATGTCGATGGTACGAGGTGCGTACCCCCCTGGAACACGGGTGCGACCGAGCGACCGCTCCACTGCCAAGACCTGTTCAAGCACCGCGTGCGCTGACAGGGCGGTGCGGCACCAGAGCGCACGGTTCAGGAACATGGCCGGGTGCGCAAAGCCCCACGGTTCGGTCCAGTGGTCGCGGCTGCGGCGCATGACCGCCACCTGCAAGCGCTCCGCCAACATGCGCTCCGCCTCGGAGAACAAGCGCTCCTGGTCGCCCATATCTCCACCCAACAGCAGCACCAGGTCGCGTGTTCCTTCCATGCGCTGCCAAAGCTAGGGCGCCTTCCATCCTGCAACAGCCCCACCTGTGTAACCTCCACCACATTCCTCGTCGCCCAAGACCTAGTTTCGCACCGATCAGTTAACCACCATGCGCCAGTTCCTCAAGTTCATGCTCGCCTCCATGCTCGGCACCCTGCTGGTCGGCGTGCTGCTCATCGTCCTCTTCATCGGCATGATCGCCGCCATCGGCGCCAGCATGTCGTCCGCCGGACAGCCGCAAGCCATCAGCGAGCGCTCGGTGCTCCACATCCAGCTGGACCAGCCCATCGTTGACCGCGGAAGGAAGGACCAGGTGGACATCGACTTCGGCCCCTTCAGCAACATGAGCCAGCTCGGCCTGAACCAAGTGCTGAGCGCGCTGGAGAAAGCCAAGTCCGACGATAAGATCAGTGGCGTGTTCCTGGACCTGAGCATGCTCGATGTGGGCTATGCCTCCCTGCGCGAGATCCGCGAGAAGATCGTGGAGTTCAAGCAGGAGAGCGGCAAACCGGTGATCGCCTTCAGCGATACCTACACCCAGGGCTCCTACTACCTGGCCACTGCCGCCGATTCGATCTTCCTGCAGCCGCAGGGCGACCTGGACCATCGCGGGCTGCAGAGCGAATCCATGTTCCTCAAAGGCATGTTCGACAAGCTCGACATCGACATCCAGTTCATCCGGGGCAGCAACAACAAGTTCAAGAGCTTCGGTGAGGTGTTCACTGAAGAAGGCATGAGCCCTGCCAACCGCGAACAGAACCGGCGCATCCTGGCAGGCCTGTGGAATGAACACCTGCAGGCCATCGCCGGAAGGACCGGCAGCAGCACGGCCACCGTGGACTCGCTGGCCCGCACCCTGGCCGTGCGACGTGCGACGGATGCCCTGGCCTACGGGCTGGTGGACGGGCTGAAGTACCGCGATGAGGTGCTGCAAGTGATCCGCACAAGCATGGAAATGCCGGCCGACAAGCCCGTGGAATTCGCCTCGCTGAAGCGCTATGCCCGCACGGCACCGCACTTCAAGAAAGGCAGTTCGCGCTCAAAGCTCGCGGTGATCTATGCCGAAGGCGACATCATGACCGGCAAGAGCGAGGACGGCACCATCGGGAGCGAGTCGCTCTCGGAGACCATCCGCGAAGCGCGTGAGGACAGCAGCATCAAGGCCATCGTGCTGCGCGTGAACAGCCCCGGCGGCAGTGGCCTGGCAAGCGATGTCATCTGGCGCGAAGTGGACCTCGCCAAGCAGGTGAAGCCCGTGGTGGTGAGCATGGGGAACGTGGCGGCCAGCGGCGGTTACTACATCAGCGCACCGGCCACGCGCATCTTCGCCGAGCCCACCACCATTACCGGCTCCATCGGCGTGTTCGGGATGATCCCCAACATGCAGGGCTTCTTCAACAACAAGCTCGGCATCACCTTCGATGGGGAGAAGACCCACCCCTATGCTGATATGTTCACCGTGTCGCGGGCCTTGACGGACGAAGAGCTTCGCATCATCCAAGGCTACATCGACGACTTCTACGACAATTTCAAAGAACGCGTGGCCGCAGGACGCAACATGACCGTGGCACAGGTGGACAGCGCGGGTCAGGGCCGCGTGTGGACCGGCACGGATGCCAAGGAGCTGGGGCTGGTGGATGAACTGGGTGGTCTGGAGGACGCCATCCAGTACGCGGCTGAATTGGCCGGCATGAGCGACTACCGCACCGTGGAACTGCCTGTTCAGAAGGAATTCTACCAGCAACTGCTGGAGGACCTCAACGCCCAGGCGAGCGTCTGGGCCACGCGTCAATGGCTGGGCGGGGATGCTGAACTGCTGAGGCGTTTCGAGCAGGTGAAACAGGCCAAAGGCCGCAGTGGCATCCTGGCCCGCATGCCCTACGATCTGGAAGTCCGTTGAGCGCGATCGCGGCCACGCAAAAGACCCCGACGCCCGTTGCCGGGGTCGGGGTCCTCTGTTGCCCTAACGATCAGTAACACTGACCAAAACCTGACCTTGCTACGGGGGTGGGGTGGCGAAGGTTACGATCGTTCGCCATCCACGGTCAATTCCACGTGGACCCCGCTCTGGTTGCGCACATTGAGCACCCGCCCATCGCGCCAGAGCAGGTACTGGCCTTGGATGCCGGCCAGTGTGCCCCCCACCTCAGGCAGCTTATCGAAGGAAACGCTGGTGACCTTGGGCGGATGCTCCTGCACCGGATAGCTGATGTACTGTGGTGCGTGGTCGGTCTCCAGGTATCCGCGCAGCTCGTCGGGCACCGCCTCCAGCACACGGCCCCGGGCCGCCAACAGCTCCTCGCCGGCGGGCTGCGAGGGTCGTAACATCTGCCGCCAGTTGGTGCGGTCAGCAAAGTGTTCCTTGAGCGCCACTTCGATCAGGCCCGACAATTGCCGGTACGGTGTTCGCGCGACGACCAATGCGGAAGCGGCCCCTTGATCGATCCACCGCGTAGGCACCTGTGCGGATCGTGTAACGCCCACCTTCACCTGCCCGGTGAAGCTCAGGTACACCACATGTTCGGTGTTGTGGTGCTCGCTCTCCCAGGCGGGATCACGTCCTTCGCCCAGATGAGCGCGGCATAGTTCCGGGCGCACAATGCACTCGCTGTTCTCCGGCGCGTTCTGGAAACAGGGAAAGCAGAAACCCTGGCCGAACAACTTCTTCACGCGGCGTTCACAGCGCACACAGCTCAGCACACCGGTGGCGCGCAGGGTCACCTGCCGACCCACCAACGCGTTCATCGCGTAGGCGTTAGCTCCGAGACGCAGCACATAGTGGGCAGTACCCTCCACCAATTCGGTCGGCATCTTACGCAGGGGGCTTCCTTCGGCGGAGGACATGTGCGCTTGCAATTTGGGCGGAAGGTAACCTTACCTTCACCTTCGCATCCGCCACCATGCCCGTCAACGCCCTCTTCTCCTTCCTCATCCGGAAGCGCCTACAGCAGATCGAGCTGTTCCGCGAGAACCCGCAGCTGACGCAGTTGGAGACCTTCCACAAGCTGATGCAGCAGGCTCGCTACACCGAGTGGGGCAGGCGCTACGATTACAGCAGCATCGGAGACCCGGACACGTATCGCGATCGCGTGCCGGTGCAGGACTACGAGGACGTCAAGCCCTTCGTGCAGCGCCTGCGCAAGGGCGAGCAGAACCTGCTCTGGCCAACGGATATCCGCTGGTTCGCCAAAAGCAGCGGTACCACCAGCGATCGTAGCAAGTACATCCCGGTGAGCCGCGAAACGCTGGAGGAATGCCACTACATGGGTGGCAAGGACCTCATAGCGCTGCACTATCAGCAATTCCCGGAAAGCAAGTTGTACCAAGGCATGAGCCTTGTGGTGGGGGGCAGCAGCACCATCGAACCCCTGCGCTCCGACGCTTACACAGGCGACCTCAGCGCCATCATCATCCGCAACCTGCCCATCTGGGTGGAGGTGCGGCGCATC
Organism: uncultured Chryseobacterium sp.; assembly: GCA_964476665.1. Lineage (GTDB taxonomy): Bacteria > Bacteroidota > Bacteroidia > Flavobacteriales_F > PHOS-HE28 > PHOS-HE28. Next base: position 14,626 of record CAYZBO010000017.1, on the reverse strand, counting down.
CCCTCCATCGAGACCGCCCTGATGGAGCACTGGGAGCAGAAGATCGAGAGGATGGCCCGGGAGAGCATCCGCGAGGATGTGCGCAGCATAGCCGGAGTACCCAGCTGGACCTTGGTATTGCTACGGCGCATCCTGGAGATCACCGGCAAGCGGCACATCCTGGAGGTATGGCCCAACCTGGAGCTCTTCATGCACGGCGGGGTCAGCTTCCGACCCTATCGCAGCCAGTTCGAAGCGCTCATCCCCTCGCCCACCATGAACTACCTGGAGAGCTACAATGCTTCCGAGGGCCATTTCGGTGTGCAGGACCGCAGGGGCGCCGATGACATGCTGCTGATGCTGGACTATGGCATCTTCTATGAGTTCATGCCGCTCGATCAACTGGGACGCGAACGACCCGAGACCCTGCTGCTGCACGAGGTGGAAGTGGGGCCCCAATACGCTTTGGTGATCAGCACGAACAGCGGCCTGTGGCGCTACCTGCCGGGCGATACGGTACGCTTCACCAGCACCAGTCCCTATCGCATCCAGGTCAGCGGCCGCACCAAGAGTTACATCAACACCTTTGGTGAGGAGCTTGTGGTGGAGAACGCGGACCGCGGCATGCAGGCCGCCTGTGCCGCCACCGGTGCGGTTCTGAGCGAGTACACCGGCGGCCCCGTGTACATGGATACTGAAGCACGTGGGGGCCACGAATGGATCGTGGAGTTCAGCACGCCACCCGGCGATGTGGCACACTTCGTGCAAGTGATGGACGATACCATGCGCAGCCTCAACTCCGACTACGATGCCAAGCGCCGGGGCAACATGGCCCTCCGGCCACCTGTGCTGCACGTGGTGGAGCCGGGCACCTTTCACGCCTGGATGAAGCGACGCGGCAGGCTGGGTGGGCAGAACAAAGTGCCGCGCCTGTCCAACGACCGCAGCATCCTCGATGCCCTGCTCACCTTCGAACCGGCATGAAGCACGCATTGCTGCTGGCCCTGCTGGCATGGCCCTCGCTGGGGGCCCAGCAGGGCACGTCGCAACCGGTGCTGATCCCCGGAACGTTCGAGCTCTTCACGACCGATGAGATCGGCAACAGCTACGCCATCAGCGGCGATGAGGTGCTGCTCTTCAACGTGCAGGGCGTTGAGATGGCGCGCAACAGCATCAAGACCCTGGGACGCATCCACTCCATCGATGCCTTCTACTCGCTGAAGCCCCTGCTCTTCTCGCGCGAACAGGGGCTGCTTGCCATGCTGGACAACACGCTGAGCCTGCAGACCACGGTGGACCTGAGCCGCGGCGGCTATCCACAGGTGACCCTGGCCTGCGCGAGCGTGCAGAACGCCTACTGGCTCTTCGATGACCGCCAGATGTCCCTGATCAGAGTGGACGGGCAGTTGCGGAAGCTGGCGGACACCGGAAGACTGGACCAACTGCTCGGAATGCCTGTGCGGCCCGCGGCCATGCTGGAGTTCGAGAACTGGCTCTATGTGAACGTGCCCGAAGAAGGCATCCTGGTGTTCGATCTCTTCGGCACCTACGCACGCACCATTCCGTTGAAGGACGTATCGGGCTTCGAGGTGCGTGGCAACCTGCTGCATGCCCTCACCCCGGCCGTGCATCTGGTCTATGACATGCGCAGCTTCGCGATGGACAGTCTGGCACTGCCCATCGACGGTGCAGCCCATGGGCTGCGGGTGGAGCGTGGACGCACCTACGTACTTGATGCCCGGGGCATCTCGGTGTTCGCTCGCTGAGCCACGACTTATCCACATCATTTCCTGCTCCAGCGAGGGGGGATATCTTCGCGGTCCGCTCATCGTCAACGCTCCCGTCATGCACATCGCCATCGCAGGCAATATCGGCTCCGGCAAGACCACCCTCACCCAGCTCCTGGCCAAACATTACAAGTGGGACCAGTTGCAGGAGGCCGTGGACAACAACCCCTACCTGTTCGACTTCTACAAGGACATGCAGCGGTGGAGCTTCAACCTGCAGATCTTCTTCCTCAACTCGCGCTTCGAGCAGTTGCTGGAGATCCGCCGCAGCGGGCGCAATGTGATCCAGGACCGCACCATCTACGAGGACGCCTACATCTTCGCGCCCAACCTGCATGCGATGGGGCTGATGACCACGCGTGACTTCGAGAACTACTTCCGGCTCTTCCAGAACATGGACAACGCCATCACGCCGCCCGATCTGCTCATCTACCTGCAGGCTCCGGTGGACAAGCTGGTGAAGCAGATCGCCGAGCGCGGACGTGACTACGAGAACTCCATCAGCATCGATTACCTCAAGCGCCTCAATGAGCGTTATGAGGCGTGGATCCAGACCTACGACAAGGGCAAGCTGCTGATCATCGACGTGGAGGATAACCGCTTCCACACCGATCCGGAGGACCTCGGACAGATCATCTCCAAGATCGACGCGGAGATCCACGGTCTGTTCCCCATGGAGCCGGCCGCGAAGAGCCCCGCCAAGACACCCACCAAGACACCGGCCAAAGCAGCACCTAAGAAGGCAGCCGGGAAGAAGCGTTGAACGTGCACGCCTGCTACGCAGAAGGCCGGTCATCTGACCGGCCTTCTGCGTTGGTCACACTCCCGTGATCCCTAGCGACGGCTCACGCGCAGTGCAGCACCCTTGGTGGACGCACGGTCGAGGTAGAGCGGCTTGGTGGCGAACGGAGCATCGGCACCGTAGCCTTTGGCAACGAGGCGCTTGGCTTCCACCCCTTTGGCAATAAGGCCATCAACGATGGCCTGAGCACGCTCCTGGCCCAGAGCACCAGAAGCACCGATCTCCAACTCCAAGGTCGGGAAGGCACGGAGGATCTCCGCCACGTTCACGATCTGTTGCTTGGCCTCAGCACCCATCTGTGCGCTGCCTTCGCTGAACTTCACCTGATCGAAGGCCATCCACGTGGTCTTATCGGCCGGGATGGCACGCTGGATGAAGAGCATGAGGTCATGCTCCAGACCCAGGCTGTCGCCCATCACCTCAAATCCGGTGATCAGCTTCGTACTGAAGCCCTTCCGCACCGAAAGTGTGCCAAGGCTGTCGCGTTGCGCAGCGTTCGCATCACCAGCGCCCGCGGTGGTATGGGCTCCGCTGTGATCACCATGATCGTGACCGGCATGTGGATCCACCATGGTGGCGTCCACAGGAACCACATCCATGTGGCCGCTGGCAGCATGCCCACCCTCGTTGATGTGCGGTGCGATCACCAACGCCACGATGGAAGTGAGCTTGATGAGGATGTTCATGGAAGGCCCCGAGGTGTCCTTGAAGGGATCGCCCACGGTGTCACCGGTCACTGCGGCCTTGTGGGGATCGCTGCCCTTCTTGTAGGTCTGGCCGTCGATCAGCACCCCTTTCTCGAAGCTCTTCTTGGCATTGTCCCAGGCGCCACCAGCGTTGTTCTGGAAGATGCCCATGAGCACACCGCTCACGGTGATACCTGCCAGCAGGCCACCGAGCGCCTCGGGACCGAAGGCGAAGCCCACGATGATGGGGCTGAGCAGGGCGAGCGCACCGGGCAGGATCATCTCACGGATGGAGGCCTGCGTGCTGATGGCCACGCACTTCTCATACTCCGGCTGGGCCTTGTACTCCATGATGCCGGGGATCTCCTTGAACTGGCGACGCACCTCCTTCACCATGTCCATGGCGGCTTTACCCACGGCGCTGATGGCCATGCTGCTGAAGAGGAAGGGGATCATGGCGCCCACGAACAACATGGCCAGCACGTTGGCCTTGTAGATGTCGATGGCGGTGATGCCGGCCAGGCCCACGTACGCTGCGAAGAGCGCCAGTGCGGTGAGGGCGGCGGAGGCGATGGCGAAGCCTTTACCGGTCGCGGCCGTGGTATTGCCAGTCGCATCGAGGATGTCGGTACGCTCACGCACCTCCTTGGGGAGGCCGCTCATCTCGGCGATGCCACCAGCGTTGTCGGCGATGGGACCGAAGGCGTCGATGGCGAGCTGCATGGCGGTGGTGGCCATCATGCCGGCTGCCGCGATGGCCACGCCGTACAGACCGGCCAGTTCGAAGGCGCCGAAGATGCCCGCAGCGAGCACCAGGATCGGCAGGAACGTGCTCTCCATGCCCACGGCCAGGCCGCCGATCACATTGGTGGCGTGGCCCGTGCCGCTCTTCTGCACGATGCTGTCCACCGGCTTGCGGCCCATGGCGGTGTAGTACTCGGTGATGTAGCTCATGAGGAAGCCCACCACCAGGCCGAGCACGATGGCGTAGAAGATGTTGATGCTCTCCACCACCAGGCGCACATCGCCGCGGATGAACTCCACGGTGCTGGGGAACATCCAGCCGATCACGAAGTAGCTGGCGATGGCCGTAAGGATGATGCTGCCGATGTTGCCCTTGTTCAAGGCGGCCATCACGCTGTCGGTGTCCTTGTTGATGCGTACGAACCAGGTGCCGATGATGCTGAACACGATGCCCAGACCGGCGATGAGCATGGGCAGCAGGATCGGTGCCATGCCGCCGAAGTTGTCCGCGCTCACCACTTCACGCCCCAGCACCATGGTACTGAGGATGGTGGCCACGTAGCTGCCGAAGAGGTCTGCGCCCATTCCGGCCACATCGCCCACGTTGTCGCCCACGTTGTCGGCGATGGTGGCGGGGTTGCGCACGTCATCCTCGGGGATACCGGCCTCCACCTTACCCACCAGGTCGGCACCCACATCGGCGGCCTTGGTGTAGATGCCACCGCCCACACGGGCGAAGAGGGCGATCGATTCAGCACCCAGGCTGAAGCCTGCGAGCACCTCGAGGGCCTTCATCATCTCATCCCCGTTGGCGGAAGCGCCGTTCACGTACATGTGGTAGAACCAGATGAACAGCAGGCTGAGGCCCAGCACGGCGAGGCCCGCCACCCCGAGGCCCATCACGGTGCCGCCGTTGAAGCTCACCTTGAGGCCCTGGGCGAGGCTGGTGCGGGCGGCCTGCGTGGTGCGCACATTGGCCTTGGTTGCGATGTTCATGCCGATCCAGCCGGCGAAGGCACTGAAGAACGCACCGATCAGGAAGGCCACGGCGATGAACCAATCGCTGTGTTCCACCAAGGTGCCGCTCCATGCCAGCAGGGCTGCGGCGATCACTGCGAACACGCCGAGCACCCTCCACTCGGCCTTCAGGAAGGCACTGGCACCACGGGCGATGTAGCCGGCCAGCTCCTGCATCTTGGCGTCCCCGGCATCCTGCTTGTTCACCCAGATGGCCTTGGTGATCATCACCACGAGACCCAGAAGGCCCAGCGCGGGGATGTAATACATCAGTTCACTTCCCATATCAGTTCGGTTGATCGTTCGTTAACGTGCTGTTCTTCAGTACCTAAGCAAAGCCCTTTGCCTTGCAGGGGCGCAAAAATAGGGGAATGAGCGGAACGTCGATCGCTCCGCCCACAGTTCACCTTGCAGTGAGGCTCACTTCACCAGGTACATCGCCTCCTTCACCGTGCGCACAAAGCTGGTCGGCTGGGCAGCTCAATCCCGCAGGCAGCGGATGCAATAGCCACTTGCCTTGTAGTAGCTGTAACGCCCTATGCCTTCATAGAAGTGCCTCAGCTGGCGTCGCCAGGCGAAATTGAATTCACCGGCGTCGGTCGATGTCCACCATTCGCCATGGCTCCCGATATTGAAGAAGGTGCCCTCTGAGAACCCGCCGCGCGCACCGCCGGGGAGTCCTGAAAACCCTGTCGCATTCGTGGCTCCGGCATTGGGGGCGTTCCACAGGGCCGTTGATTTCAATCTGCCGCCGATGTTCTGGACCTCGCCCCTCATCCCAGCGCTGTTCAGATCAGCCGCAGGCATGCCCAATGTGGTCTCCAACAGTTTCCATTCGGCATCGGTAGGCACATGCCAACCTATCGGACACACACCGCGAGGATCCACGGCAGCGTACCAGTTGTAGAGTTTGCCGTATACGCTCCCATGGACGGCACTGTTCTCGTAATTGCTCCAGGCCCCTGCTGCCCCCACTTGCAACCATTCGCTGTTGCTCGTCACGTTGGGTATGGCACTGCCGTCGCTGTAGTGAGCGGTGCGTAGGTTGGTCCCCATCCAGCATTGGTCACCGATACGCACCACGGGGTACACGTTGCCATCCGCATCCATCACCGTCGGGGCATCAGGGCAGGTGGCCCCGAAGAACGTGAAGGTGCGTGTCGTGGAGTTGGTGGGGAGGTGCAGGATCACACCGCTGAACATCGCCGTATCGTTCGATGCATAGCCGATGTAACGCAATTGGTCACCGGGCAGCCAAGTGAACAACGAGCGGTCGGCTTTGGGCGAGCCCACCTCCCGCTGGCTTGTTGCACCTAGGTAGCTGAGCGTACCGTTCGCGCCGCCTGTTCCGTCCATGGCCAGCAAACGGTGCGTATGACGTTGGCCGCTCTGCACCACGCTCACCATGTGGACGCCCGGCAACCCGCTGGTGTAGCGGAAACGGTTCCATCCCGGGGCAGCATCCACACGCTGGGAGGCCAGTTCGCGGCCGGTGACATCATGCACCACCAGCTGCATCTCGCCGCCCCTTGAGCTCACGTCGATCTCCGTGCTTCCTTGAAATGGATTGGGTGAGCTCCGGATCGGATCGACAGCACCGGTGATGCCGCGAATGCCGGTGGAGAAGTCCAGCACGAGCACCGTATCAGGATAGAACAACAGGGTATCGCCGCCTGTGTCGAGGTTCTGCACCTGGATGCTGTCCAGAGCAATGGGCGAGCCGTTCAGCTCGCCCCCGAACGTGATGGTGATGCCCTGCGCCAAAAGCATGAGGGGCACCAGTAAGCTCAGCGCGAGAAGGAGGTGACGGCGCATGTTCATTCAGATGTGCCGAAACCCCGGCTCAAAGGGACTTTTGAAGGATCCCGCCCATTACTTCACCAGGTACATCGCCTCCTTCGCAGCACGCACCACCCGCTCCACGCTGGGCAGGCTGGCGTCGATCAGCGAGGGGGTGAAGGGCAGCGGCGTATCGGCCTGGCACACGCGGAGCACCGGCGCATCGAGGTAGCTGAACGCATCCTTCTGCACCCGGAACGCCACTTCGCTGGCCACACTGCCGAAGGGCCAATTCTCGTCCACCACTACCAGGCGGTTGGTCTTCATCACGCTGCGGATGATGGTCGCATTGTCCAAGGGGCGGATGGTGCGCAGGTCGATCACCTCGGCGCTGATGCCCTCCTTGGCGAGCTCTTCGGCCGCAGCCAGCACCACCTTCATCATTTTGTTAAAGGAGACAAGGGTGATGTCCGTGCCTTCGCGCTTCACATCTGCAACGCCGATGGGCAGCAGGTACTCGCCATCGGGGATCTCGCCCTTGTCGCCATACATGCGCTCGCTCTCCATGAAGAGCACCGGATCATTGTCGCGGATCGCGGCCTTCAGCAGACCCTTGGCATCGTAGGGGGTGCTGGGACTGATCACCTTCAGGCCGGGGATGTTGGCGTACATGGCCTCGAAGCTCTGGCTGTGCGTGGCGGCCAACTGGCCGGCGCTGCCGTTGCCGCCGCGGAACACGATGGGCACATGGAACTGGCCACCGCTCATCTGCAGCATCTTGGCCGCGTGGTTGATGATCTGGTCGGCCGCAAGGATGGCGAAGTTCCAGGTCATGAACTCCACGATGGGACGCAGACCGTTCATGGCGGCACCCACGCCGATGGCGCTGAAGCCCAACTCGGCGATAGGCGTGTCGATCACGCGCTTCTCACCGAACTCGGCCAGCATGCCCTTGCTCACCTTGTAGGCACCGTCATACTCGGCCACCTCCTCCCCCATGAGGAACACGCTCGGGTCACGACGCATCTCTTCGCTCATGGCCTCACACAGGGCCTCCCGCATTTGGACTGTACGCATGGGTCTTCGCTGAATAGGGGGCAAAGGTAGGTCGCACCCTGTTCACCGTATACGGAGCCAGATGATCATCCGGGGCGGGCGGGCGTCTCCGTGGCGGGTGCACGGACCTGCTGGCGGACCACTTTGACCGCATCGGCACTGGGCAGGATGTCGCGCCCATGCTCCAGTGCCCACACATGGATGAACTCCGCACCGAGAAAGAAGATCTGGGAACTATAATAGACCCACAGCAGCAGGGACATCAGGCTGGCCGCCGCACCGAAGGCCGATGCCGGGTTGGAGAATTGGAAATAGAACGTGAGGGCGTACTTGCCAACGATGAACAGCAAGGTGGTCAGGACCGCCCCCGGAAGCACATCCCGCCATGCGATGCGGGCATCGGGCAGATACTTGAACAAGGCAGCGAACACGGCCACGGTCATCAGCAGCGAGACCCCGTTGGAACCCGCGACCACCAGCACACCCGCCGCCCCCGGCAGCAGCTCGGCGATCTTTCCGGCAAAGCTTGTGACCAAGGCGCTGAGCAGGAAACTGACCACCATGAGGAACCCCATGCCCAGCACGAAGGAAAAAGAAAGCAGACGCGACAACACCATGCGCAGCACCGTGTTGCCCGTGCGGGGCTGAATGTCCCAGATGCGGTTGAGCGAGACCTTCAGGGCGTTGAACACGCCAGTGGCCCCCAGGATGAGCGTAACCAGGCCCACCGCGGTGGCCACGATCCCTTTGCCGCTCTCATAGGCGTTCCCAAGCAGGCCCTGGAGCGCACGGGCCGTTTCCGCCCCGACGAATTCGGTGAGCTGCTCGAACAAGCGCCCTTCCGCAGCCGAGGGACCGGCCAGCAAGCCCGCCACGGCGATCACCACCACCAGCATGGGTGTGATGGAGAAGATGGTGTAAAAGGCCAGCGCCGCCCCGAGGTCAAGCGTGTCATCCTCCCCATATGCCCTAATGATGAGGCGCACATAGCGCCATACACCGAGCGATCGTTCTCGAAGCCTGTTCCACATGACCGTAGCTTGCGAACACAAAGGAAGCGCGGACAGCCGGTTCCTGCTCCACCTTTCCCGTTCTTATCCCGGCCTCCAACGCGGTCCACAGGAACCCTTCACCCGCGCTCCGTGGACCGGTCATCCAAGGACCGACCGCCGGTCCCCTCATGGTCCGTAAGTTTGCCGCCCGTTCCACCGGCCTGCCGTGCATCGGCGAACCGGTCACCGGACCCAGTTGTTCCCGAACCGATGAAGATCCTCGTCCTCCTCAGCCAAGTGCCCGATACCACGGCACGCATCGCCTTCACCAACGACAATACGCAGTACGATGGCAACGGTGTCACGTTCATCGTGAACCCGTATGACGAATGGTACGCTCTGGTACGTGCCCTCGAACTGAAGGAGGCCGCAGGCGCCGGCAGCGTCACCACCATCACCGTGGGCGGTGCTGACACCGATGCAACCATCCGCAAGGGCCTCGCCATCGGTGCCGATGATGCGGTCCGGATCGATGCACAACCGACCGATGCGTTGCAGGTGGCCGAGCTGGTGGCCGCGTATGCCAAGGACAAGGGCTTCGACCTGGTGCTGGCCGGCAAGGAAACGATCGACCACAACGGTGGCCAGGTGGGCGCCATGGTGGCCGAACTTCTCGACCTGCCGTACATCCCGCTGGCCAGCAAGTTGGACGTGGCCGGTACCACCGCTACGGTTGAACGCGATGTCCCCGGCGGAGTGGAGGTGTTGGAAGTGAGCCTTCCGGCGGTGCTCGGTGCAGCCAAAGGCATGGCCGAGCAGCGCATCCCCAACATGCGCGGGATCATGGCGGCCCGCACCAAGCCCCTGACCGTGGTGCCCGCCACGCCCGTGAGCGATGTGGCTCGCACGGTGAAGTTCGAACTGCCACCCGCCAAAGGCTCGGTGAAGATGATCCCCGCCGAAGAGGCCGGCAAGCTCATCGAACTGCTGCACACCGAAGCCAAAGTGATCTAAGCCACGACCCCGACGCACAACGAACAACGAGGACCGACCATGAGCACCATCGTATTCATTGACACCCGCGGTGAGAAGCTGTCCAAGGCGGCACAGGAAGCCGTGACCTTTGCCAGCCAGCTGGCCGGTGGACCCGTCACCGCTGTCACCTTCGGGACCGCACAGGGCTTAGAAAGCCTCGGCGCACAAGGTGCCGGCAAGGTGATCGTCGCCCGCAACGTGACCGTGCTGGACAGCCAGCAGCTCACACGCCTCGTGGTGGACGTGGCCACCAAGGAGAACGCGCAGACCATCGTGTGCGTGAGCGATGCCACCGGGAAGGCCGTGGCGCCCCGCGTGGCAGCACGCCTCAAAGCAGGCCATGTGGCCGGCGTCACCGGCATGCCCACCGGCGACCTTTACACCCGCAACGTGTTCAGCGGCAAGGCCCGCGCCCATGTGCAGGTGACCAGTGCCGTGAAGGTGCTAAGCCTGATGCCCAACAGCGTGGCCATCGCGAACACCGGCGGCACAGCCACGGTGGAGGAATACAGCGGTGACCTTGGTGCGGCACGCGTCGCAGTAAAGGAAATGCGCAAGGCCGGCAGCGGGATCCCACTGCCCGAGGCCGAACTGGTGGTGAGCGCCGGTCGCGGCATGAAGGGCCCCGAGCATTGGGCGCCGGTGGAAGAGTTGGCGACACTCCTGGGCGCCGCCACCGCCTGCAGCCGTCCTGTTGCGGACATGCACTGGCGTCCGCACCACGAGCATGTGGGACAGACAGGCGTGGCCATCCGTCCCAACCTCTATATCGCCATCGGCATCAGCGGAGCCATTCAGCACCTGGCCGGAGTGAACCAGAGCAAGGTGATCTGTGTGATCAACAAGGACCCCGAAGCGCCCTTCTTCAAGGCGGCGGATTACGGGATCGTAGGCGATGCCTTCGAGGTGCTGCCCAAGTTGATCGATGCTGCGAAGAAGCTGAACGCGGAGCGTTGAGGGGAGTTGGGGAGTTGGAGAGTTGGCAGTTGGTGCGGGCCGAGAGGTTGGTGCGTTGTTGCCAACGTACTGCGGGTCCCGGGCCGCACCAAGCAGTTGCGCTCTTGGTGGAAGTGTCTCACCCACGATGAGCGCAACTGCCAACTGCGGACTGTTGACCTGTTGAACTGCTGAACTCCTGCCCACCCAACTGCCAACTGGCCGCTCCTCCCTATCTTCACGGCCCGTTCGCGAGTTGCATGGAGAAGGTCGAACTGCGCTTCCTGCGCATCACGTACAGCCACACACACGCCGGAGCCTACGCGCTGATCCTCTCCGAGGTGGATGGTGAGCGGCGCCTGCCCATCATCATCGGCGGGGTGGAAGCCCAGGCCATTGCCATCCAGGTGGAGAACATCAAGCCCGCGAGGCCACTGACCCACGACCTGTTCAAGAACGTGGCCGACACCCTCGGATTCAACCTGAAGGAGGTGATCATCAACGACCTTGTGGAGGGCATCTTCCACGCCAAGTTGGTCGTGGAGCAAAAGGGTCTTGAAGTGGAGATCGATGCGCGGAGCAGCGATGCCATCGCCCTGGCGCTCCGGTTCGACTGTCCTGTGTACACCTACGAGTTCATCCTTAGCGCCGCCGGGCTGAAGGTGGAGGAAGGTGATGAGGAGAAGGGCGAAGAGGAAAAGGGCGAAGGGCGCGGGGCGAAACGCAGTGCCACATTGGAGGAATTGCAGGAGCAGTTGAACGAAGCGCTCCATGATGAGGATTATGAGCGCGCCTCCAAGATCCGCGACGAGATAAAGCGCCGTGAAGGCAGCAACTGATCGTAACCACAGAGGTTGCGGACCTGCGTGCTTTCCGCCATCTTCGCCGGACCGACCCCTCCTCCATGCAACGCAGCATCCTGCGCCTGGCAGCGCTCACCGCCCTGCTCCTTCCCCTCGCTGCCGCCGCACAAAGCGGTCCCGCAGCCCTCACCGGTCCTTCCGCCACCAGCCTGCTCCGCGGCATCCTTGGCATGGCGACCCTGATCGGCATCGCCTGGGTGTTCAGCGCCAAACGACGTCAAGTGGACTGGAAAGTGGTGGGCATCGGGCTCGCTTTCCAGCTCGTGCTCGCGATGCTGATACTCTATGTGCCGCCCGTGCAACTCGCTTTCGAGGTGGTGGGCAAGCTCTTCGTAAAGGTGCTCGACTTCACCCGCATCGGCAGCGAATTCCTGTTCCGCGACCTGATGAACGTGCAGAGCGTGGGATTCATCTTCGCCCTGCAGATCCTTCCCACGATCATCTTCTTCAGCGCGCTGACCAGCGTGCTCTTCTACCTTGGAATTATCCAGAAGGTGGTGTACGCACTAGCTTGGGCGCTCAACCGCACCATGCGCCTCAGCGGTGCCGAGAGCCTCAGCACGGCGGGCAATATCTTCCTGGGGCAGACCGAAGCACCACTGATGGTGAAAGCCTACCTGGACAAGATGAACCGCTCGGAGATCTTCCTGGTGATGACCGCCGGCATGGCCACGGTGGCGGGTGGTGTGCTCGCGGCCTATGTCGGCTTCCTGGGCGGTGACGACCCTGTTCAACGCCTCTTCTTCGCCAAACACCTGCTCACCGCCAGTGTAATGGCCGCTCCCGGAGCGGTGGTGGTGGCCAAGATCCTCTTCCCGCAGACCGAGCCCATCGAGCAGAAGCTGGAGGTGAGCATGGAACAGGTGGGTAGCAACTTCCTCGATGCGATGAGCAACGGCACCAGCGAAGGGCTGAAGCTGGCTGCCAACGTGGGCGCCATGCTGCTGGTGTTCTTCGCCTTCATCGCCATGGCCAACTATGCCTTCCTGAAGCTCGGTGACACGCTCGGCATCAACGGCTGGGTGGCGGAGGTCTCCAAAGGCAACTTTCAAGGGCTGTCGCTGGAATTCCTGCTCGGCTATCTCTTCGCACCCCTCATGTGGCTCATCGGCGTGGCCACCGAGGACATCACCCTCACCGGCCGGCTGGTCGGCGAGAAGATCATCGCCAGCGAGTTCGTGGGCTACGAGAGCCTGGCGAGCATGAAAGCCTCCGGACTCTTCAGCCACCAGCGGAGCATCGTCATGGCCACTTACATGCTTTGCGGCTTCGCCAACTTCGCCAGTATCGGCATCCAGATCGGTGGGATCGGGTCGCTGGCCCCCAGCCGGCGTGCCTGGCTGAGCGAGTTCGGCTTCCGCGCATTGCTCGGCGGCACCCTGGCCTCGCTGCTCAGCGCCACCATCATCGGCATGCTCGTCTGAAGCCGACCGCGCTTCTTCCGCCACGCTGTTGATCACTTCCGCGTGGACGGCCGACCATGCCGTTCATGAGGGCCTACTTTTGGCCGCTCATGGCCGGTTCGCGCTACGATCAACTCACCACCCAGGCAGTAGCATTCCTATCGGGGCTGCTGGAACGCCTGCGCCTGTGGTTGGTGCAAAGCCGCGCCAAGGAGCTGGTGCTGCTGGCACTGCCCTACCAGGTGTCGGCCGTGCTCACCGCGCTGGTGGCCGTGGGCTACGCCAAGCTCTTCCACCTGATGGAGGATGCCAACCTGGCCATCCTCAGCCATGACCGCCGGTTGATCTTCCTCACCGCACCCATCAGCTTCCTCGTGGCGTGGGGGCTGGTGCGCAGGCTTGCGCCACTGGCCGGTGGCAGCGGCATTCCACAGCTCATGGCCGCCATTGAAGTGGCCACCGAGAAGAAGCGCGATCGCTCCTGGCGCTTCCTCAACGTGCGCATCATTCTTGTGAAGATCGCCAGCAGCCTCACCCTGGTGATCGGTGGTGGAGCGATCGGCAGAGAAGGCCCCACCTTGCAGATCGCCGGGAGCATCTACCGCACCGTCCACAAGCTGCTACCCCCGTTCTGGCCGCGTGTCAGCCGCCAGATCATGCTCGTGACCGGGGGGGCTGCCGGTCTCAGCGCCGCCTTCAACACACCCCTTGGGGGTATCGTCTTCGCGGTGGAAGAGCTCACCAAGACCCACATGGCACAGTTCCGGACCGCCGTGCTCACCGCCGTGATCCTCAGCGGCATGACCGCGCAATCGCTGCTGGGCCCCTACCTGCTGTTGGGCTACCCTAAGTTGGAACCGGCAACGGTCTCCTTCATGTACAAGATCCTGTTCATCGCCGTGATCTCCGGTGCCTCCGGCGCGATCTTCTGTCGTATCCTGCTCGCCTTTGACAAGCTGCGTCGCTCCTTCACCGGCTGGCTGCAACAGGCTGGCTTCGCACTGGGGTGCGCCCTGCTTTTCGCCAGCACCGTTCACCTGCTGGGTCCTACGGCCATCGGTTCGGGCAATACGCTGTTGGAGAACTACCTCTTCGCCGAGGAGGTCGATGCCAGCGCAAGCAACGTGGGCGCCCGTATCCTGGGACCGCTCTTCTCCTTCAGCGCAGGTGGGGCGGGAGGTATCTTCGCACCCTCCCTGGCGGCCGGCGCCTCCATCGGCGGGTGGATCGCCCCGCTCTTCGAGCCCAGCCGCGGGCAGTTCAACCTGCTCGTGCTGGCCGGCATGACCGCCTTCCTCACCGGTGTCACCCGCTCGCCCTTCACAAGCGCCATCCTGGTGCTGGAGATGACCGACCGCCACAGTGCGATCTTCCAGCTGATGTACGCCGCCATGGTGGGCTACCTCATCGCCTTCACCATCGACCGCAAGAGCTACTACGAGCGCATGAAGGAGCGCCTGTTGAAGGCCCTTCCCGACTGGCCACCACGGCCGGAAAAGCCGGCGCGCAATGGTCGGCGCGACGCCGCGCCCGAACCGCCGGAAGCC
>CAYZBO010000016.1:34853-43114 GCA_964476665.1 uncultured Chryseobacterium sp. | reverse complement strand
GACCTGTATTATGGATCGCTAAGGGAAAGAAAAAACTGATCAAGAAATGAACGTTGCCTAGCATGAGGTTACCGCGAGCCGCCGTTGTACCGCTGCCAACTCCCATTGAAGCCTGACCACTTCATTCAGGACCATTGTCACGAGAGACCGCCTGTTGCAAATGCAAGCCGGCTGGCAACAATTGAATGCAAACAAGAGATAACATAATTCTAGCCTCGGTGATCGTATTCCTCCTCCTTTGGTGGATGCTGAACTCGATCATGGATGGCGCTCAAGCCGTTGGTGATGCCCGACTGCAATTCAAGCCGATCTGGAAGAGCTTCAATTTAGCTCTAATGGGTGCTTCAGTATGTGCTGCTGGCCTGTATCTCCTGTCAAAGCTGGTGGGCGGAACAAAGAAAAAGTAACCTGTTGCCTACAACGGCCAGCCTCAAACGCCCTCAACGAAGCTGACGATTCAGCTTCACGTCTCATTGACCCCTACCCCACCCTCACCAAAAAGTAGTTCTTCTTCCCGCGTTGCAGCAGGATGAACTGGCCGCCCAGGAGGTCGGCGGTGCTTACCACGCGGTCCTCGGCCACCTTGGCCTTGTTCACGGCGATGCTGTTCTCCTTGTTAGGGAGCGGCGGGCCTCGCCTTTGCTGGGCAGGAAGCCGCCCATCGCGCTGAGCAGGTCCAACAGGGGGAAGGCATGGGAGGGCGTGAATACGAGCCTTACCGCTTGGAGCGTCAACCCATTTGTGCTATCTTCGGGCTGGACGTCAGCTGAGGTAAGCTGATGCAGCACGCCCGCGTTCCCTTCAAGATGGTGCGATCATGGCACTGTGTTTTTACCCTCCCTTTTGGTGCAATAACACACACTGCTGCACCGCATGAAGCGGAAATAAACCATACAGGGCTTACTGAATAGTTGTGACTCATAGAGATGCTCGATAAACTGTTTGATATACCTGGAACTCTCTTAGATAAAGAAAAGACCTGGGCTTATAGATTGCTCTGGGTTTTGACAGCATTTGGGATTCTCTTAATGGCAGACTTTTGTACTGGATTCACTCAAAACCTTCACACCAGTCACAAATTAGAGTACTTAGAGAAGATACAAGATTTGAAGTCTGACTTTCAATCTGATTCAACTGTACTCAAAGAATTGGAGAAGACAAAGAGTAGAGTTCTCGAAGGAAAGCACTATACTGAACATTTTCGCGATGCGGTTTCTTCAATTGAGTTTCCCTCGTTTGGGGATGATGGAAAGCTCAGCACTGGCCCATATGAGGATGCTTTGGACAAAATCGATAGACGTTCTGCTTTTTGGATGCTGATATCCTCAAACTACTCGATAGTCCTAATCTTTCCGATTATGCTGTTCTTCCCAATTTTCTCTTCTGAGTTCCGAGGTGGAGAAAAGCTGCTCGGATGGTTTGCATCTCTCGTTTTGATGGCAATCTGGTGCGCAGTGACAACAGGGATATCGTTTCAAATACCCTTCATTGGACAAAAGCCCACGTGGAATTACCTCTTGAACTTTGCAATTCACACTTTTTTCATTTTCGTTGTTTACAGAGCTCAAAAGAAAAAGTAACGAGTCACAGCAAATTGTAATAAATCATTACACGGCAAATCCAACTCTGTAGTCATAGAAAGTACTGCTCTGTCATGTAACGGTTCAGACAGGTGGAACCGTTACCCCACCCTCACCAAAAAGCAATTCCTCTTCCCGAGTTGCAGCAGGATGAATTGGCCGTCGAGGCGGTCTTCGTTGGTCAACGCACTCTTTTGCAAACTCTATGGCTTACGAGGGGGACCAAACTGGTTCACCCCTTGCTCGCCTGCTGCGAACAACATCCACAGCAAGAAGAAGGGGATGAAGAAGTACCACCACGGCTTGCCGAGATCATGGCAGCGCTTTACCCCTTGTGCGATGAACAACCACACCGCTGGCAACGTGATCAGCCCGGTATAATACAGCGGCAGCTTCGGTGCGTAGGCGATCCCTACTGCCATCGTGATCGCGAACATGATGAAGACACTGATCGCGAACTCAAGTCTTCGTATCCGACCTTGGAAAGAGAAGAGCCTGCGGAACATAACGTCACCCCACCCTCACCAAAAAATAATTCTTCTTCCCGCGTTGCAGCAGGATGAACTGGCCGCCCAGGAGGTCGGCGGTGCTTACCACGCGGTCCTCGGCCACCTTGGCCTTGTTCACGGCGATGCTGTTCTCCTTGAGGGCGCGGCGGGCCTCGCCTTTGCTGGGGAGGAAGCCGCCCACCTCGCTGAGCAGGTCCACCAGGGGGATGCCGGCGGCGAGGGCATCGCGCGCCACGGTGGCCTGGGGCACGCCCTCGAACACCTCCAGCCATTGCTGGGCGCTGAGGGTGCCGAGGGCCTCGGCGGTGGCGTTGCCGAAGAGGATGTCGCTGGCCTGCTGGGCGGCCTGCAGTTCGTTGGCGCCGTGTACGCGCTGGGTGATCTCGGCGGCCAGTTCCTTCTGCAGGGTGCGCTGGTGGGGCGCGGCGTTGTGCGCGGCGATCAGCGCTTCCAGCTCCTCCTGGCCGCGTGTGCTGAAGATGCGGATGAAGCGGGGCGCATCGGCATCGCTGCTGTTGAGCCAGAACTGGTAGAACTTATAGGGTGAGGTGCGCGCGGCATCGAGCCAGATGTTGCCGCCCTCGCTCTTGCCGAACTTGCTGCCATCGGCCTTGGTGAGCAGCGGGGTGGTGACGGCGAAGGCCTCGCCGCCGCCCATGCGCCGGATGAGCTCCGTGCCGGTGGTGATGTTGCCCCACTGGTCGCTGCCGCCCATCTGCAGGGTGCAGCCCAGGGTCTTGTGCAGGTGTACGAAGTCGTAGCCCTGCACCAGCTGGTAGGAGAACTCCGTGAAGCTGATGCCCGTCTCCAGGCGGTTCTTCACGCTGTCCTTGGCCATCATGTAATTGACGGTGATGTGCTTGCCCACCTCGCGGATGAAGTGGAGGAAGCCCATGTCCTTGAACCAGTCGTAGTTGTTGACCAGCTGGGCGGGGTTGGTGGGGTGTTCGAAATCCAGGAAGCGCTGCAGCTGGGCCTTGATGCAGGCCTCGTTGTGGCGCAGGGCCTCCTCATCGAGCAGGTTGCGTTCGCTCTTCTTGCCGCTGGGGTCGCCCACCATGCCAGTGGCTCCGCCCACCAGGGCCACGGCGCGGTGGCCGGAGCGCTGGAAGTGGGTGAGGAACATGATCTGCACCAGGTTGCCCACGTGGAGGGAGTCGGCGGTGGGATCGAAGCCGATGTAGCCGCGCTGCGGACCCTGTGCCAGATGTTCCTCCACGCCGGGGGTGCTGTCCTGCAGCATGCCCCGCCAGCGCAATTCGTCGATGAAGCCCTTCGCCATGGATGCCTGCTTCCGCCGTGGTGTGGGGAAGGCGGCCAAAGATAGCCGGGGCCATCGGAGCGCGGCCTGCTGGGGGCGGCGAGCGGGGTATCTTCGCGCCCCGGCCGTTGCACCCAGCGCGCCCACCGATCACCCATGCAACTCGTCACCGGCGGCACCGGCATCGTTGGCGCGCACCTGCTGCACCGCCTTGCGGCACAGGGCCCCGTGCGTGCCTTGCGCCGTGCGGGCAGCGCCATCGGCGTGGTGGAGCGCATCTTCCGCCACTACGGTCCCGATGCGGCCGAGCGGCTGGCGCGCATTGAGTGGGTGCCGGGCGACCTGCACGACATGCCCGCGCTGGAGGATGCGATGCAGGGGGTGCGGCAGGTGTACCACGCCGCGGCCCTGGTCTCCTTCGATCCGCGCGACCTGCGCACGCTGCGGCACGTGAACGTGCAGGGCACGGCCAACGTGGTGAACGCGGCGCTGCTGAGCGGGGTGCAGCGCCTGTGCCATGTGAGCAGCACCGCCGCGCTGGGCCATGCCCCCACCGGCGCGGTGGATGAGGCGCTGCCCTGGGCACCGGACGCGCACACCTCGGGCTATGCGTGGAGCAAGTACGAGGCGGAGCTGGAGGTGCAGCGCGGCATTGCCGAGGGGCTGGACGCCGTGCTGGCGAACCCCTCGGTGATCCTGGGTCCGGGAGCTGCGGGGCGCAGTTCGATGAGCCTGGCCGAACGCCTGCAACGCGGCACCCGCTTCCATCCGCCGGGCAGCAACGGCTTCGTGGATGCGCGCGACGTGGCCGATGCGCTGATCACCCTGATGGAACGCGGCAGCACCGGCGAGCGCTACCTGTTGGTGGGCAGCAACCTCCCGTATGCCGAGCTGTTCAAGCGCTATGCGGAAGGCTTCGGCCATCCCCCCCCCGACCGCGCTGTGGCCCCGTGGATGCTGGGCCTGGCCTGGCGCGTGGAACGGCTGCGCACGCTGCTCACCGGTGGTCGTCCGCTGGTGACGCGCCACACCGTACACAGTGCGTTGGCGCAGCGCAGTTACAGCAACGCCAAGGCGCAGGCGTTGGGCATCACCTTCCGCCCCGTGCAGGAGAGCGTGGACAATGTGGTGCGTTACTTGACCGGCTCGGCCTGACCGACATTGTCCTTGCGCTTCGAGAGCTCGGCGATCACCGCTTCGTAGATCGCGGTCATCTCGGCATTGTCGGCAGCGTAGTACGCGAAGCTCTCCTTGAAGGCCGCTTCGCTCACCCCGCGCTTGGCGAACACCTCCTGTGCGTAGGTGTCGGAGGGGATGCGGGACACGGGTTGCAGCATCAGTTCCTGGTGGATGCGGGCCTCCACGAGTTGCAGGTCGGCGAGCACCTGCACCACGGTGTCACGGGGCAGCAGTCCGGCCGGCTGCTGCGGGGCCGGCGTGCATGCGGCGAGCATCCCGACGAAGCACAGCAAGCGCATCATCGGGCGAAGCGCAGGCGTTCCCCGCGCACGGTGTCGTTCACGCGACCATCGGCGTAGGCGGCCTGGCCGTTCACCCAGGTGCGCAGCACACGCGAGCGGAAGGTGGTTCCGGTGAAGGGCGACCAGCCGCACTTGTAGAGCACGTTGTCGGTGGCCACGGTCCACGGTGCGTTGAGGTCCACGAGCACCAGGTCGGCGTGGTAGCCTTCGCGGATGTAGCCGCGGTCGTTCATGTTGAAGAGGCGGGCGGGTGCGTGGCAGAGCTTCTCCACCACCTCGTGCAGGGTGTGGACGCCCTGGTGCATCAGCTCCAGCATGGCCACGAGCGAATGCTGCACGAGCGGTCCGCCGGAGGGGCATTGGCGGTAGGGCCGGGCCTTCTCCTCGAGGGTGTGCGGGGCGTGGTCGGTGGCCACCACATCGATGCGGCCATCCTTCACGGCCTGGCGGATGGCATCGCGATCGGCGCGGGTCTTCACGGCGGGGTTCCACTTGATCAGCGCGCCCTTCTCGGCGTAGTCCGCATCGGTGAACCACAGGTGATGCACACAGGCTTCGGCCGTGATGTGCTTGCCTTCGAGCGGGCCGGGTGCGAAGAGCTCCAGTTCGCGCGCCGTGCTGATGTGCAGCACATGCAGGCGGGTGCCGAAGTGCCTGGCGCGTTCCACCGAGGCGCTGCTGCAGCGGTAGCAGGCCTCTGCGCTGCGGATCAGCGGGTGGGCGTCCATGGGGATGTCCTCGCCGTAGCGCGCCACGGCCGCCTCCAGTTCGCGCTTGATGGTGGGATCGTCCTCGGCATGGATGGCCAGGATCATGTGGGCGCGCTTGAAGAGGTCGTCGAGCACGCGGTCATCGCTGATCACCATGTTGCCGGTGCTGCTGCCGAGAAAGGCCTTGAGCCCGCATACGGTGCGCGGATCGGTGCGCAGCACTTCGTCCATGTTGCCGTTGCCCACGCCCATGTAGAAGGAGTAGTTGGCCACGCTGCATTGGGCGGCTCGGTCGTACTTGTCCTGCAGCAGGGCCTGGGTGAGGGTCTGCGGCTCGGTGTTGGGCATCTCCATGTAGCTGGTGATACCCCCGGCCACGGCGGCACGGCTGGCGCTGGCGATGTCGTCCTTGTGGGTGAGGCCCGGTTCGCGGAAGTGCACCTGGTCATCGATCACACCGGGCATCAGCAGATGGCCTTGGGCGTCGACCTCGGGCAGTGTGGTGCTGCCGATGCCTTCGGGGGCGATGCGGGCGATGAGCCCGTCGCGCACCTCCACATCGGCGCGGAACGTGTGGCCATCGCTGGCCACCTGGCAATCGCGGATCACCACATTGTTCATGCTCGTCGGATGTTGAAGCGCATCTGGAGCACGCCGAGGAAGGCTTCCCGGAAAATGTTGGCGCTCATCTTGCTCTGCCCTTTCTGGCGGTCCTTGAAGATGATGGGCACCTCCACGATGCGGAAGCCCTGGAGCTTCACGCGGTACTTCATCTCCACCTGGAAGGCATAGCCCACGAAGCGCACCTGATCGAGCGGGAGCGCGGCGAGGGTCTCGCGGCGGTAGCATACGAAGCCGGCGGTGGTGTCGCGCACGCCGAGGAAGAGCACGGCGCGCACATAGAGCGAGGCGCAGTAGCTGAGCAGCACGCGGTCCCACGACCAGTCGGACACACCGCCTCCTTTCACGTAGCGGGAGCCCACGGACATCCCGACCCCTGGGGCCTTGCAGGCATCGTAGAGCCGCACGAGGTCATCGGGATCGTGGCTGAAGTCGGCGTCCATCTCGAAGATGAACTGGTAATTCCGTTCAAGGGCCCACCGGAAACCGGCGATGTAGGCTGTGCCGAGGCCGAGCTTGCCGGAACGTTGAAGCAGGTGGAAGCGTCCGGGAAGGGCGACCTGTGCTTCCTTCACCAGGTCGGCGGTGCCATCGGGCGAACCGTCGTCCACCACCAGCACATCGAACGCCGGCGTGAGGCGGGCCACATGTGCGAGCATCTCCCGGATGTTCTCCCGTTCATTGTACGTGGGGATGATGACGAGGCGTTCGGACACGAGGGCGGGCGGTGAGCTGGGTGGCCAAAGATAGGCGGGAGGTCCCGTCGCAAAAGGCCTTGCCGCGAAGGATTTAACATGGCGGGAACACCGGCGAGGCGGGCCAGGTCGTACCTTCGCCGACCCAATGCCCAAGTGCCCGATGGACACCCCTGCGCCCCCCGCTTCCGCACGCCTCCTTGTCGTGTTGGCAGGTGTGGTCCGGTAGCAGGTCCTTTCGCGGGCGGATACCCTCATGAACGTTCCCTTTACCATCCTGCGGGCCTCGCGCCTTCTTCCCCTCGCAGGCATCCTGGCCCTGAGCCAGCCCGTGCTGGCCCAAACGGACAGCACCGCGACCCAGAAGGCCGACAGCACCAAGCAGAACGAGCCGCAGCTGCCGGTGTTCACCATCACGGCCGGCGACCTGGACAATGAGCTGGGCAGCCAGGACATCTCCGGGGTGCTGCAATCCTCGCGCGACATCTTCACCAGCACTGCGGGCTTCACCTTCGGGCAGGCCCGCTTCCGCATCCGCGGCTTCGACTCGGAGAACATGTTGGTGAGCATCAACGGGGTGTTGATGAACGACCTGGAGACCGGTTGGGCGACGTGGTCCAACTGGGCCGGCCTCAACGACATCACCCGGTGGAACCAGATCCGTGTGGGCGTGGCGCCATCGCGTTACAACTTCGGCGGCATCGGTGGGTATACCGAGATGAACGTGCGCCCGAGCGAACTGCGCAAAGGGGTGCGTGTGAGCTATGCCTCCACCAACCGGGCCTATCGCAACCGCATCATGGCCACGTACAACACGGGCATGCAGGAGAACGGATGGGCCTTCAGTGTCTCGGGCTCCAAGCGCTGGGCGGAGGAAGGGTACGTGGACGGCACCTCGTTCAACGCCTACGCCTACTACCTCGGCGCGGAGAAGCGCATCAACGAGCGGCACAGCATCAGCTTCAGCGGCTTCGGCGCGCCCATCATCCAGGGTCGGCAGGGCCTGGCCATCCAGGAGGCGTACGACCTGGTGGGCAGCAGCTACTACAACCCCAACTGGGGCTATCAGGACGGCGAGAAGCGCAATGCGCGCATGAGCTTCGACCACAAGCCGATGCTGATGGCCACGCACCACTACACGATCAACAGCAAGGCCAAGCTCACCTCATCGCTGTTCTACACCTTCGGTCGTGATGGCCTCACGAACCTCAACTGGTTCGATGCGAAGGACCCGCGTGCCGATTACTACCGCTACCTGCCCAGCTACTACACGGAGACCGATCCGGCCGAAGCAGCCCGCCTGACCGCGTTGTGGCAGACCGACGAGAACGCCCGCCAGATCAATTGGGACCAGCTCTACTTCGCCAATGGCAAGAACCTCTACACCGTGGAGAACGCCAACGG
>CAYZBO010000016.1:16340-34753 GCA_964476665.1 uncultured Chryseobacterium sp. | reverse complement strand
CTGAGCACACCCAACCGCCTGGTGCGTGAAGGTGATCTCTTTGGCTACGACTACGACATCCACACCCGCCTGGTGGACGTCTTCGGGCAGTATGAGCGGAAGTTCACCAAGGTCGACGTGTACGCCGGCCTGGACCTGAGCACCACCAGCTTCTGGCGCGAGAGCCGCTTCCAGAACGGCCGTTTCCCGGAAAGCTCGGCCGGCACGTCGGAGAAGTCCACCTTCCTGAACGTTGGGGTGAAGGCCGGTGCCACGTACAAGCTCACGGGCCGTCAGTTCATCAGTGCCAACGCGGCCTTCATCACGCGTCCACCGAGCCCGCGCAACAGCTTCATCTCGCCGCGCACACGCCACGCCACCATCCCCGACCTGGTGAACGAGAAGGCCCTGAGCGGCGACATCAGCTACATCATCCGTGCACCGCGCATCAAGGGCCGCGCCACGCTGTACTACGCCCAGATCACCGACCAGAACTGGTCGCGCAGCTTCTACCACGATGAGTTCCTCACGCTGGTGAACTACGTGATGACGGGCGTGGACCAGGTGCACCAGGGCCTGGAGCTGGGCGTGGAAGGCAACATCACCACCACCTGGCAGGCGTCGGCCGTGCTTGGCTTGGGCGACTACCGCTACTCCAGCCGCCCGACCGCCACCATCACCCGCGACAACAGTCCGGAGGTGTTCGCTTCGGACCGCACGGTGTTCTGGGAGAACTACAAGGTAGGTGGCATGCCGCAGACGGCCGCTTCGGTGGGCCTGCGTTACAACTCGCCCAAGTTCTGGTTCGCGGGCTTCAACGCCAACTACTTCGACGACATCTACCTGGACCCCAACCCGGACCGTCGTACGGCGGAGGCCTTGGAGAACCTGGTGGAGAGCGACCCGCAGTGGGACCAACTGCTCACGCAGACCAAGTTGGACGCGAACGTGACGGTGGACTTCTTCGCCGGCAAGAGCTGGATGGTGAAGGGCTACCGCATCGCCGTGAACGCCACGGTGAGCAACCTCTTGAACAACCAGGATTTCCGCATCGGCGGTTTCGAGCAACTGCGCTACGACCGGATGGATGTGGACCGTTTCCCCCCCCGTTTCAGTTACCTCTTCGGACGGAACTATTTCGTCATGGTAACTTTCAGCTTCTGATCACAAGGCACTCCGAGCAATGTCACGCATGAACCTTCGTCCCATTCTTTTCGCTGCCGTTGGTGCAGCCCTTCTCGCTGGTTGCAAGAAGGAGTTCGACACCCCGCCTGTACGCACCATCCCGGTGGGTGATGTGCTGACGGTGGCGCAGCTGCGCGCCCAACTGCCCGCCGGTGCCCCTTCGCGCAAATTCGTTGGCGACAGCTCGGTATACGCGGTGGTGACCGCCGATGAGCAGAACGGCAACCTCTACAAGAACGTCTACGTGCAGGACCACACGGGCGCCATCCAACTGCGGTTGGTGAACTCCGGCGGCCTGTACCAGGGCGATTCGATCCGGATCTATCTGCGCGGCACCCGTCTCAGCCTGTACCAGGGCATGATGCAGCTGGACAGTGTGGACGTGGACAACAACGTCATCAAGCAGGCCACTGGCATCCAAAAGGTGCCGCAGGATGTGACCATCGACCAGGTGACACCGGCCATGCAGGGCAAGTTGGTCCGTGTGACCGGTGTGGAGTTCGCCTTGAGCGAGATCGGCCAGACCTATGCGGACGCAGTGAACCAGATCACGGTGAACCGTTTGTTGAGCGACTGCAACACCGAGCTGATCGTGCGTACGAGCGGCTACGCCAACTTCGCCAACCAGCAGTTGCCCACGGGCAAGGGCAGCATCGTGGGTGTGGTGGGCCAGTTCGGCACCACGAACCCCGATATGCAGCTCTTCATCCGCAACATCAATGAGGTGCAACTGAACGGCACGGACCGTTGCGATCCGCTGCCCACGCTTTGCGATCCTGCCGCATCGGTGCAGCAGGACTTCGCCACCACCGTCTCCAACGTGGACATCAGCAACCTGGCCTGCTGGATCAATGCTCCTCAGGTGGGTACACGTCGCTGGCGCGGCTACTCGGCCAGCGGCAACCTCTGTGCCCAGGCCACGGCGTTCCAATCCTCGGCCAGCACGGACATCACCTGGCTCATCAGCCCTCCCGTGACCTACACCGCCGGCATGACGCTCTCCTTCCGCAGCCAGCGCGGCTTCGGTGTGGCCGGTCATGACCCCTTCGCGGTGATGATCAGCACCAACTACAACATCGCGAACCTGGCCACCGCCAACTGGGCGAACGTGCCCTGCGCCTATGCCACCCCGGCCACTGCCGACCAGGTGTGGGTTGACTCGGGCTCCATCGATCTCTCCACGGCACTGCCCGCAGGCTACACCGGCTCGTTCGTGATCGGCTTCCGCTACACGGGTAGCGGCACCAACGGGCAGACCACCAACTTCCGGATCGACGACGTGGTCATTCAGTGACCATTCCTTTAACGAAACCTACGACCCAGACCCATGAAACACCTCTACGCATTCGGTCTCCTCGTGGCCCTCGGACTCTCTGCCCAAGCGCAGGTGGTCTTCCAGAGCGGCTTTGAGACCTGGACGGACAACGTGCCCACCGATTGGAACGGCGCACGCACCAACCTGCCCACCACCGGCATGGCCCAGGTGAGCGACAACGTGCACGGCGGCAGCTTCGCCGTGCGCCTGACCAACGCCGCCAGCGGGCACCAGCGCTTCAGCACGCAGGACGTGGCCGTGGTGGCCGGACAGACCTACGAAGTGCGCTTCTGGGCGCGCGGCAATGGCGAAGTGCGCCTGGGGTTGTACGACGGCCGTTCCACCGGAAGCGGGTACAGCGCCTACACCGGCTACACCACCCTCAGCGGCCCTGCGTGGACCGAAGTGGTACTCACCGTGGCCTGCACCAACGACACCACCGCCGGCCAGTTCATCCTGAGCCTGCGCAACACGGTGGAACCCGAGCACCTTGTGGTGGACGATGTGACGATCAGCACCACGGCGCCGGAAGAGCCCACCCCTGCCACCATCGCTGAGATCCAGGGCAACGCCACCCCCGACGGTGCCTCCAACCTCGACGGTGTGCTGGTGCAGACCAGCGGCATCGTCACCGGTGTGGTGACCAACACCGGCGGCACCGTCACGAGCTACTTCATCCAGGACGGCACCGGTGCGCACAGCGGCATCTATGTGTTCGGCACGCCCCCCACCGCGGTGGCCATGGGCGATGACGTGACCCTCATCGGTCGCGTGGACGAGTTCAACGACCTAACCGAGATCGTGGGTGTTACAAGCCTCACGGTGAACTCCAGCG
Organism: uncultured Chryseobacterium sp.; assembly: GCA_964476665.1. Taxonomy (GTDB): domain Bacteria; phylum Bacteroidota; class Bacteroidia; order Flavobacteriales_F; family PHOS-HE28; genus PHOS-HE28. The sequence goes on along the minus strand of CAYZBO010000016.1, from coordinate 31,439 downwards.
GCAACACGCTTCCAGCCGCTGAGAACCTGAACGCCACTGAAGCCGCCACCGAGCCCTGGGAAGGTGTGCTGGTGCGCGTGGTGGACCTGCGTTGCAACAACCTGCCGGACAACACCAACAACTTCCAGTGGCTGGGCAGCAACTGGCAGGGGTCCATCCTCATCAACGACCTGATGTACGACACGGCACCCACCGTGGGCAACTACTACAACGTCACCGGGATCGTGAACTACAACTTCAGCGAATGGAAGTTGGAGCCGCGCATGGAGAGCGACCTGGAGACCAGCGCCAGCACTGGCGTGAACGAAGTGGCGGCCAGCGAACTGCGTACCTATCCGAACCCGGCCACCGCCGCGCTCTTCGTGGACCTCTCCACCCTTGAGGGCCGCAGCGAAGTGGAACTGGTGGACGCCACCGGTCGTGTGGCCCTGCGTACCAGCAGTGGCAACAGCCTGCTGCAGCTGGACGTGAACAGCGTGGCCAGCGGCATGTACACCCTGAACGTGCGCACCAGCGACCAGCTGATCAGCCGTCGGGTGAGCGTGCAGCACTAAGCGATACGGAGACCCAACGGCGAGGCCCGTCACCCTGCGGTGGCGGGCCTCGTTGTATGGAGGGCCAAAGCGACCGATCGGTGCTGCCGTGCTGAGGCACGCACGGTACGAAAGAGGTGGACCATTTCGATCACCGCATACCGCTCGTTCCTACACGGGCATCCAGCGCTTCACCAGAAGCATGCATCGAGTATAGGCGAACGCCTACCGACCAGCGCGCTCAGCGCTTCGCATCCGCCTCACGCACCAGCACGAGGTACACGGGGAAGTGGTCGCTGTAGCCGTCCTGGTAGGTATCGCCCACGAAAGTGCGCTTGGGATAGCCGGCGAAATTGCCCTCGTCCTGGCGGAGGTAGGGTTCATTGAACACCCTAACGCCGTAGTACTTGTAGCGTCCTCCATCGCCGCTCACCAGCGCAGGCGACACGATGATCTGGTCGAAGAGGTTCCAGGAATCGCGCCAGGCGAGCGAGCCGATACCCTTCTTGTACGGCGCGTGCATGGGATTGAAGAGCGTACCGCCCTGAGCCAAAGCCTGATCGCCGGTGGCGCGCAGGCCCATGGTGATGCTCTTGTTCACCGGATCATCGTTGAGGTCGCCCATGTAGAGGATACGGGCATTCGCACTGATGGCGAGCAGGGAGTCCACGATGTGGCGACCGAGCTCACCTGCGGCGATGCGGTAAGGAAGCGAACGCTTCTCGCCACCGCGACGGGACGGCCAGTGCGCCACGATCACATGCACGGTATCGCCGTCCATCACACCGCTCACCAACAGTTGGTCGCGCGTGCGGAAGGCGGTGTCGGGCATGTGCAGCCGGTAGCTCTTGTGGGCGTAGACGGCGTAGCGCTTGGGGTCGTGGATCAGTGCCACGTCCACCCCGCGACGGTCCGGCGAATCCTCGTGCACCACCTGGTAGCCACGGTCCTTCAACGCGGCCGAACGGCACAGGTCCTCCACCACGCTTCTGTTCTCCACTTCGGCCAGCCCCAGCAACGCCACCCCGCGGGGGTCGAGGTCCTTGCCCAGCGCAGCGATCACCTCTCCCATCTTGCGCACCTTGCGCTCATAACGTTCCGTACCCCACTGCTTGGGTGCTTCGGGCAGGTATTCGCTGTCGTTCACACCCGGCGAATCAAGGGTGTCGAACAGGTTCTCGATGTTCCAGAAGCCCACCAGGCCGGGTACGAACTGCTTGTCGGTCTGTGCCACAACAGCACCAGCGAAGAGGGCGAACGGAAGCACGAAGGCGAAACGGGAACGGCGCATGGCAACGGGGATGGACGGCGAATGTAGCCCGCGCCGACGGGACACTGTATGATCCTTGAGTGAACGCTCTGCGAAGTCCGTGCCGATCACTCGGGCAGCAAAAGCGGGTTGCGCTCGTTGTGCAGGTGGAGGAAGCGGAACAGGGCCGCATCCTTGTTGCGTTCGCGCGGGCTCAGCGCCATGAACTCCTCCAGCAGCACCGGATCGCCTTGCAAGGCCTGGGCCATGCCCCCTGAGGTAAAGGGGAGGAAGGCCCCCGTACGCATGTCCAGCAGTTGATGCACCAAGGCCGTGCGCGTGATGGGGAAGGGTTGCATGTAAGGATCCCAGTCGCGGTAGCTCACCTCCACCACCAGATGCGCAATGGCGCCCATCAGCCCGATGCGGTAGAAGCCGTTGCCGGCCGAGACGTAGATCACATCGTTCTGGCAGAAGCCCCACATGCGATCGGGGCGGATGGCCTCGCGTGCACCGCTGTCCGGCTGCCAATAGAGGCGGCTCATCACCTTGCGGAGGTCGCGCACGGGCAGTCCCTGGTCGTCGCGCAGGCGTTCCATGGGCACACCAGGTGCGTTCAGTCTGAACTCACGGAACGAACGGTACAGCCCGTCGCGCAGGTCCATGCCGGCGCTGTAGGGCACCCACACCGTGTCCATCTGCGCATGCCCGGCCACGGTGGCCAGCAGCAGGAACAACAGCACCGGCAGCCGCTTCATCGCAGGGTGGAGCGGATGAGCGCGATGACCTCGTCGGGTGCCTGCGCATGCACCCAATGGCCCGCGTACGGGATGGTCTCCACGCGGCTGTTGGGGAACTGCTCCTTGATGGCGGGAAGGTCCTCGCGCAGGATGTAATCGCTCTGTCCGCCACGGATGAAGAGCGTGGGGGTGCGCACCGTCTCCGGACCGATGGCGGCGAGGATGGCGGGCAGTTCGCGGGCCAGCAGAGGGGCGTTCACGCGCCAGGCGAGCTGCTCCTCGGTGGCCCAATAGAGGTTCTTCAGGAGGAACTGCACCACGCCCGGCTCCTTCACTCGCGCGGCGATGTGCGCCTCCACCTCCTTGCGCGTGCGACCCGGCGCCACATCCGCCGTGAGGATGGCCTCGATGATGTGGCCATGGTTGTTGGCATGCTCCTTCGGGCTGATGTCCACCACCACCAGGTGGCGCAGCAGCTGCGGCCACTGCTGAGCGAAGACCATGGCCGTCTTGCCTCCCATGCTGTGCCCCACGAGCACCACGTCGCGCAGGCCCAGACGTTCGATCAGGGCGTGCACATCGGCGGCCATCAGGGGATACGATGTGGCCTGGCTGTGGGGCGAACGACCGTGGTCGCGCAGGTCCACCAGCAGCACATCACAGGGGGTGGCGCCGGGCTCGGTGGGTTCGGCCAGTTCCTTGCCGATGCTACCCCAGTTGTCGGACGTGCCGAACAGCCCATGGAGCACCACCACGGGTGGAGCGCCTTCCGGGCCGAGGCGGCGATAGTGCAGGTCAATGGTCATCGCAGTTCGCGCAGATACAGTTGAACGGTGTTCTCCAGCCCGAAGAGGAGCGCGTCGCAGATCAGCGCGTGGCCGATGGATACCTCCAGCAGACCGGGTACCTGCTGGGCGAAGAAGCGCAGGTTGGCGCGGTCCAGGTCGTGACCGGCGTTGAGCCCCAGGCCAGCGCTGGCGGCCACCTCGGCGGCGCGCACGAAGGGGGCCACAGCGGCTTCACGGTCCGCGGCGTAGTGCGCTGCGTAGGGTTCGGTGTAGAGCTCGATGCGGTCCACGCCGGTGGTGGCGGCCGCTTCCACGTGGCGGGGCTCGGTGCCCAGGAAGATCGATGTGCGGATGCCATGCGCCTTCAAGCGGGCCACCACCTCGCGCAGCTGCTGCTGATGGGCGATGGTATCCCAACCGGCATTGCTGGTGAGCACGCCGGGGGGATCGGGCACGAGGGTCACCTGGGCGGGCCGCACCTCCTCGACCAAGGTGAGGAAGTCGGCGCTGGGATAGCCTTCGATGTTGAACTCCGTGGTGAGGCGGGGGGCGAGGGCGCGCACATCGCTGCGGCGGATGTGGCGCTCATCGGGACGCGGATGCACGGTGATGCCCTGAGCGCCCCACCGCTCCAGCTGCAGGGCCAGCGAGAGCACATCGGGGTTGTTTCCGCCACGGGCATTGCGCAGCGTGGCCAGCTTGTTGATATTGACGCTCAGTCGGGTCACCTTGCGGATGCGTTACTTTGCCACCAACGGGGGCGCACAAAAGTAGGTCCCTTGCGTTCCTTCCACAGGAGCCGAACACCATGCACGCCATCGATCTCATCACCGCCGACCTCCCCCCGCTGCGTCCGCAGGATGCGCTGGGCCGCGCCTTGGACTGGATGGAGGAGTTCAAGGTGTCGCACCTTCCCGTGGTGGACCAGGGGCGGCTGGTGGGCCTGGTGAAGGAGCGCGAACTGGAGGACCGCAACGATCCGCACGGCACCGTGGCCGAGTTCATGGAGCGGGTGGAAGTGCCGTACGTGCGCGGCGGCCAGCACATCTACGAGGTGATGAAGCTCTTTGGGGAGCGCGGCCTGTCGGTGGTGCCGGTGCTGGACGACATGGGGCTGTACCTGGGCAGCATCACCGAGCATGAAGCACTGATGAAGCTCTCGCAGGTGGTGAACATCGCCGAGGTGGGCAGCATCGTGGTGCTGGAGATGAACCAAGTGGACTACAGCCTGCACGAGATCGCCCGCATCGTTGAGGGCAACGGTGCACGGATCCTCAGCGTGTACACACACACCCTGCCTGAAAGCGTGCGCGTGGAGGTGACCTTGAAGATCAACCGCGAGGACATCAGCGACATCCTGCAGTCCTTCGAGCGCTACGAATACTTCGTGAAGTCCACGTACCAGGCATCTCGCTTCCACGACGACCTGCGCAACCGCTACGACGAGCTGATGCGCCTGATGAACCTGTGATGCGGCACACCGGCCGGCGGATCCTGCGCCGTTCCCTTCCCGCCCTTCTTCTGCTGCTCCACCTGCTGCCATTGCATGCCCAGCGCGACAACAGCGCGGCACCCGTGCGCATCTATGGCGTCACCATCACCGGCAACAAGGTCACCCGCGAGCCCATCATCCTGCGCGAACTGCTGCTGCGCGAGGGCGACACCGTGGGCCTGGCCGACTTCTACGCCCGTACGGAACGCAGCCGTCAGAACCTGATGAACACCGGCCTCTTCAACACGGTGACGGTGCTGCCGCTCTTCCTGAGCGACAACGCAGTGATCGTGGAAGTGGTGGTGAACGAACGCTGGTACTGGTGGCCTGCGCTCATCTTCCAGCTGGCCGACCCCAACTTCAACACCTGGTGGCTCACACGCGACCTGGACCGCGTGAATTATGGCGTGACGCTGTACCGCTACAACTTCCGTGGCCGCAATGAGACCCTGTATGCGGTGGCCCAGTTCGGGTACACCCAGCAGTTCGCCTTGCAATACCGCGCGCCCTACGTGGATCGCAGGCAACGCTGGGGCATTGCGGTCGGGGGCGGCTTCGAGCAGCAGGCGGAGGTGACCAGCGGCACGGTGAACAACGAACGCATCCTGCTGCGCAACCCCAACGGCCCCAACCGCACCGAGCGCTGGGGCGCGCTGGAAGTGACCCTGCGGCGGGCGCACGACATCCGCCACTACTGGCGCGCCGGCTACAAGAACGCGGAGGTGACCGACACCGTGGTGCAGCGCGCGCTGGACTACTTCGATGGCGATGCACGGCGCACGCGCTACTTCAGTCTGGGCTACGGCGTCGTGTGGGACCGCCGCGACAACCGGGCCTTCCCGCGCAAGGGCCATTTCGCCGAACTGCGCATCGACCGGCTGGGGCTGGGGGTGGGTGGCGAGGCCGAACCCGACATCACCACGGTATACGCCACGGCCAAGCGCTGGTGGGCCTTGGGCGACCGTTGGACCGCAGCCCTCTCGCTGCGCGGCCGGGTGACACAGGGTACGCCACCCTACTATGTGCAGGAGGGACTCGGCTACAGTGCACAAGTACGCGGCTACGAGTACTACGTGGCCGATGGCGAGCACTACACCATGGGCCGGGCCAACCTGCTCTTCGCGCTGTTCCGTCCGCGCACCTACCGGGTGGAGGCCATCCCCATCGAATCGTTCCGCACGCTGCACCTGGCATTATACCTCAATGGTTACACGGACATGGGCCGCGTGTGGGACAGCCGGTACGCATCGCAGAACTTCCTCAACGACCAATGGCAGCGCGGACATGGACTGGGGCTCGACCTCGTGACCAGTTACGACCAGGTGCTGCGCGTCGAGTACAGCATCAATGCGTTGGGCGAGCATGGTTCCTTCCTACATTTCACACAACCTTTCTAAGGGATGCGCATCGGATTGATGGCCCGGGAGATGAGCCCGGAGAACCTGGAACTGGCCCGCGCTGTGCTGGCGCGTATGCAGGCCATGGGCCTGGTCACCCTGCCCACCGCGGGGCTGGCCGGGCAGCTGGGCATGTCGGCCGCCGTGGTGGGTGGCGAGGGTGATGATGTGGACCTTTGGCTTGGCTTGGGCGGTGACGGCACCCTCTTGGACATGGTCGCGCAGGTGGGTCGCAGCGGGGTGCCTGTGCTGGGCATCAACCTGGGTCGCATGGGCTTCATTTCATCGGTCCGCATCGAAGAACTGGATGCGGCACTGGCCGCCCTGAAGGCTGGTCGCTATGCCGTTCAGGAACGGAGCCTGCTGGAGGTCACCGACCATCGTGACGTGCTGGGCACGGTGAACTTCGCATTGAACGAGGTGAGCATCAGCAAGCGGGACAGCGCCAGCATGGTGGCCGTTCATGTGCACCTGGACAACGACTTCCTGAACACCTACTGGGCGGATGGGCTCATTGTTGCGACACCGACCGGTTCCACCGCCTATTCGCTCAGTTGCGGCGGCCCCATCCTGCATCCCACGAGCGATGCCCTGGTGATCAACCCCATCTCCCCGCACAACCTGAACGTCCGTCCCTTCGTCATCCCCGATCACTTCACCATCCGGCTGCAATTGGAGGCCCGGTCCGACAAGTGTTTGCTGAACCTGGACGCACGCAGCGTTGCGGTGGCTGGCGACGCCACGGTCACCATACGGCGGGCACCCTTTTCGGTGAAGCTGGTGCAGCTCGAAGGACAGGACTTCCTGGACACCCTGCGCACCAAGCTCAACTGGGGGCTCGACCACCGGAGCGCATCCCGCTGAACTGACGGAAGTCTGGCGCGCAGGGGGTGGCCTTGGTACTTTTGTACCTCATCAATGCCCCGTGAACGGGCGCTCATCGATCACATGGCACCATCCATCCCTACTGGCACGCCCCGCTGGATCCGGGCGCTGCTGTTGCCCGCACTGTTCGTTCTGCCATTGCTGCTGCGTGCTCAGCCCGATCCGTTGCAGCACGAACTGGTGATCGATGGTTTGGGCCTACCGTCCTCTGCGGTCTTCCTTCCGGACGGGCGCATGCTCGTCACCACCCTGCAGGGCCGCATCTTCATCACCACCCCGTTGGATCAGCGGCCGGTGCAGGTCTCCATCTACATGGACATTCCCAACGTGAACAACAGCGGAGAGCACGGCCTCATCGAGATCATGCTCGATCCCGAGTTCAGCACCAACAGCCACTTCTACGTTTTCTACAGCACCCTGGCGAACAAGAACCGGGTCTCCCGGTTCACCCATGCCGGCAGCAGTGCATCACCTGCAAGCGAACTGGTGATCTACGAGACCATCACCCCGTTCTCGAGCTGCTGTCATATCGGAGGTGGGATGTCCTTCATGGATAACAACACCATCCTGGTGTGCGTGGGCGATGATTTCACACCCGCCCTGGCACAGGACATGGCTTCCCCCTACGGCAAGGTGCACCGCATCCGCAAGGACGGGACCCTTCCTCCGGACAATCCGTTCTTCGATGCCACTCCCGGCAACTTCAATGCCAATGGCATATTGAAGAGCATCTATTGTTCGGGGTTGCGCAACCCCTTCCGCGCCTCGGTGAACCCGACCACGGGGCAGTTCCTGATCGGTGAGGTGGGCGGCAATGACCACACGGTGGCCTGGGAGGACCTGCATGTTGCCAGCCCTGCGGCGAACTTCGGCTGGCCGTTCTGCGGTGATGGCGGCCGTACGCCCACCGGCGCCTGCCTGGACCCGCTCTATTCCGACCCGCTCTTCACCTACCCGCACGCCGGTACCGGTGCCTCCATCACCGCTGGCATCGTGTACACCGGCAGCATGTTCCCGCCCGAATGGCAGGGCCGCTACATCTATGGCGACTATGCCCGCTACGAATTGCGTTACCTCACCCTGGACCAGAACGGCGCGGTGACCGGCGATCAACCTTTCCTGAACACCGGTGTGGGCGGCAACTTCCCCCTTAGCGTGGTGAAACTCCTGCAGGGGCCTGACGGATCGCTGTACTACATCGACCTGGTGAGCGAGTTCGTGACCTACACGGGTGCGATCCACCGGATCTTCTACTCAGCGAACCGTGCTCCGGAGTGTGGACCTGTAACGGCCACACCGAACGATGGCCCGGGACCAACGCTCACCACCACGCTCAGCGGCAGTGCGACCGATGCTGAGGGCGACCCGCTCACCTTCACCTGGACCCCCGGCGATGGCGGCCCCACATTGGATGGTGCAACGGTGGAACACACCTACACCGCTCCAGGGACCTATTTCCCCACCTTGGTCGTATCGGACGGCACCAGCACGATCAACTGTGGTTCCGATGTGGTCACCCTTGGCTCGCCCCCCTTCGCGCAGATCCTGAGCCCGGGTGACGGAAGCCTGTTCCGCAGCGGTGATGTGGTCACCTTCACCGGCATCGGGTTCGATGACGATGCGATCACCGAGGCCAATTACAGTTGGACGGCCGTCTTCAACCACGACGACCACATCCACCCCGAGGCCGGCGCATCGGGCACCAGCACCTTCGACCTCATCATCCCCACCACCGGCCACGGTTACACCGGGGTCACCTACTACACGGTCACGCTCACCATCACCGATGCCGACGGGCTCCAGCACAGCCACAGCGTGCAGATCTTCCCGGAAAAGGTCGATGTGACCATTTCCAGCGACCCACTCGGGCTGCAGGTGTTGGTGGAAGGCCTTCCCGTGCTCACGCCCTACACCTTCGACCAGGCCATCGGCTACGAAGTGCAGGTATCCGTCCCTGTAGGGGCGCAATGCCTGGGCAGCGGCAGCTACACGTTCGATAGTTGGAGCAGCGGGGCACCGATGACGCATGGCTACGTGGTGCCCGACAACAACAGCAGCTTCAGTGCCACCTTCCAGCAGGCGGGCAGCTGTGGCAACTGCGGACAGTTCCTTGCACTGGACGGGGTGGACGATGGTGTGAAGCTGGAGCCGTTCGTGCTGAGCGGCGACTTCACCATCGAGTTCTGGCAGCGGCCTCTGGCCGGCTTCAGCAATGCTGACGCCATCCTGGGTGACAGCCTGACCTTTTCGCTCGACCTGGCTGGCGGTCGCCTGCGCTACTACCACAACGGAGCCCCGCGCGTGTCGTCCTTGAGTGCCATGGTGGCCAACCAATGGAACCATTACGCCGTGGTGCGCAGCGGTGAGCAGCTCATCGTCTACATCAACGGTGTGGTGAACGCTTCCTCCTCCAACCCAGCGAACAGCGCTCCGGTGACCATCAGCTCCATCGGCCGCAGCTTGTTCCCCGGCGCCTATGCCGGGGGCTTGGACGAGCTCCGCATCTGGTCCGTGGCACGCAGTACTGCACAGATCCTGGCGAACAGGGGTGTTCACGTGGACCCCGCCACACCCGCGCTGGAGGCTTACTGGCGCTTCGATCAGGAACCGGGTGACCAGGTGTTGCAGGACCTGAGCCCCAACCTGCGCCAGGGCCTGATGGGAGGTTCCCTGCTGGCCGAAGCTTCGGACCCCGGCTTCAGCGCCACCAACGGTCCCCTCCTATTGGCCTGTGAGCGCACCGTGGATGTGCAGCTCCGCATGCTACTGCAAGGCGCCTATGTGACGGCCACGGGCTTGATGCGCGACGCCCTGCGAAGTGGCGGGCTGCTCCCGCTCGCCGAGCCCTACACCGGCCTGGGCTTCACGCTCACCGAAGGCACCGGGGCCACGGTGCTTCCAGCAGTACTCAACACGGAAGGCCCGGACGCCATCGTCGACTGGGTGTTGGTGGAGCTGCGCAGTGCGGAAGCGCCGGCCACCGTGCTGGAGCGGATCCCCGCACTGCTGCAGCGCGATGGCGATGTGGTGGACCTGGACGGGGCGAGCCCGGTCCGGTTCACCGTGGACCGCCCCGCCTTCCACCTGGCGGTGCGGCACCGCAACCACCTCGCCACCATGAGCAAGGACCCGATCGCCTTCGGTGCGCAGAACGCAACACTTGACCTGAGCCTGAGCGACACCCAGACCTTCGGGACCAATGGACAGGCGCTGGTCGGCGGGCGCACCGCCTTGTGGGCCGGCGACTGCAACGGGGATGGGGTGGTGCGTTACGCAGGTGCCACGAATGATCGCGACCCCATCCTGCTGGGGGTGGGTGGCACAGTGCCCACGAACGTCACCTTCGGCTATTCTTCGAATGACGTGAACCTTGACGGAATGATACGCTATGCAGGCGGTTCGAACGACCGGGACCCGGTGCTGGTGTCCATCGGTGGCGTAGTACCCACTGCCGAACGGAGCGCACAGCTGCCCTGAGCAACTTCCTTCACCTTCCTTAACACGCCGGGGGGGGCCGCATTGGCAGGACCGATAACTTCGCCCTGCAATGCGCCGGAGCATACCAGTTGCGTCCGGGCACCGTTATCCGCAGCATGAAGCGCCTTGCCGCCCTGGTCCTTTGCAGCCTGACGTACGCCCCTGCCCTACTGGCACAGGTCAGTGAGATCGGGGGCACGATCGGAGCATCGTACTACATCGGGGACCTGAACCCCACACGCCACTATCCCAGGGACACCAAGCTGGCGGGGGGACTGGTATACCGCTACAACTTCAACGACCGGTACGCGCTGCGCCTGCAGGGCCTGTACGGCACGCTCCAAGCCTACGACAGTGATTCGCGCGATACCCTGCAGCTGCTGCGCAACCTGCACTTCGTCACCAAGGTGTTCGAAGCTTCCGCCCTGTTCGAGATCAACTTCTTCAAGTACCGCAAGAAGGGCAAGGGCGGCAAGTTCTGGACCCCCTTCGTGTTCGGTGGCCTGGCCTACTATCGCGTGAATCCCCAGGCACAACTGGACGACACATGGTACGAGCTTCAACCGCTGGGCACAGAGGGCCAGGGCACCACCGCCACGGGGAACAGCGAACCCTACAAACTGGACAATGTGGCCATCCCCTTCGGTGCCGGCCTGAAGGTGAACCTGGGCAAGGTCGACCTCCAGGCCGAGTGGGGCATGCGGCGGACCTACACCGACCACATCGACGACGTGAGCGGGACCTACGTGGACAACGACCTGCTGGCCGCGGAGAACGGACCGCTGGCCGCCCAGCTGGCCGACCGGAGCGGCCTGGTGGGTGTGCCCGGCTATGATGCCTCCGGGCGGGCGCGCGGCGACAGCAATACCCGCGACTGGTACGTCTACTCCGGACTGACCATCACCTACATCATCACCCGCTTTTCCGACTGCGACGAGCAGTATAACTGGATGAAGCGGAAACGTTGATGGCCGGGATCTCCGACCTTTGCCGCCCCTTGGACCAGACCGCCCATAACGCCGACCAGCTGCGTGCCCGCATTGATGTACACCGGGTGCCCCGGCATGTGGCCATCATCATGGACGGCAACGGACGCTGGGCCAAGCAACATGGCGAAGCGCGCATCGTGGGGCACATGAACGGTGTGCGCAGTGTTCGTGAAGCGCTCAAGGGCTGCACCGAACTGGGCGTGAGCCACCTCACCCTCTATGCCTTCAGCACGGAGAACTGGAACCGACCGAAGGCCGAGGTGGATGCCTTGATGGACCTGCTGGTGAACACGGTGGTGAAAGAGTTGGAGGAGCTGCACGAGAACGCGGTCCGCCTGAACGCCATCGGCGACCTGGACAGTCTGCCGCCAGGCTGTCGCAGCACGCTCCTGGAGGCCATGCAGCGCACCAGCGGCAACACCCGCATCACCCTCACCCTGGCCCTCAGTTACAGTGCGCGTTGGGAACTGGTGCGTGCCGTGCGCCGCATCGCCACGGATGTGCAACAGGGTCGCCTGAGCGCTGATGCCATCGACGAACACGTCATCGACAGCGCCCTCTGCACTGCAGGCATGCCCGAACCCGAGCTGCTGATCCGCACCAGCGGGGAGCAACGGATCAGCAACTTCCTGCTTTGGCAGCTGGCCTACGCCGAGTTCTGGTTCACCCCCGTGCTGTGGCCCGATTTCCGGCGCGAACATCTCTTCCAGGCCGTCCTCGATTACCAACAGCGTGAACGCCGCTTCGGGCTCACCAGCGAACAGGTCACCACCCCATGATGCGCGCATTTTCGCTCCTGCTGCTCCTGCTCTGGGGAAGCCTGCTAACCGCGCAGGAACAGCCGGTGATGGACTACGGCTTCCCGCAGGAATACGAGATCGGGGGCATCACCGTGAGCGGCACGCAGACCACCGACCCCAACGCCATCAAGCTCTTCAGTGGATTGCAGGTGGGCGAGCGCATCACCGTGCCAGGGGACCGCATCGCCCGCGCCATCCGCAACCTGTGGGACCAGAAGCTTTTCAGCGATGTGCGCATCGAGGCCGCAGAAGTGCGGGGCCGCACCATCTTCCTGCACATCGTGGTGGAGGAGAAGCCGCGCCTCAGCCGTTTCCGGTTCACGGGTGTCAGCCGCAGCGAGACGGACAAGCTGCGCGAGGAAGTGGAGCTCATCGCTGGGCAACAGGTGAACGAGGCGCTGGTGGCCAACACGCGCTACCGGGTGCGGCGCTACTTCGCCGACAAGGGATACCTGAAGGCCACGGCCGACATCATCGAACGACCCGACACGGCGCGCACCAACAGCGTTTCGCTCGTGATCGCCGTGGACAAGGGCCCACGCGTGAAGATCGGTGACGTGGTGTTCCATGGGAACGAGGAGCTGCCTGACAAGCGCCTGCGACGCGCCCTCAAGAAGACCAAGCGCAAGCGCTGGTGGAACATCTTCGGCAACAGCAAGTTCGACAGCCAGGAGTTCAAGAACGACAAGGGGCGGGTACTGGACACGTACAACAACGAGGGCTTCCGCAATGCCACCATTCTGCGGGACACGATGTATTACGTGAGCGACGACCGGGTGAACGTGGAGTTGTTCCTGGAGGAGGGTCCCAAGTTCCACTTCCGGGATGTGCGCTTCACCGGCAATACCAAGCACAGCGATGAAGAGCTGCGCACCATCCTCAACATCAAAAAGGGGGATGTGTACAGCAAGAAGGACCTGGACAGCCGCCTGTACATGAACCAGAGCGGGCGCGACATCAGTTCGCTGTACATGGACGATGGCTACCTCTCCTTCTACGTGGACCCCGTGGAGTTGCTTGTCGAGGGCGACAGCATCGATCTGGAGCTGCGTATCCGCGAGGGAAAACAATACCGGATCCGCAACGTCATCATCAAGGGTAACACGAAGACGCACGAGCGGGTGGTGCGCCGCGAGATCCGCACCAAGCCGGGGCAGCTCTTCAACCGCAGCGATGTGATCCGCACCCAGCGGGAACTCTCCAACCTGGGCTACTTCAACCCCGAAAGCCTCGGCGTGAACCCCATGCAGGACCCACGTACGGGCACCGTGGACCTGGAGTACACCGTGGAGGAGAAGCCCAGTGACCGCCTGGAGTTGAGCGGAGGCTGGGGTGCTGGTCGCCTGGTCATGTCCCTGGGCCTGTCGTTCACCAACTTCTCCATGCGCAAGATCTTCAATGGTCCCAGCTGGCAGCCCCTGCCCAGCGGCGATGGACAGACGCTGAACCTGCGCGCCCAGACCAACGGGCGGTTCTTCCAGAGCTACAGCCTCAGCTTCGTGGAGCCCTGGCTGGGCGGCCGCAAGCCCAACGCCCTCAGCTTCTCGGTGTTCCACTCGGTCCAGACCAACGGCCAGGGTCGCTTCATCGACACCAACGATGGCCGGGTGGAAAATCCGTTGCGGCAATCGCTCCTCATCAGCGGCGCCAGCATCGGTCTGGGCAAGCGCCTCACCGTGCCGGACGACTACTTCATCCTTCGGCAGACGCTCTCCTTCCAGCGCTACGATCTGCAGAACTTCAGCAGCGGCGCCGTCGTCTTCAGCTTTGCGGACGGCACCAGCAATGTACTGAGCTACCAGGTGCAGCTGTCGCGCAATTCGGTGGACCAGCCCTTCTTCGCGAGGTCGGGTTCGGATGTGACACTGACGGCGAAGGCCACCCCGCCGTGGAGCCGCATGCCGGGCATCTACAAGGGTCCGGAGGATTACGCCACGGCCACTCCGGCTGAGCGCTACCGGTGGGCGGAATTCCACAAGTGGAAATTCACCACCCAGTGGTACAACAAGCTCACCAACAGCAAAAGCGGCCACAACCTGGTGCTGATGACACGCGCGGGCTTCGGTTACCTCGGGCGCTACAACGCGGCGGTGGGCAACTCCCCCTTCGAGCGCTTCTACCTGGGCGGTGCGGCCCTCACGGGCTTCCAGCTCGATGGTCGCGAGATCGTGGGTCTGCGCGGCTACGACGACTTCTCCCTGGCGCCCAACACGGGCAACTTCGCCATCGCCAAGTACACCGCAGAACTGCGCTTCCCCGTGTCGCTCAACCCCTCGGCGACCATCTTCACGCTCGGGTTCCTGGAGGCCGGCAATACCTGGAGCGACTTCAGCACCTTCGACCCCTTCAAGCTCTACCGTTCTGCGGGGGTGGGTCTGCGCCTGTTCCTGCCCATGTTCGGCCCCATGGGACTGGACTACGGCTGGCGCCTGGACGATGTGCCGGAGCTGCCCAACATGGCGCGGAGCCAGTTCCATTTCACGATCGGCATAGATCTTGGCGAGCTGTAGTCTGGATCGCCTATTTTTCCCCTGCAAGCCATGTTCCACTTCCGCTCCACCCTCCTCCTCCTGGCGGTCCTGCTGGGGATGGTGCACACGGCCGATGCGCAGCGCATCGCCTTCGTGAACACCAAGTACATCCTGGACCAGATGCCCGAGTACAGCTCGGCCCAGAAGGAACTGGACCGGGTGTCCAAGCAATGGCAGGACGAGATCGATGAGCGCCACCAGCAGATCAAGCGGTTGCG
>CAYZBO010000016.1:4249-16240 GCA_964476665.1 uncultured Chryseobacterium sp. | reverse complement strand
GGCCAGAGCAGCAACCTGCTCTTCGCCAGCGAGAAGTACGACAAGAGCGACAGCGTGCTGCGCAAGCTCGGCATTCGTCCGGGCAAGGAAGGCGGCAGCGGTGGCGACGATGACAATGAGTTCGGTGAACCGCCACCCGACCAGGGCGGCAAGGAGGCTGAACAACGCAACAGTGCCCCGGAGACCAAGCCCGGTGGCTCAGACATGAAACAACCCCGATGAACACTGCGATGAAGAACCTGATCCTGGCCGCCGGCCTCCTCTTGAGCGCCCTGCCCGCTGCGGCACAGAACCCCGTGAAGCTCGGTCACATCGACCGTCAGCAGCTCATGCTCATGCTCCCCGAACGCAAGGACGCGGAGGCCAAGATGCAAGCCTTCGCCAAGACCCTGGACGACCGCTTGAAGGCCATGGGTACCGAGTACCAGACCAAGATGGCCGATGCACAAGGCCGCGCGGAGACCATGACCCAGACCGAGAAGGAAATGGTGGTACGCGAGATCCAGGAGCTGGAGCAGCGCATCACTGCCGCCCAGGAAAAGGCCCAGGAAGACCTCGCCAAGCAGGAGGAGGAACTGTTGAAGCCCATGGTGGACAAGACCAACAAGGCCATCAACGACGTGGCAAGCGAGAACAACTTCACCTACATCTTCGACACCAGCACCGGCTTTGTGCTCTACTTCGACAAGGGCGAGGACATCCTCCCGCTGGTGAAGACCAAGCTCGGCATCCAGTAAGCACGGCGGTGAAGCACGACGCACGCCCCATCGGCATCTTCGATTCGGGCATCGGCGGCCTAACCGTCACGGCAGCCATCCGACAGGCGCTCCCCAGGGAGCGCCTGCTCTATTTCGGGGATAACCAACACGTGCCGTACGGGCAGCGCAGCCTGGACGAAGTGCGCACCTTCAGCCACGCCATCGTGGAGGCCCTGTTGCGGGCGGACTGCAAGCTGATCGTCATCGCGTGCAACACGGCGAGCGCCGCAGCGTTGGCGGCAGTGCGGGCCGCGCATCCGGGCTTTCCGTTCGTAGGCATGGAGCCTGCGGTGAAACCCGCCGTGGAGCACACCAGCACCGGCACCGTGGGCGTCATCGCCACCACCGCCACCTTCCAGAGCGAGCTCTACGCCAGCATCGTGGAACGCTTCGCCGGTGATGTAAATGTGCTGCACCAGGCCTGCCCCGGGCTGGTGACGCAGATCGAAGCGGGGCTGTTGGAGCATGCCGATACCGAAGCGATGCTGCGCGGCTGGTTGGAGCCGATGCTGGCCCGGCACATCGATGCCCTGGTGCTGGGCTGCACGCACTACCCCTTGGTGCGCCCGCTCATCGTCCGCATCGTGGGGCCGGGGGTGCGCATCATCGACCCCGCACCCGCCATCGCGCGCCGCGTGCAGCAGCTGTTGCACGAACAACACCTTAGCACCGATGCGGAGCAGGGCAGCCTGCAGTGCTGGACCAGCGGCGATCCGGCGGCCTTCGCGGGTACGTTGACGCACCTGGGGCTGGAGGCGGAGGTACGGCGGGGGGTGTGGGAGGAGGGAATGCTCACCCTTCCTTGAACCAGCTCGCGTACAGCCGGTAGTTCGCTGCGATGCGTTCGATCTCGTTCCAGGAGAGGTCGGCGCTGACGGGACCGATGCGTTTGGCGGGCACTCCGGCCATGAGGCTGCCGGGTTCCACCACGGTGTTCTGCAGCACCACGGCACCGGCGGCGATCACGCTGCCTTCGCCGATGACCGCTTGGTCCATGACGATGGCCCCCATGCCGATGAGGACCTTGTCGTGCACGGTGCAGCCGTGTACGATGGCGTTGTGGCCGATGCTGACGTCGTTGCCGATGGTGAGGCCGCACTTCTGGTAGGTGCTGTGCAGCACGGCGCCGTCCTGGATGTTCACGCGGTCGCCGATGCGGATGCTGTTGACATCACCGCGCACCACGGCGTTGTACCACACGCTGCAGCCGCTGCCCATCACCACATCGCCCAGCACCACAGCGGTCTCGGCGAGGAAGGGTTCATCGGCGAACTGCGGCGTGAAGCCACGGACGGAGCGGATCAGGGCCATGGATGCGACGGTGTCAGGCTCCAAAGCAACGGAAGAAACGGGGGACGGCACCGTTCAAATGCATGAACCATCTGAGTCATCACTCCTTCTTCTCGGGCAGCTTACCGCAGCCTTCCTGCTGGCAGCAGGCGGGCAGCTTGGCGAAGGCCTTGGCATCGCCGGGGATGTCGTCCGCCGCGTAGCCCAGCAGGGTGAGGTCGGTGCGGATCTTCTCGGGGCTCACCTTCTTGGCATCGTACTGCACGGTGACAAGTCCGGTGGCGAGGTCGAGGTCCACGGACTTCACGCCCTTGGTATAGATGAGCTCCTCCTCGATGGTACGTTCGCACATGTCGCACACGCTCGAGGTGCGGATGACGATGCTGCTCCAGTCCTTGTCCTGGGCGCTGAGGGTGCTGCCGGCGAAGGAGAGCAGCAGGGTGATGAGGGTGCGGTTCATGGTGTGGAAGGTGTGGATTCCTGGGTGGTACGGACGAGTCGGAAACGCAGGCCGCCATAGATCATGGCGCGGTTGGTGGGGCCCCAGATCAGGGTGGCATCAAAGTAGGGGCCAAAGGGATCATCCGCAGCGATGATCTGTTCGCGCTGCAGGGTGCTGGTGAGGTTCTCACCGCCCACGTAGAACTCCCAGTTGCCGCGAACGTGGGTGATCTGCGCGTGGACGGTGCCATAGGCCGGTGAGCGTTCGGGCATGCGCAGCCCAACGGGGTTGCGATCGGTGGCGGGGATGCGCGCATCGCCAAAGAGGTTGAGGCTCACATCGAAGCGCCAGCGGTCCTCCGGGCCGGCATAGGCCAGGTCCACCAGGCCGCGGTGGCGGGGTGTGAAGGGCCGTTCCAGCAGGCGACCGTCGAAGGTGGTGCGCACATCGTAGTAGCGGTGGCTCACGCGCAGCAGCAGATCACGGCTCAGGTTCACCTGCACATCGCTGAGCAGGCTGTTGGCGAAGGACGGCCCATCGAGCATGTAGAAGGCCAGGCCGAGCGGAGAACGGTCGAGGTCGGCCACGAGCTGCTGGGTGAAGCGGCTGTGGTAGGCATCGAGGCCCAGCGCCCACTTGCGACCGAGCCATCTGAACTTGTGCAGGATGGATGCCCCGAAGTTCCACGCGCGCTCCATGCCCACTTCGCCCTGGAAGGTGATGCGGCGCGAGCTGGCCAATACAGCAGGTTGTTCCACGAGCGGGTTGGGCGTGCGGAAGCCGCGGCCCACGGATGCGCGCGCAGTGGTGAGCGGCGACAGTTCGTAGCGGGCATGCAGGCGGGGGCTTACGATGGTGCCGAAGGGCTCGTTCACATCCACGCGCACACCGCTCACCAGGCTCAACGCTCCGCGCTTCATGCTGTGCTCTGCGAACACGCCCGGCATGGTCTCCAACCGGGAAAGATCGAGCGGCGCCAGGAGCGTATCGCGCAACACCTCGGTGTAGTCGTCCACCTGGTATGAGAGGCCGGCCTTCAAGCCGTCGTTGCCGTCGCGCAGCAGCTGCTGGTACACGGCGTTCACGTAGGCGCTCTGCTGCTGACCGGTGTAGTTGCGCAGGCCGTACGTGGCGTCCATGGTATGGTGGCGCAGCGCAACGATCAGCCCCACGCTCTTGGTGGGATCATTGCGGAACACGAAGCCCGACTTCGCGAAGACATCCACCATCTCCTGGTCGAGCTGGATGCGGTAGAGCTTCAGCGGGCGGTGGCCGAGGTGCTCCTCCCCCAGCGGCTTGGCCCCGTGCATCACGCTTTGTCCGCCACTACGACGATCGTTGACGTAGCGCACGTTCACCTGTGCACTGCGCCGTTCGCCTTGGTACAGCCAGCGGTCCATCACGTTGATGCGGCGCGTGAGGGGCATGTCCATGAACATGTCGCCGTTCTGGTCCATCTCCAGCTCGAAGAGGTTGCCATGGAGCAGCAGCAGGTTGGCGCTCTGCTTGCCCGTGCGCTGTGCGCTGTGCACGTTGAGCTCGGCGCGGCCCTGGCTGTTGCCGTAGGCGTTCACGAAGAGCGGCGGTTCCTCCAACGGGTTCAGCAGGCACAGTTCGATCTGGCCGCTCATGGCGTTGGGTCCGTTCACGGCGGTGCCCACACCCTTGCTGAGGTTGATGTCCTTGATCCACGTACCGGGCAGCAGGGTGAGACCGGAAGTGGCGGAAAGGCCGCGGAGGAAGGGGATGTTCTCCACGCCGATCTGGGCGTAGCGGCCATCAAGCCCCAGCATACGGATGGTCTTCGCGCCGGAGACCGCATCGCTGTACTGCACATCCACCGTTGCATTGGTCTCGAAGCTCTCGCTGAGGTCGCAACAGGCAGCGCGCTTCAGCTCCTTCTGGCCGATGCGTTCGGTGGCGTTGATGGTGCGGGCATCGAGGAGGGTGCCACTGGCACGCTCCACCACCTCCACGGCGCGGATATCGACAGCCCAGCGCAGGGTGACCTGCACGGGCGCGGTGGGGGGCGCTGTAAAAGGCAGCACGGCGGGCGCATAGCCTACGAAGGACACCTGCAGTTCGGCGGGCCAGGTGGGTGGCGGCGCGATGCTGAAGCGCCCATCGATGTCGGTGGTGGTGCCGATGGTGGTGCCGCGCCAGATGACGTTGGCCCCGGGGAGCGGCTCCACGGTATCGACGGTACGCACCTCACCGCGTATGGGGTCCTGCGCAGCGAGCGCGGCAGCACAGAGGATGGAAGCGAACAGAGCGAGGAACTTCACGGGGATCGGATCAGGATGGAACAACAGGGACGCGCGGCAGGGTGCCGCAAAGCCGCTGCAAGCGGCGGTCGCTGTTCCGATCAGATCAGCAGGCGACGGAGGCGTGCCTGGCGTTCGCCTCCTTCTTCGGGCGGGGGGCCTGTGGCGAAGCTCACGTGCGTTGGACGCGCCACCACAGCACTGCTCCACACGGGCAGGTGGCCCATTACGATGAACGCGGGCACCAAGCGGAGGTCGCGCTCCTGGCGTTGTTCGAGGCCATCGGAACCCACTTCGGAGAAGAGGCAACAGACCGGGCTGACGCTGGCCTGGGAAGGATCGGCCACCTCCAGGCAACACTCCTCGAGCAACCCGTAGGCCACGGTGGTGCGCCCGGACATCAGGCAGTTCATGCGTGACAGGCTGAACACACCTGACGCCAGCAGGAGCAGCAGCGCGGCCAGGATGCCGGGCCAACGGTGGCGGTTCAGGTAGCGACGCATGAAGTACAAAGATACGGCTACTGCGAGGGGTGTCGATCAAAGGCGTACCCGCTGCTTGGAAGCCTACGGCGGGCCCGGACCGTACCTTTGTACCATGACGCAGACCCTCAAGCGCCCGCCAGTGTCCGTGTATGCGGAGAGCACGCCGAACCCCTTCACCATGCGTTTTGTGAGCAGCCGCCTGCTGGTGCAGGACGGACGGTTGTTGGAGTTCCGCAGCCCGCAGGAGACCACCGGCATCTCGCCGTTGGCCGAGCACATCTTCAACCTGCCGTTCGTTACGGGCCTGTTGATCAGCAGCAACTTCATCTCGGTGACGCGCAATACCAGCGTAACCTGGGACCTGGTGCAATTGGAACTGCGCGAATACATCCAGGAGTACCTCAACACCGATGGGCGCGTGGTGTACGAGAACGCACCGGCACAAGCGCTCGCGGACGCCAATGAGCGCGCCAGCAGCCACGCCGATGCCGCGGGACCGGAGGACGAGAAGATCATTCGCCTGTTGGAGGAATACGTGCGTCCAGCGGTGGAAGGCGACGGCGGTCACATTGCCTTCCGGAGCTACCAGGATGGTGTGGTCACCGTATCGTTGCGCGGCTCGTGCAGTGGATGTCCGAGCAGCATGGTCACCTTGAAGCAGGGCATCGAGAACCTGCTGAAAATGGAGGTGCCGGGAGTGCGGGAGGTGGTGGCGGAGGAGCTGTAACTTCGAGGGTCGGGGCCCTCGTGTGCATTCCTGCTCCGTTGTGCATCCATCTGGAAACACACGGCCATGAAGAAGCACCTCCTACCCTTGCTCGCCCTACTGCTGGGCGGCACCGCGCAGGCGCAGGGCCTGGGCGAGATCCACGGCAACGTGGTGGACGACCAGGGCCAGCCGCTCCCCTATGCCAACGTGGTCACCACCTATGGCGACCAACTGATCGGCAGTACCACCGACGACCGCGGCCGCTATGTGCTGAAGCCCTTGCAGCCTGGGACCTATACCGTCCGCATCAGCTATGTAGGCCTCAACACACGGGAGATCAGTGGCATTCGGGTCAATCCGGACAAGATCACCTTCCTGCAGGCGGAAAAGCTGTACGCGGACAACACACTGCCGCCGTTCGAGATCATCGTGCGCCGCTGGGAGCCACCGTTGATCGACCCGGAAGAGCCCAGCAAGCTTACCGTGATCGCTGCGCAATTCGAGAGCAACCCCTTGCGCAAGAGCCCGGTGAGCATGATCGCGAGCCTCTCCCCCGACATCTACAAGGCCCCGGGCAGTGACGAGCTTTACTTCCGCGGCTCCCGCTCAGACGCAATGGTCTACTTCGTGGACGGCGTGAAGGTGAGCGGAGGGCTCAGCGGTGTGCCACCCGATGCCATCGCCAGCATCACCATGTACACCGGCGGCCTGCCCGCGCGCTACGGTGATGTCACGGGCGGTGTGGTGGCCATCGAGACGAAGAGCTACCTTGACCTCTACATGCAGCGCCAAGCCGGCCTGTACTAGGAGCAATGATCTTCCTTCGCCGCCGCAGGCCCGTCGACCAGACCGACGAAGCGTTGGTGGCCGCTCTTCGGAGCGGCCACCAGCCGGCCTTGGCGGCGTTGTGGGACCGCTACGCCCTGCTGCTCTATGGCGTGGCGTTGAAGTACCTCAAGGACAGCGAGCGCTGCAAGGACCTGGTGACGGAGCTGTTCGTGGACCTGCCGACACTGCTCACCAAGCACCACGTGGAGCGGCTGCGGCCGTGGCTGCACAGCGTGGTGCGGAACCGCTGCCTGATGCTGCTGCGGAGCCAGCGCCCTTCCGCCGAACTGCACGACACCGCAGCGCCGGAGGACACGCTGGACGATGCCGTACTGCGCGAGCAGGACCTGCAGCGCCTGGAGTATGCGATCACGCAATTGAACGCCGAACAAGCCCAGTGCATCCGCCTCTTCCACCTCGACCAACTGAGCTACCAGCAATGCAGCGAACGTACCGGCTTCAGCATGGAGCAGGTACGCAGCCACTTGCAGAACGGACGTCGCAACCTGAAGCTGCTGCTGCAACGCATGCGCAAGACCGCCTGACCGATGCCCCACCCCTTCGCCCATCAGCCCCCCACGCAGGAAGAGCTTCGCGCCTATGCGGAAGGTCGTCTCGACCAGGCCGCACAACGCGCGGTGGAAGGCGCCCTGGAGGCCGATCCCCTGCTGCGTGATGCCGTGGAGGGCCTGCGCACGCCGGGTGCCCTGTCAGCCTGGGACCAGGCGCCGCCTGCTGCGCCACCGACCTCATCGGCGCGCTGGCCGTGGGTGGCCGGTGGTGCGGTGCTCATCGCCCTCAGCGCCGTGCTGCTGTGGCCTTCCGAAGCCGATGTGCCACCCACGGTGGTGACAACGACCACCCCTGCCGAACCCGCACCGCGCACCGTGCTGCTCCCCGAACTGGTGGTGAGTGCGCAGGAACTCGCCGTGGCCGAAGACCTTCCCAAGGCCGAACAGCGCGGCCACGGACCCAACGACCTCCACCTGGCCGATGCAACACCGGTCGCTCGCGAGGAAGCGCCCGAGCGGCTCGCGGAACGCATCCCTGACAGCGCTCTGCTGCAACCTGACATGCACGCTGCGCCGTTGCACACCGCACGCCCGGCACCTCGCCTGCTCTACCTGAACGACCTGAAGCTGGCGCACCCTGATGAGCTGTACGGCAGCGCACCGCTGCTACCCGCGCCACCGCAAGGCGTGGATGCGAGTCACGCTGACCGTAATGCGCAACAGCAGGCCCTGGGCAACGAGCGCTTCAGCACCTATGAAGCGTTCATGAGCGAGGCCCTGGCGCACTTCACCGCAGGGCGGCACAAGGCCTGCCTGCATGAGCTGCAATACCTGCTGCGGCAGTACCCCGACGATGTGAACGCGCTCTTCTACAGCGGGCTATGCTGCTTCAACCTGGGGCTGTACGACAAGGCCCTGGTCCGCTTCGACCGCACGCTGACGCAACCGTCGGTGGCCTTCGTGGAAGAAGCGCAGTGGTACCGTGCGCTCACTCTCCAACGGGCGGGCCGGAGCGAGGAAGCACGCAGCGCCTTGCAACGCATAGCGGATGGCAGTGGGTTCTATGCGGCACAGGCGGCGAAGCTGGTGGCGCGCTGAGCGCCGTGCCAAGCGATCCTTACGCGGGATCTAATTCTTCGCAGCGTTCGGAACGCTCACATGGCGCTCATACTGTCGCAACATGGAAGTGGTCGCTTTGCGGGCGATAACCAACCCCTGCATGAAGCGAAGCACCTCCATCATCCCCCTGATCACCACCCTGTTCGCAGGGCTGTGCAGCCCCGCGCTGCACGCACAGCTCGCCCAGTTGCACACCCCCGCGCTGGAAGTCCCTGAAATGCGCAGCACCACCGCCCCCATCCACGACGATGGCGACGACCTGTTCCACCTGGAGCAGGGCACGCATGTGTTGCTCACATATGAGAGCAGCAGCGCAGGCGCCCGTGTGGTGGAACTGTTGGACGAGCAGGGTCGCCCGGTGCGCAGCCAGCGTCAGCAGGCCAGCGCAGGCCCCCAGCTGGTGCCCTTTGAGCTGGGCACCCTGACCAGCGGCCGTTACCTGTTGCGTGTGCAGCATGGGGATGCGCTGAAGCAGACGCGCATCGTTCGTCCGTGAGGGGTGCGTTGCACCAGGTAGGTGAGCCGGCCGTGTGGCCGGCTCTTTTGTTGGGGGAAAAGCACGTTCCATCACGGACGGAATTAGTTTCGCGGCCGAGATTGATCGTCGGTGCACCCTGCTCCACGCTCCCCGGGCCTTGCCACAGTACTGCTGTTAACGGCCTTGCTGTGGCTGTTGGGGTCTCCCATCCCACACAGCGGTCCTTCGGAGCCCGGCACCAAGGTGGTGCGTTCGGGAGTGGCCCTGTTGCCGTACGGGGCGAGCATGCATTCCAGCGGAGGCGACCACCTGGTGGCCTGGCCCAGTGGCCATGGCGTCCCATGGAGCAAACTACGCCCGGTCCCGCTGGCAGCCATGCGGGAATGCACCGAGCGCACCGTACGCTGCACCCGTGCCTGGCTGCTCCGCAGGCTGTGGCGCAGCAGACCTGCGCTGCGCCTTTGTACACTGCTCTTCCCTCATCACCATTTCTGGTGACCGTGAAGGTCTTCCGAGGACCGTCCAACAATGGTCCGCACCGAGGAGCGCAAGCCTGACAGGCGGCTCCCGCCCCCCCTTTCCGGAACCTTCAACACTTGAACACATGATCATCGATAGAGCGACCCTGCTCGTGGGGCTCATCACGTTGTCCCTTCTTTCCCTCCCTTTCCTGCTCGATCTGAGGCGGCGGCGACGCGCGCGGTCAACGCTGCGCAACGCGCTGCGTCAGCTGTCAGCCAACGCGGGATGCACACTGCACCAGCAGGAGGTCAGTGGGGACATCACCATCGGACTTGACAAGGAGCGTCGCGTCCTGTTCTTCATCAGCCGGAACGCGCACGCACCGGACAGTCGCCAGATCGACCTTCGGCTGGTGCGCCATGTGCAGGTGGATCAACGGCTTCGCGGAGGCCAGCAACTGCTGGAGCGCGTTGCCCTGGTGTTCCACCCCGTTCCCGGGTCACCCGCACCGAGCCAGCTGCTCTTGTTCGAAGCCGGGCATGGCGACCTTCCCGGCGGTGAACTGGAGATCGCCCTGCGTTGGAGCGCACTTCTGAACGAGCTAAGCTGACGCCGCTTTCCACCCATCGTGTACAGGCCCTGTGGAGCAATGTCCACGGGGCCTGTACGTGTTGAGCCATCGGACTCGGCCAACTGAGGTATGCCGATCCGCCTCACGCGCCCCCACAAGAGCCATTGGATGCGGCCAGGATGGCGGCATAGGCGGCCGGGTCCAGGAACTGTGGCGCGTAGGTGCCGCCCATCGTGGTGATGACCCCCCACGAAGGACCGCAGGTGGTTGCCGGAGCCGCACTGCAGTTTGGCGAACACGGCGTCGATGTCCACATTGCCTGTGGCATCCATCCGTTGTTGCAGGTCCACGATATCGAGGTCCTCAATGGTGGCGCCGATATGCAGGGCCTGCAACTCGCTCACAAGGCCATCGACCATGAACTGGTCATACAGCTCTTGCAGCGTGCTGTCAGCGTACACCCCAGCCGGCATCATAGTATAGGGTACGCCAAACTTCTCAAGCAGGCCGTTCACCTTGTCCATGTGCTGCTGTTCGCTGGCCTTGATGTTCGCGAACACGGCGGTGCCCCAATGCGCCTCCAAGGCGGTGTAGGTATCACGCGCCAACTTCTCCTCCTCCAGCATGAACAGCAGCATGTCCTGTTCAGCGGCGGTGAGCGGCAGTGCGCGGCGCGGGAGCGGCCACCTAGTCCATGGAGCAGGAGGCCACGGTAAGCGCTAGAAGCGCGGTCACCAAAAGTGTACGGATGCGGGACCGATCCGGATCCATGGGAATGCGTTGTTGGTATGCATCAAAGTTGGGCCTGTACAACAGCGGTTGTCCGTGATGATCGTCACGCGTGTCAAAAGATCGCAGACCACTGCGGAGCGTTCTGTCACTCGAGGGTCGCATGTTGTACAACAGCATTTCGTTAGCCTTCCACGCGCAACAGAGGGTCCTCATCCGACAAGGATGCATCGAACAACAGGGTCGGCCGGTGTCTCCCCTGAGGCAGCCGGGCCGACGTAGTACCGGGTCTCCGATCCGGACAACATCTTAATGCGAACGTGCCCAAATGGGCATGCACGGGTAACGGCCGAAGTACACCTCTCCGTGCGCTTCCGCCTGCCGCAGCGGTGAGCACAGGACCTTATCTTCGACCATAGACCTACCGCCCATGGAAGCCAAGGACATGGAGGCCAGTTTGCTGGCCAGCCTGGAACAGAGGACCGGACGCCCCCTCGCTCACTGGACCGCTGTGGCCCGCGCATCGGGCCTCACCAAGCACATGCAGGTGCTCAAGCACTTGAAGGACAAGCACGGCCTCTCCTATGGCCATGCGAACCTGGTGGCCTTCAAGTTCCTGGGCACCGATGCGGCCTCGGTGGGCGACGATGATGCGCTGCTCACCGCCATGTTCGCCGGCAAGGAGCACTGGCGCCCCCTGTACGATGCGCTCGCCGCAGCCGTGCAACAGCTCGGTCCCGATGTGGAGCTGGCCGTGAAGAAGAGCTACGTGAGCGTGCGCCGCAGCAAGCAGTTCGCCATCCTGCAGCCCAGCACCAAGACGCGCTTCGACGTGGGCATCCAACTGAAGGGACACCCCGGCACCGAGCGGCTCAAGAGCGGCGGCGCCTTCAACGGCATGACCACCCACCGCGTGGCCCTGGGGATCGAGGCGCATCTGGATAATGACCTCATGGGCTGGTTGAGGGAAGCCTACGCATCGGCGTAATGAAAGGCAATGGGTGAAGCGCAACAGGAACGGATGAACGTGCATACAGGAACGCTTCCGGGTCGAACACGAAGGGAGCCCTGATCATGATCAGCCCGCACTCCGGGCTTGCGGGTACCTTCGCACACAATGCCGGAGTTCGTTCCCAAACTTTGGTCGCTGTTGCGGCAGGGGATACCAGCGGTCCAATTACGCCGTGATGTACAGGCGGGCATGGTCGTCGGGATCGTGGCTTTGCCACTGGCCATTGCGTTCGGCATCGCCAGTGGCGTAACGCCGGTACAAGGCCTGGTGACGGCCATCGTGGCAGGCTTTCTCATCAGCGCATTGGGCGGATCGCGCGTACAGATCGGCGG
>CAYZBO010000016.1:0-4149 GCA_964476665.1 uncultured Chryseobacterium sp. | reverse complement strand
CACTTTCCTCCTCACCGTTCTGGTGGACCTGGTGGTGGCCATCGAAGTGGGCATGGTGCTGGCCGCCTTCCTGTTCATGAAGCGGATGAGCGACATCACCGATCTGCGTCCGGTACTGGGTACCGCCCATGAAGGGGAGGAGGAGTTCACGACAGAACAAGGGCATGATCGGGTCGCCATCCGGCTCTTCGACATCAGCGGGCCGCTCTTTTTCGGGGCAGCACAGAAATTCCAGGATGTGCTGGAACAGATCAACGACCGGCACATGGTGGTGGTGTTGCGCATGCGCGATGTGCCGCTGATCGACGCCACGGGCCTGCATAGGTTGCACGGTATCGTTCAACAGCTCCGGGCAAAAGGGCGTACGGTGTACCTCCTGGATGTACAGCCCGCGGTGCTTGATGAGCTGCAGCGCGAACCGTGGATGGACGCTTCGCTGCTGCTGGACTCCCTCGAAGCACTGGAACGCACGGACCGGTGATCCGCTCCGTGGAGGTCCGGTGCGGGCATCATCCACGGCAATGGCCCCGAAAAACGCTGCGTTCAGGCCTCCTTCCCGCGTTCTTCATCACGGCCCGGCAGATGGTTGCCCAGCACCAGGGCCTCCACGAGCGCCGCTACGGACACCTAGCGAGCAAGTGTGACCGGCGAGGAGTAACTTCTCGAGGCGCGCCATGCGAGCTGGGACCAGGGTTCGAAGCAGCAGGATCACACTACCTTGGTACTATCCAAGTCCCACGCATGCGCACCCTCTCCCTGTTCCTTGCCTCCCTCCTCTTCACCGCACAGGGCAAGACCGCCAAGCACAAGGCCTTCATGAAGGCGCTCGGTGGTGCCGATGTGATCCTCTTCGGCGAACAGCACAACAGCGCGATCGCACATTGGCTGCAGCTGGTGGTGGCGCGCGAGTTGGCCGCAAAGGCTCCGCTCGCCATGGGCGCCGAGATGATCGAGGCCGATGACCAAGCCACACTGGACCGCTACCTGCGCGGCGAGATCGACCAGTCCGCCTTCGACACGCTGGCCCGCCTGTGGAAGAACCATACCAGCGACTATGCACCACTGGTCAATCTGGCCAGGGAGAAGGGCCTGCGCTTCATTGCCACCAACGTGCCGCGCCGCTACGCGAGCATGGTGTACAAGGGCGGCTTTGAAGCGCTCGACACCCTGCCCGATAACGAGAAGCAATGGATCGCCCCGCTGCCCATCGCGTATGATCCAGAACTGCCCGGCTACAAAGCGATGCTGGACATGGGCCACGGTCATGCCAGCCCCACCATGCCCATGGCGCAGGCGTTGAAGGATGCCACCATGGCGCATTTCATCCTCGCGAACTTCAAGCCCGGCACACGCTTCCTGCACTTCAATGGCACCTACCACTCGGACAATTACGAGGGGATCGGCTGGTACCTGAAGCGCTCACGGCCGGAGCTGCGCATCGTGACGATCGCCACCACCACACAAGCTGATGCCAACAGGCTCGACGCCGAGCACAAGGGCAAGGCGGACTTCATCCTGGTGGTGGATGAGGCGGTGCCTGGGACGTATTGATCCGCTGGTTTGCCTGATCTGTGTCAGGCGCTCGCCCAAACGCTGATACACATTTGCACCCATGCCCACCTTCGAGGCTTTCCGCGATCGTGTCAAAGCCTTCCAAGCCGAGGGCAGGACCCTCTTTGCCAGCACCAGCTTCCAAGGGCATAGCGTGCCCATGCTGCACATGCTGTCGCGGATCGACTCGCGCATTCCGGTCTACTACGTGGATACCGGCTACCTCTTTCCGGACACGCTCCGCTTCCGCGATGTGCTGAAGGAGCGGCTCGGTTTGGAGTTCATCGGCTTGCGGCCCGCCGTGCCCAAGAGCCAGCAGCGCGATGCCAGCGGTGCGCTCATGTACACCTGGGATCCCGATCGCTGCTGCCACCTGAACAAGGTGCAACCCTTGGAACGGGTGCTTGCCGAGTACGATGTCTGGATCAACGGTGTGCGTGCCGACCAGAGCGCTGCACGCCGCGCCATGCAGGTGGAGCAGCCCGCTGGCTTCGGCTGCCTGCGCTACCACCCCATGCTGGATTGGAACGCGCGCATGGTCTTCGAGTACCGCAAGGCGCACGACCTGCCCGAACACCCGCTGGAGGCCGAGGGCTATGGCAGCATCGGCTGCGAGCCCTGCACCCGAAAGCTGATGGACGGCTACGATGAACGCACCAGCCGCTGGTTCGGGCTGAACAAGACCGAGTGCGGGTTGAACACGGAGTTGGTGAAGGAAGGCACAACGCAAGTTGACCCATGAAGATCACGATCACCGGCGGGGCCGGATACATCGGTGCGGAACTCGTGGCCGCACTATCCACGGATGAGCGCATCACCGAGCTGGTGGTGTACGACGACCTGAGCCGGGGACATCACGGCCTCTTCATGGGGCCGCGCATGGGCAGGGGGCCTGTGCGTTTCGTGCAGGGCGACATCCTTGACTCGCGCAAGCTGCGGAAGGAGCTGGCGGGCATGGACCGTGTGTTCCATCTGGCGGCCAAGGTCACCACCCCTTTCGCCGATGCGGGGCACCACCACTTCGAGCAGGTGAACCACTGGGGCACGGCCGAGGTGGTCTACGCCATCGCGGATGTGGCACCCGATGCGCGCGTGGTGTACCTCAGCAGCACCGCGGTGTACGGATCGGGCGAGGCTTCGGCCACCAGCGGTGCGCGGCCCGCACCACGTTCGGCCTATGGCCACAGCAAGCGGCGCGGCGAAACGCACATGGAGCGCCTGATGGACGACCGCCCGGTGGCGATCCTGCGTTTGGGCAATGTGTACGGCCCGGGCCGGAGCGTGCGCTTTGATGCCGTCATCAACCGCTTCCTTTTCGAGGCACACCACAAGGGCCGCATCTCCATCAGTGGCAGCGGGCTCCAGCGCCGGCCCTTCATCCACATCGATGGCGTGATGGGCACACTCGGCGCACTCGTTCATGGTGACCCGCTCTCCGGCACCTTCGACCTGGTGGACCACGACCTCTCCGTGCTGGACCTGGTGGAGGCGCTGCGCACGCTCTATCCCACGCTGGAGTTCCTTTTCGTGGACCAGCATCTGGAGCTGCTCAGCCTGAAGGTGCCGCGTGATGCACGGCTGCACGCGATCCAGCCCGATCGTACACGGTATCTCGTGCAGGAGCTGGAGGCCATGCGCGCGCGGTTCGCGTGGTAGCGCCGTCAGTCGCAGTTCTCCATCTCCAGGATGAAGTAGCCCTGGCGCCGGATGTCGGCCTCCCACTGGGGACGAAGCGCGCGCACGTGGCAGAAGCGGCACTCTTTCGCCGTCAAGCGTTGTCCGCCTTCACCCTTGCTCTCCAGATAGGCGCGGCCATAGCCATGGATCACGGCCGTGTCGCGCTGGCTGCTGGGTGCGATGATGTCGAAGTGCATCACCCGGCCGTCCTTGCGGGTAACGTAGGTGTCCCATACGGCCACTTCGGCCGCTTTCGTCTGTTCGTTCATGTTGATGCGTTGTTGGGCCTGCGCGGCCATCCCGATCAGGAGGGCCGACAGGAGGGTGAGAAGGTGTTTCACGGCTTCGATGGATCGATCGGGACAAAAGTAAGGAAACCTAACTATATTTGTCCCGGGAAGGACGTCCCCACCCGATCACATCAACCCTTAAAACCGAAGAACATGGAAAAGGCAGTCTTCTACCACGCCGGATGCCCGGTGTGCATCAACGCTGAGGATCGTATCACCGAACTGGTGGACCGCAGCAGGTACGAAGTGGAACATGTACACCTGGGCCAGGAGCGCGGCCGCATTGCCGAGGCCGAGGCCGCCGGCGTTAAGAGCGTGCCGGCATTGGTGGTCGGTGGTGATGTGCTGCACATCAACCACGGTGCCAGCATGGCCGATGTGAAGGGCTGAAGCGCCCAGAATGAACGCACCGGGACCCGGTCCGCGCGGCCGGGTCCCGGTGTGTACGATACCTTTCCGCCATGACCCGCAAGCCGCACAGCGACGATCCCCTGAACGCCCACCTGGCGCGCCTGTTGGAGCGCATCGGTGAGGTGTCGCGCGCCATGCGTTGGGAGGAGGCCACCGGCTCGGGTTTCAGTCCGCTGCAGTTGCGCATCCTGGGTTTCGTGGCGGACCATGCCGGGCAGTC
>CAYZBO010000015.1:0-45813 GCA_964476665.1 uncultured Chryseobacterium sp. | reverse complement strand
TGCACACTGCACACGACCTGGGCGACCGCAGCACCGAAGAGCTGCTCTTCATCCACTGTGACTAGGTCCATGGTGGTGCCGCGCCGGTGCGGCAGCTACACTTCGTTGGTATTCAGCTACCTTTGCGGCCCGCAACGGTTCCCCTCGTATCGGAGCCGGGGCGCGCACGCATGATCAACATCACCCTCCCGGACGGATCGGTCCGGCAGTACGCTCCCGGCAGCACCGCGATGGACGTGGCCCGGAGCATCAGCGAGGGCCTGGCACGCAACGTGCTCAGTGCCAAGGTCAACGGCGAAGTACGCGACGCCAACCGCCCCCTGCCGGGCGACTGCACCCTCTCCCTGCTCACTTGGAACGACGCTGAAGGCAAGGCCACGATGTGGCACAGCAGCGCGCACCTGCTGGCCGAAGCGGTGGAAGCCCTCTACCCCGGCACCAAGTTCGGCATCGGCCCCCCGGTGGAGAACGGGTTCTACTACGACATCGACCTGGGCGACCGCACGATCGGCGAGAACGAGTTCGAGGCCATCGAGGCCAAGATGAAGGAGCTCGCTGCGAAGAAGAGTCCTTACGTGCGCAAGGAAGTGAGCAAGGCCGAGGCCATCGCTTACTTCACTGAGAAGGGCGACGAGTACAAGCTGGAACTGCTCGAGGGCCTCAACGATGGGGACATCACCTTCTATACGCAGGGCAACTTCACCGATCTCTGCCGCGGGCCGCACATCCCCGACACCGGCTTCATCAAGGCCGTGAAGGTGATGAGCGTGGCCGGTGCCTACTGGCGCGGCGATGAGAAGCGCAAGCAGCTCACGCGCCTCTATGCCGTCACCTTCCCCAAGCAGAAGGAACTCGAGGAATACCTCACGCTGCTGGAGGAGGCCCGGAAGCGCGATCACCGCAAGCTGGGCAAGGAACTGGACCTCTTCACCTTCAGCGAGAAGGTGGGTCCCGGCCTGCCCTTGTGGCTGCCCAAGGGCACCGCGCTGCGCGAACGGCTGGTCAACTTCATGAAGGAGGCCCAGGAGAAGAGCGGCTACGAACAGGTGGCCACCCCGCACATCGCCCACAAGGACCTCTACGTCACCAGCGGTCACTACGAGAAATACGGGAAGGACAGCTTCCAGCCCATCCACACCCCGCACGAGGGTGAGGAGTTCCTGCTGAAGCCGATGAACTGCCCCCACCACTGCGAGATCTACAAGAGCCGTCCGCGCAGTTACAAGGACCTGCCCATCCGATATGCCGAGTTCGGCACGGTGTACCGTTACGAGCAGAGCGGTGAGCTGCACGGCCTTACCCGGGTCCGTGGCTTCACGCAGGACGATGCCCACCTGTTCTGCCGTCCGGACCAGGTGAAGGAGGAGTTCATGAAGGTGATCGACCTGGTGCTGCTGGTGTTCAAGGCGCTGGACCTGAAGGACTACGAGGCCCAGGTGAGCCTGCGCGACGAGGAGGACCGCAGCAAGTACATCGGCAGCGATGAGAACTGGGAAAAAGCCGAGCAGGCCATCATCGAAGCAGCGGCCGAGAAGGGCTTGAGGACGGTGGTGGAATACGGCGAGGCCGCGTTCTACGGTCCCAAGCTCGACTTCATGGTGAAGGACGCCCTGGGCCGCAAGTGGCAGCTGGGCACCATCCAGGTGGACTACAACCTGCCCGAGCGCTTCGAGCTGGAATACGTGGGCAGCGACAACCAGAAACACCGTCCGGTGATGATCCACCGGGCGCCGTTCGGCAGCCTGGAACGCTTCGTGGCGGTGCTCATCGAGCATACGGCAGGACGCTTCCCGCTTTGGCTCACGCCGGAGCAGGC
This sequence comes from uncultured Chryseobacterium sp., assembly GCA_964476665.1. GTDB lineage: Bacteria > Bacteroidota > Bacteroidia > Flavobacteriales_F > PHOS-HE28 > PHOS-HE28. The sequence continues at coordinate 43,997 of CAYZBO010000015.1, read as the reverse complement.
CATCCTGTTGCCGATCAGCGACAAGTTCGTGGAGGCCTGCCAGCAGGTGTCCGATGTGCTGAAAAGTTCCGATATTCGCGCCTCCGTTGACGAACGGAACGAAAAGATCGGCCGGAAGATCCGCGACGCGGAACTGGCCAAACTGCCGTTCATGCTCATCATCGGGGAGAAGGAAGCCGCTGACGGCACCGTATCCGTGCGGGAACATGGCCGGGGAGACCTGGGCACCATGTCCCCGCAAGCCTTCGCCGGGTTGGTGAAGGAGCGGATCGCGGAGCAGTTCAGCGGCCAATGATCCCAGCAGTAACCAAAATCAATTAAGTGGCAGGTCCTCCCTTCAATCGTCCCCCTGGCCCGCGTCCTTCCGGAGGCGGTGGTCGTCGCCCCATGCGGGGCCGTGTGATCAAGGAAGATCCACACCGGATCAACAACCGGATCTACGGGGTCAACGAAGTGCGTGTGGTGGGTGAAGGTATTGAAGCGGGTGTGTACCCCTTCAATGTGGCCCTGCGCATGGCGGAGGACCAGGGTCTGGACCTGGTGGAGATCAGCGCCACGGCGGTGCCCCCGGTGTGCCGCATCGTTGATTACAAGAAGTTCCTGTACGACCTGAAGAAGAAGCAGAAGGAGATCAAGGCCAAGCAGACCACGGCGGAGATCAAGGAGATCCGCTTCGGTCCGAACACCGATGAGCACGATGTGAACTTCAAGTTGAAGCACGCACGGGCGTTCCTGGAGGAGGGTCACAAGGTGAAGGCCTTCGTGTTCTTCCGCGGCCGTACCATCGTGTTCAAGGAGCGCGGTGAGATCCTGCTGCTGAAGTTCGCGCAGGACCTGGAGGACATGGCCGTGGTGGAGAGCATGCCCAAGCTGGAAGGCAAGCGCATGATCATGTACCTGGTGCCCAAGAAGAAGAACAAGTAACCCCGGGAGCTCAGAGCCCCCACCCCTGTAAGACCAACACGAAGAGCGGCCATGCCCAAGATGAAGACCAAGTCCGGCGCCAAGAAGCGGTTCAAGCTGACCGGCACCGGCGAGATCAAGCACAAGCACGCGTTCAAGCGCCACATCCTCACCAAGAAGGAGACCAAGCGGAAGCGCGCGTTGACCAAGATGGCGCTGGTGCACCCCAGCGACAAGAAGAACGTGCTCGACCTCCTGAAGTAAGCAACCCCATCCGCACCGGGTACCAATAGGTAGCGTTAACCAGGACGTGCAGCACCAAAGAGTTCGTCGCGAGACGGAACGCTCACGCCCAAAAACCAAGAGTGGAACATGCCACGCAGTCAGAACAAAGTAGCAAGCAAGGCCAAGAGGAAGAAGATCCTCGATATGGCGAAAGGCAACTTCGGTCGCCGGAAGAACGTGTTCACCGTTGCCAAGAACACGGTGGAGAAAGGTCTGCAGCACGCCTACGACGGTCGCAAGCTGAAGAAGCGCGACTTCCGGGGTCTGTGGATCCAGCGTATCAACGCCGCCTGCCGCCTCAACGGAACCAGCTACAGCGTCTTCATGGCAGGCCTGAAGAAGGCCGATATCGCCCTGGACCGCAAGGCGCTCGCGGAGATCGCCTACGCCGATGCCGCCGCGTTCACGGCCATCGTGAACAAGACCAAATAAGCCAGGCTTACCGCCCGACCGGGAAGGGGACCACGATCGTGGTCCCCTTCTTCTTTATCAGCACCAGCGAAAGCCTTCGGACCATGCATACCGATGTACATGGACCCCGGTACACCGTATGCGTTGGAACAGCGCCCCCGATCCCGTTGGAAATGCCCGTGGAACCAACTCTTCTGCGGGAACCACGACCGCATCCGCTGTACCTTCGCGGAATGCGTCGTTCCGTTCTTCGTCTGGCCCTTGTTGCGCTTCCGTTGCCGCTCTTCGCCCAGCCCCCTGCGGGTTACTATGAACCTGCTTCAGGGTTGTACGGAGAAGCGTTGCGCAGCGCGTTGCACGACATCATAGACGACCATATCGCCCTTGCCAACAGCCAATTATGGGCTGCGTTCGAAGCATGCGATGCGCGCCCCGATGGCAGTGTGTGGGACATGTACTCCGATGTTCCGGACGGGACACCGGCCTACATTTATCAATTCGGAACGGACCAGTGCGGCACCTACAATGAGGAAGGCGACTGCTTCAACCGTGAGCACAGCTTTCCGCAGAGCTGGTTCGACAGCTCGGTACCCGCCAGCACGGACCTCTTCCACCTCTACCCCACCGATGCATGGGCCAATCAGAAGCGCGGCAACAATGCCTATGGAGAGGTTGGATCCACCACATGGGTGGGCAGCAATGGCAGCAAGGTGGGAACGTGCATCTACCCGGGCTGCAGCGGCGTGGTCTTCGAACCCATTGATGCCTATAAGGGTGACTTCGCACGCAGCTATTTCTACATGCTGGTGCGATACCTGCCGGAGCTGAGCAGCTGGAACAGCCCCATGATGTCCGGGGGAGCGTTCCTCCCTTGGGCGGAGAACATGCTGCTGGAGTGGCATGCATCGGATCCCGTGAGCCCCAAGGAGGTGGCGCGGAACAACGCGGTCTTCAACATCCAGGGCAACCGCAACCCCTTCATCGATCAGCCGGAGTGGGTATCCTCGATCTGGGGGCCGAGCGCCTCCGTGGAGGAAGCCTGGGGCCGGACGATCCGCACCTGGGTGCTCGAAGGCGATGTGCAGCTGCGCGGCTTGGATGCAGGACAGGCCATCGACGTACGTGTACTGGATACCATGGGACGAACGATCGCTCATCGCGCGGCGCGCGAGGACGGCCCCCTCGGAACCCGGCTCACGGCGGGAGCTTATCTACTGTTGCTCGAACACCAAGGTCTGCGCATCACCCGGCGGATCGTTGTACCGTGATGGATCGAGCGGTCCGATCATGGCGTGAACAGCCTTCGGGTGCGTTGCAGTGCATCGCCTTGTGCATGCCAGCGCACAGCCAGCTCCAAAGCGCCCTGTGACCAATCCTGATAAGCGGTATCGTCCATGGACAGGAGCCGCTCGAGCACTGACCGGAAGGACTCGGGGCGCTCCAGAGGCAGGTCCCAACCCGCGTGCTGGCGCTCCAGGTCCTTCCACGGGGTCCGGTCGCTTATCAGCAACGGCCGGCCCACGCTGAGCGATTCGAGCATGCTGTGACCGAAGTTCTCGCCCAAGCTGGGCATGAAGGTGACGTGTGCTGCTGCCAGTACAACGGGCACCTGATCGGGCGACAGCTCGCCCTGCCATTGGACCCGCACATGGGGCGGCAACTGCGCGATGGCGCGCTGACATTGCTGCCAGTAGTGTTCATCGTACACTGTGCCGTACAGGTCGAAGCGGACATCACCGGTCAACGCGCGCAGCCGCTCAATGGCGAACAGGGTGTTCTTCTCCGGTGCGATGCGACCCACGCTCACCAGCCGCAGTTCACCGGGCTTCTTCACAATGGGGGGACGCGGTCCATCACTGATCCTGCGCCCCAGGTTGGGCACCAGGTGGACCTTCGTTCGCGGTCCGATCCACCGCTGCACATCCTCAACCTCCTCAGCACTGGTGGCTTGGAACTCCACACCCTTGAAGCATCCTGTGGCACGCAACGCGAGGATCACCATGCGCTTCAGCAGGGACTTCTGCACCATGACACCCGGAGCGAGCATGCCCCGGACCGCCACGATGCGCCGCAGCGTACTGCCGCGCAGAAGCCAGAGGGGCAACAGGCTGCTCCATCGCGACCACATGCCGTTGATGTAGACGGCATCCCACTGCCGCTCGCGAAGCAGGGTCTTCCACCGTTGCATGCTGCGTCCTGCCGGAGATGCGTACCACACCTGTTCACCGAGGTCCTGGGTGGTCCAGCGATCGACCACTAGTTGAGCGTTCGCATCGGATGCCGTATAGTCACGGTCCCCGGTCACGATGTGGAGATCCACTTCGCTCCCCAGGTGCTCCACCAGGTTCACCATGCTGCGCACCGGACCGCCGGCCTTGAAGTGTGGCTTGTACCAGTCGATGAACACGAGCACCTGCGGCTTCATCGGTCCTGAAGGATGCGTTGCAGGGTCCGTGCCCAATGATCGGGCGTCCAGGCTTCGGCGCGTACCCGGCTGGCCAGCCCCATCGCACGGAGCTCGGCATCGCTGCTGCGCACCATGGAACGCAGTGCTTCGGTCCAGGCGGCAAGGTCCGTGGCGGGTACAGATGCACCGTTGGTACCCGGTTCCAGGAACCGTTCGGCAGCCCCCACCGCATCGCTGAGCAGCAGCGGCATGCCCGCAGCGGCCTGCTCATGTACCACCACTCCCCATGGCTCGTAGCTGCTGGGCAGCACGAACACACCGGCATCGGCCATCACGGCCGGCAGCTCATCCACCTGCTTGAAGCCACGATGGTGGATGCGCGGATGGCGTCCACTGGGCGAAGCGGCCACCTCGGCCTGCAGTTCACCGGTGCCCACCAGGTGCAGCTCCCAGTCCCCTGCTTCACCGGCATCGCACAGCGCGGCGAAGGCATCGCAGAGCAGTTGCTGCCCTTTGGTGGGGATGTAGCGCGCCACGCACAGGAAGCGGTGCGGCCAGGTGCTGGTGCGTAGGGCCAGCAGCGTGTCGCCCAGGGCAAGGAACCGTTCGGTATCGGCGCTGTAGAAGCCGCTGTGGATGCGGAAAGCGGGAAAGCCGAGCAGTCGGGCATAGGCCGTCTGACGCGCGCCGGTGGCCCAGGCATGGCTGAAGGTGAAGGGCATCCAGAAGCGCGAAGCGAGCACCGAGACCCATTGCCGCGCGCTGCCGGTCCAGGCCGTATCGAAGCTCATCACCGTGGGGATGCGTTCGCGTTGCATGGCGCGGCATACGGCGAGGTAATCCTTGTCCACCCAGCCACTGGTGATCACCAGGTCAGGCCGAACATCCTTGGCCAGCCGCAGCAGGGCGGCACGGTCGTAGGTGTGGCGCTGATACAGGTGGATGCCCGTATCCGCATCCATGGTGAACGGCGCTTCATTATTGACCGGCCAGCGGACCACATGGAAGGTGGCCCCCAGGGTGCGCACCGCCGCTTGGAAGCTGGCCAGCACGTAGGGCGCCAGTTCGGTGTAGAGCACCAGGATGGTAGGACCGCCGATGGGCATGCGGCCAAAGGTATCCGGGGTGACGCGATCAGCGGTCCATGCGTGGGAACACCTCGCTGACGCGCTTACCCTTGGTGAACTCCCACCGGTAACGGCGGATCCACCACAGCAGGAACGGCACTCCCACAAAGGTTGGCCAGAGCCACTGAATCCACATGGGTTGTATGAAAGTGAGGTTCACCGCGCTGAAGGCAGAGACCGTGGCGATGTAAGCGCCAATGAAACCGCTCATGTGCATGTAGACCCATTCGCGCTTGTCCACGGAACGCTTGTAGAACTGATGGACGTTGCGCCACACGAGGAACAGCCCAAGGATGCCGAAGGCTGTGAAGATGATGCCGGCATCATCCGCGCGACCAAAGGTGAGGTTGAGCGTGCCCCACAGGAATATCCCGAGGTTGACGACGGCCGCCGTGCCATGGAGGATGTAGTCCCATTTGGCCATGCGCTGTCCCTCATGCAGCTTCTTAAGGGCGAGGGAGCGATAGCCGGAAGCAGCGAGGTGGAAACTGAAGACCGCCACCAGTGCCATCAGGGGGTTGGGGCGGATGATGCCCGCAAGGATGGCGGTGAGGCACACCACGAGCATGCTGTAGAAGAAGAGCTTCCCCCAACGGCGATGGGCCTGGCTGCCTTTGGCGGCGGCCATGGCCAACGGCGCGACCACGAAGGCGATGATGCCGGCGAGCTGGTGGATGAGGAGGATGGAGGACATGGGTTATGGGGCGGATACGACCATGACCTTGCTGCGCAGACCACTACCGTTCCCATCGTAAAGATGGAAGGTATAGAGACCCGCCCCGACCGCCGGCAGGTGTAACGTTCGAAGTCCGCCCTGCGAAACGCCATGGGCCACATGACGACCGGCGGCATCGGTCAGGCGCCACGCGACAGGCCCGGCAAAGGGATGCTCGATGGTCAGTTCTGAACCGGCCCGCATAGGGTTGGGCGATAAACCCAGTTCGGGTACACCGACCTCTGCGACGTCAACCGGGTCAAAGGTGGTGTTGACCTGTGCTCCTTCCGTGGATCCCGCCGCATTGGTACGGATCAGGTGGAACGCTGCCGGACCTGGGCCATAGCCATCGGTCGTGCCCCCCAGCAGGAACCCGTTCTCAGTGGTGCAGATCGACCGGCCTTCATCGTCCAGTCCCGTACCAAAGGTCAGACCCTGCTGGAACCAACCTTCCGGCTCTGCCAGTAGCAGGTAAACATCCTTGCCACCAAGTCCGAACCCCTTCGTGTAGCCAATGACCGCCAGTCCCCCGTCAGTGCGTTCCACAGCGCTGAAGGCTTCAAAGTCATCGATCTGACCATAGACCCGCTTCCAAAGCTGGTCTCCCGAGGAAGTGAAGCGGGCGATGAACAGTTGCAGATCGTCGCTGGCTTCGCGTGTGCTGCCTGACACCAGGATATCCCCGTTGCTCAACACCGTGACACCATGGGCGGTCTCGCTGCTGTCAGAAGGAAGCGTGACCGCCCAATCCTCGCCCAGGTCACCATTGAACTTCACCAGGAAGGCGACATCCCGGGTCGAAGTCCTTCGCGTGCCGGTGACGAGCAGGCCACCGAGCGGATGGGCGGCGATGGCGGTAGGCACATCATCGTCCTCCCCGCCCCAGGATGCAGTGGACATGACCTCTCCTGTTGTCGTCAGTCGGTCCATGCGGACATCGCCCGTACCGTTGGTGTAGGAATGCCCAAGCACCACCCACCCTCCATCCATGGCGGTGATCCCGATCCCCAGTTCCCAGGCGGAGGTGGCGATGCTTCGTTCCCATAGCAGCGCTCCGGCAAGGTCCATGCCCCACAGGCCGATGTTGTAATCACCGGTGGTGGGATCGGTCACGGTGCCGGCCACGACCATGCCATCTGCCTGGACCGCCACCGCACGTGCTGCATCCACGCCCGGGCCGCCGAGCACACAGGAACGCAAGATCGCACCGTCCTCATCCAATACGAGTACATAGGCATCCCCACCGCCGGGACCAAAGCTGCCTGTTGAGCCCACTGCCACGAGATCCCCGGTCGGAAGAGCCGCCACCTGTGCCAACCGGTCCACACCCAGGCCACCGTACGTGCGCTCCCAATATTGGCCGACGGCAAGACCGGTACCCATACAACAGCACATGACCAGGAAGCATGCCGTACGCAAGCGTGCGCTGGGTATTGTGATGCAAGCCCGATGGTCCATCCCGTGGCAAGATACTTCCAATGACAGGATCAATACACTTTTCGATCGTTGATGGATACGCGACAAGGGCATCGCAGGGGATACTTTTGTACCGTGAAGCCCACCCACCTTTGGAATGCCCTGATCTTGATCGGGGTGCTCATCGCCATTGACCTCTACGCATACAAAGGACTGAACACAGCGCTGGGCAATCACAGTGTCGTGTTGCGGCGGATGGTCAGGTTCCTGTATTGGTTCGTATCCATCGGGATCCTCGCGGTGATCGTGTACAGCATCGTGAGCATGCAGAACCCCCAGGTCCGTCGGGACCACAGTTGGGCCTTCAGCCTGGTGGCGCTCTTCCTGCTGTTCTTCCTGCCCAAGTTGGTGATGGTGGTGTTCCATGGCATGGACGATCTGCTCCATCTGGGACGCTGGCTGTGGGCCCGGCTGCTGCCTGGCAGCGTGGATAGCCCGGGGGAGCAGATCGATCGTGTCCGGTTCCTCAGCCAGTTGGGGCTGATCGTTGCGGCGATCCCCTTCACAGGCGTGTTGTACGGTGTGACCAAGGGTCGGAGCCGCTTCAATGTGACCCGTGTGCCGGTGCGCTCCCCGCGGCTTCCAGAGGCCTTCGAAGGCCTGCGGGTGGTGCATATCAGCGACATGCATCTGGGCAGCTACGGCGGTGATCTGTCCCTGGTTCGCAACGGCGTGGACCTGATCAACGCGGAGAGCCCCGACATCATCGTCTTCACCGGCGATCTGGTGAACGACTACGCAGATGAGGCCGAACCGTTCATCGGCGAACTGGCCCGTCTGCAGGCCCGGATGGGCAAGTTCTCTGTCCTCGGCAACCACGATTACAGCGACTATCCCAATTGGCCCAGCGCATCGGACAAGGCGGCCAACCTCGAACGGTTGAAGGCGATCCATGGAGAGATGGGCTTCCGGCTGTTATTGGATGAACACACGACAGTGGAGCGCGAAGGCCAGCACGTGGGCCTGCTGGGTGTGCAGAACTGGGGACATCGCTTCCAGCAGTATGGCGATCTGGCACGGACCATGGCCGGTACGGAGGACCTCCCGTTCCGCATCCTCCTGAGCCATGACCCGACACATTGGGAGCACCAAGTGCAGGGAACGGGCATTGACCTGACCCTGAGCGGCCATACCCATGGCGCGCAGCTTGGTGTGAAGATCGGCAGCGCCACCTACAGTCCAGCGCAATGGGTATACAAGCATTGGGCCGGCCTGTATGCCGAAGGTGACCAGCAGCTCTATGTCAACCGTGGCTTCGGGTTCATCGGCTTTCCGGGGCGCGTGGGCATGCCTCCTGAGATCACTGTATTGGAGCTCAAGCGGACATACGCGTAGCCGGGCTATTTTGCAGCCAACGCGATGAAGCCGAAGACCATCGTCCTGGTCCTGGTGATACTGACGGGCCTGAACATCTTTCTGGCCCTCAACCGCCACAGCCGGTCGGACCCCTACTCCTACCATGGCGAGCTCTGGGCCGATCGGGCGGGATACTTCATGTACCTGCCCGCCGCCACCTCGTTCGGCTTCGATGCACGGCGCTTTCCGCCGGGGCTCGATACCCTGACCGGTCATGGGTTCACGCTGGACACCTTGACCGGTAAGATCCTGACCAAGTACACCAGCGGTGTTGCCCTCCTCCAAGCACCGTTCTACCTCGCAGGACACGGCCTCGCACGGGTCATGGGCATTTCCGCAGGGCACTACGGGCCGGTGGATCGGATCATCGTGGACGTGGCTACGCCTGTGTTGTTGTCGCTTGGCCTGTTGTTCCTGTTCATGCTGTTGCGCTCTCGCCATGGGGACCGGCTGACCGCGTGGACCCTCCTCGGGATCTATGCCGGGTCCAACCTGTTCTATTACACCATCGGAGACCCCGGGATGTCCCACGTGTATTCGTTCTTCCTATTCGCCCTGCTGTTGTTGCTGCTCGACCAATACTTCAGGGGGGCAGAACGAACCTGGCTCCTGTTCCTGATCGGCCTTGTTGCCGGTTGGATCGTATTGGTGCGTCCCACCAATCTGGTGTTCCTCCTGGCAGCGCCCTTCGTGTGTGCGGAGGAAATTCGCGCTGGGTGGAGGAGGCTGATGGTACTGCGGCCTGCAGCGTACCTGCTGCTGATGGCCGGCGCATTCCTTGTATGGATACCCCAGCTCCTTTATTGGCGATATGCGTTCGGAAGCGCGGTCACCTGGCCCTATGTGAATGAAGGGTTCACGAATTGGGCCTCACCTGAACTGTTGAAGTTCTGGTTCGCCCCCAACAATGGCCTCTTCTCTTACACACCATTGTACCTGTTGGTTCCGTTGAGCGCAGCAGGGCTGTGGCACGCGCGTGACAGGATCACGGCGGTCGTTGCCGTGTTCGCCATGGTGATCACTAGTTACCTCGGCGCGTCGTGGTGGGTCTGGCACTTCGGCTGCGGGTTCGGCGGGCGCATCATGGTGGAGTACCTCGCCCTGTTCGCAGTGCCGCTAACAGCACTATCGGATACCGCCTCTCGTCGCTGGGGGCGCTGGTTGCCGATCGCGGTCTTTGGCATGTTGGCCGGTTACAACCTGAAGCTGGTATACAGCTTCGGAGACTGCTGGTTCCACGAGGTCTGGGACTGGCATGCCTTCGGACAGCTGGTGTTCGGCCCTACGAAATAGGCACCGATGCCTGAAGTTGGCCGGGACGAAAGGCGCCCCGAACACCTACGCCGGGAACACCCGCGCCGCCAGCACCACACAACGCTCCAACTGCGATAGGTCAAGTCCCGTGCGCACACCGCGCTCCTCCAGATGCTGCACGAACAGCTCCATCTGTAGGTTGCCCACCAGCTCATCCTCGGCCATGGGACAGCCACCGTAGCCCTTGATGGCCCCATCGAAGCGGCGGCAACCACCGTCCCACGCGGCCTGGGTCTTCACCTTCCAGTTGTCGGGGCTGCAATGCAGGTGTGCACCGAACTCCACCACTGGCAGTGCGGGCACCAGCGCGGTGAACATGCTGGTGATGTCCGCCGGTTCGGCCACGCCCACCGTGTCGCTTAGGGCGATCATCCGCACGCCCAGTTCGCGCACCAGCCGCTCGGTCCAGTGCAACGCCACCTCCGCGTTCCACGGGTCGCCGTAAGGATTGCCAAAGGCCATGCTGATGTAGACCACCAGCTCCTTGTTGGCCGCCTGCGTGAGCTCGGCGATGCGTGCGATGCGTCCCCACGAACCTTCGATGCTGGTGTTGGTGTTGCGCTGCTGGAAGGTCTCGCTGATGCTGAAGGGATAGCCCAGGTAAGTGACGCTCTCCTGCTGCACCGCCTGCTCCGCGCCCCGCTCATTGGCGACGATCACCAGCAGCTTGCTCGTGGTGCCGCTGCGGTCGATGCGGGCCAGTACCTCGCTCGTATCCGCCAGCTGCGGGATGGCCTTGGGACTGACGAAGCTGCCGATGTCGATGGTGTCGAAGCCCACGCGCAGCAGGGCGTTCAGGTATTCCACCTTCAGCTCGGTGGGGATGAAGGGCCCGATGCCTTGCATGGCGTCGCGGGGGCATTCGATGAGTTTGATCGGGGGCATGATGGACATGGATCAAGGGTGGTGCTGGCCTTGCGGTGATGGAACGGTTCGGCCGCAGATGACGCAGATGGAGCAGATGAAATGCACGACAGCCGATAGCCACCTATCCATATCCGCGTTCATCTGCGTCATCTACGGCCAGGAACTAACTGCGGTTCTGCATGGCGAAAGCCTGGTTGATGCGCTTCACCAGCGCTGGTCCTTCATAGATGAGCCCCGTATAGACCTGCACAAGATCAGCGCCCGCGTTGAGCTTCTCCATCGCTGCTTCGGCGCTGTCGATGCCACCCACGCCTATGATGACCAACGGCCGCGGCAACCGTTGCCGCAGGTAGCGTACCACTTCAGTACTGCGCTTTCGGACCGGCGCACCGCTGACGCCCCCCGCCCCCATCGCCTCCACCTCCGCCTTCGGTGTGGCAAGGGCTTCCCGCGAGATGGTGGTGTTGGTGGCGATCACTCCGGCGATGCCGCTCTCCTTCACCACAGCGCACACATCGTCGAGCTGTGCTTCAGTGAGGTCAGGCGCGATCTTCAGCAGGATCGGCCGGGGCCTGATTATCCGATCATCCGATCTTCCGCTCATCTGATCGCCCAACCCCTTCAATGTTGCGAGGATCTCCAACAGCGGCCCTTTCTCCTGCAGCTCGCGTAAGCCGGGGGTGTTCGGACTGCTCACGTTCACCACGAAGTAGTCCACCACGGGGTACAGCGCCTCGAAGCACCTGACGTAATCCTCCACTGCCTGCTCGTTGGGCGTGGTCTTGTTCTTGCCGATGTTGCCGCCTACGATGATGCCAGGACGGCGCTTCCGCAAGCGTTCCACAGCCTCCACCACACCGCCGTTGTTGAAGCCCATGCGGTTGATCAGCGCGCGGTCGGCGGGCAGGCGGAATAGGCGCGGTTGTTCGTTGCCCGGCTGTGGCTTGGGGGTGAGCGTACCCACTTCGATAAAACCGAAGCCCAGGGCCGACATGGCATCCACATGCTTGGCGTCCTTGTCCATGCCGGCGGCGAGCCCCACGGGCGAAGGGAACCTCAGCCCCATCACCTCCACCGCTGCCTTGGCGGGAGGCTTGGCGCCACCGGTCAACGCGAGTGCTCCGGGCAGTCGGGCAGCGGTCTCCAGCAGGCGGAATGTGAAGTGGTGCGCCCGCTCGGGGGGCATGGAGAAGAGCAGTGGACGAAGCAGGGCGTACATCGGGGCGAAGGTACCGGCCTTGCTGCTTGCGTCACCTCACCGCAACGTCCACCGAAGCCCCACAAAGCCGCGCCGACCGATGAGCGGCGCAAAGGCATACCCTGGATCGAAGGTGTAGCCATTGGGGTTCGCCACGGGATCGTCCGCCGTAGCGTCGAAGGGATCGAAGGGCCGCAGCAAGGCATCGGTGGGCACGAAGTCCAGGAGGTTGCGCACGCCGCCGTACACTTCCCAGCGGTCGTTGAAGGTGTGGCGCACCTGCACGTTCACCAGCGCGTAGCCGGGTGTGCGCTCAGGCCGGAAGTCGTTCGGCAGCACCACCGCCCGCATGGGGCCGTTCCACTGGCCCGAGAGGTCGGTGCTCCAGCGCCGCCACTGGTGTCCCAGCGTTGCCGTGCCCGACCATTCCGGTGCGAAGAACTGCGCCTGCCGCTGCAAGCGACCATCTGCGGCGCGGTCCTCGAAGAACACGTCCATCCACGTGATGCCCGTGTAGAGCTTCCACGCCTTTCCCCAGCGCGCATCGACGTTGAGGCTGGCCCCTTGGGTGACCGCGCGCCCGTCCAGGTTGGCGTAGATGATGAGGTCCGGATCGGTGTCGTAGTCGGGTAGGATGCGGTTGCTGAAACGCGTGTGGAACAGGGTGCCGTCCAGGCTCAACGAACGCCCCTCCCCGCTCCAACGCCGCACCACGTTCAGCAGACCGCTGATGCTCTCCTCCGGGCGCAGTTCCTCGGCGATCAACACGCGTCGCGCACCGGTCAGCGCTGCATGATCCTCTGTGAAGAGGTTCACCACACGGTAGCCCGTACCGAAGGTACCGCGCAGGGTCCAGCGCCCGCTCGGTGCCCATTTGTAGGCGATGCGCGGCGAATGCACCGGTCCGTGCATGCGGTCGTGGTCCAGCCGGTAGCCGAGCAGCAGGGTGTGCAAATCGCTCAGCGCCACTTCATCCTGCACGAACAGGCCCGGCAACGGACTGCGCTGTGGCGTGTCGCGGATCTGTGGCGCTTCGCCCACCTGGGTGGCCGTGGTGTTGTCATTGTAGTACACATGGCGGTAGGCCGCGCCGCCCAGCAGGTGGTGCCGCCCACCCACGCGCCCGCTCCAGAAGAGCTGACCGAAGAGGATGCGCTGCTCGGCCCGGTAGTACTGCGTGCCGTACCAACTGTCCTGCAGGTGGCTGTTGTAGCTGAACCAGGCCATGATCTTCTCCTTCACCGGCAGCTGGTACTGACCGATGAGCTCCCAACGGCCCGTGCGGATGGCCTCGCCGTAAATGCTGTTGCTGCCGCGATCGGCGGGCGTCCACGACAGCTGCCCACCCCAGCGGTCCTCCTCCACATAGCGCACTGCGAGACTGGCCACGCGCCGCTCCGGACGCTGCACCGAGAACTTGTTGAAGAGGGAGAAGCGCTGCGTCAATGGCGCATCGGTGATGCCATCGCCCCGCGCCACCACGGGATCGGTGACGGGGTTGCGATCCATCCGCTCCTGGAACGAATACACGTTCACCCCGAGCAGGTTGCTCACCTTGCCCTTGCGCAGGGTGAAGCCCAGGTCCACGTTGTGCTCCAGCCAGGTGGTGGTGCTGGCGTCCACCGCGGCATGGGGCGCCAGGGTCGGATCCCTGGTGATGATGTTGAGGATGCCGCCCATGGCCTCACTGCCGTACAGCGCACCGCCTGGGCCCTTCACCACTTCCACCCGCTCGATAAGCGCTTGCGGGATGCCGTTGAAGCCGTAGACCGTGCCCAATCCGCTGACGATGGGCATGCCGTCGATCAGCACCAGCGTGTACGGCCCTTCCATGCCGTTGATGCGGATGTCGTTGGTGGCGCAGACCCCGCAGAGGTTCTGGGAGCGCACCCCGTTGAGCAACGAGACGGCTTCGGTGAGACTGGCGCCTGGGTTGCGCTGGAAGAGCCGCGCATCGATGACCTCCACGGGTACGGGACTGTCGGCGCGCGACACTTCACGCAGGGTGCCGGTGATGACCACTTCGTCCATATCGACCACTGCGGCACTTAGCTGAAGGTCGCCCAAGGCAAGGTCCTGCCTGGCGACGACATCAATGGTCCGTCGCAATTCAGCGTAGCCCACGTAGGTCACGGCAAGGGTGTGGCGACCCGGCGGTACAGCGGCGATCGCAAAGCGTCCTTCCCCATCGGTGGTGGCCCCTTGGGTGGTACCGATCAACGCCACATTGGCATAGGCGACGGGAACCCCGCCGCTCAATACCCGTCCGCTCACGGCCTGGGCATGCACAGCGCTGCACAAGACCATCAACCCACAGAGCAGCAAGATAATACGGGCAACAGACTGAACCATGACCTTGATCCCGATCCAAAAATTAGACGCGGCTAAATTAATGCTTATCTTTGCCTCAATGTTCTCACCCTCCGCAGAAAGAAGCAGTTCCGAGGAGAACCACCTCAAGGCCATCTACGCCCTCTCTGAGCGTGGGCAGCGCGATGTGAGCACCACTGCCATTGCGTCGCACATGGACCTGAAAGCCTCTTCGGTCACCTCCATGTTGAAGCGCCTCAGCGAGAAGGGGCTGGTGGAGCACCGGCCCTATCGCGGGGCGGGGCTCACCGAGCACGGATTGCGGGTGGCCACTTCCATCGTTCGGCGCCATCGCCTGTGGGAGACCTTCCTGGTAACCCACCTCAATTACAAGTGGGACGAAGTGCATGAGCTGGCCGAGCAGCTGGAGCACGTGGGCACCGAGGACCTGCACGATCGCCTCGACAAGTTCCTCGACCATCCGCGCTTCGATCCGCACGGCGACCCCATCCCGGACAAGGAAGGGCGCGTGGTGGACATGGTGGGTGCGCTGCCCCTCACGGGTGTGGAGAAGGACCATTTGGTCTATATCGTTGGTGTGCGCGACTCCTCGCCAGCCTTCCTGAAGCTGCTCGATGGATTGGGGCTGAAGCTCGGCACCCAGCTCACGATCACCCGCCGCTTCGAGTATGACAACTCGGTGGAGGTGAGCAGTCGCTTACGCACCGGACTTCTGCTGAACGAACAGGTCAGCACCAACCTCATCGTCAAGATCATCTGAACATGGAACGCATCGTTACCTGGTTCGAAGGCATGGACCCGGTGCTGGCCGCGCTGTTGGCCACCACCTTCACCTGGCTGGTCACGGCGGCGGGCGCTGCGGTGGTCTTCTTCTTCAAGGACCTCAGCCGTCGTTGGCTCGATGGCATGCTGGGCTTCACCGGCGGGGTGATGATCGCCGCCAGTTACTGGAGCCTGCTGGCCCCCAGCATCGACATGAGCGAACGCATGGGCATGATCCCCTGGTTGCCGCCCGCCGTGGGCTTTCTTTTGGGCGCACTGTTCCTCTTTGCGCTGGACAAGTACGTGCCGCACCTGCACATCAACTTCGATCCCAAGCTCAGCGAAGGCCCCAAGACCGATTGGCGGCGCAGCACCCTGCTCATCCTGGCCATCACCCTGCACAACATCCCGGAAGGACTGGCCGTGGGCGTGCTGTTCGGTGGTGTGGCTGCGGGTATCCCGGAAGCCACGATCGGCGCTGCGGTGGCCCTGGCCATCGGCATCGGCCTGCAGAACTTCCCCGAGGGCATCGCCGTGAGCATGCCCTTGCGGCGCATGGGACTGAGCCGTCGACGGAGCTTCTTCTACGGCCAGCTCAGCGCCATCGTGGAGCCGGTGGCCGGCGTGGTGGGCGCCCTGGCCGTGCTGTGGATGCAGCCCCTTCTACCCTACGCCCTGGCCTTCGCGGCCGGCGCCATGATCTACGTGGTCATCGAAGAGGTGATCCCCGAGACCCAGCAGAGCGGCCACAGCGATGTACCCATCCTTGGCTTCATCGGAGGCTTCGTGGTGATGATGGTGCTGGATGTGGGGCTGGGGTGACTCCCATGACAACGGCGAACGCCTGTGCCCCGCATTGGCCGTAGCTTCGCGGCCCCATGGCCGACGCCAAGCCACCCATCGAGGTAAAGAACCGCCGCGCAGGCTTCGAGTACACCCTGCTCGACACCTTCGAGTGCGGGCTGGTGCTGATGGGCTCCGAGATCAAGAGCATCCGCGCAGGCGGGGCCACCATCGGTGAGGCGTTCTGCACCTTCCAGGGCGAGGAGCTGCTGGTGCGCAACATGCAGATCAACCCCTACGGCACCAACATCCACTACGTGCACGAGCCCAAGCGCGACCGCAAGCTGCTGCTGCACCGGCGCGAGCTGGAGAAGCTGAAGCGCAAGCTGAAGGACGTGGGCATGACCATCGTGCCCACGCGCCTGTTCATTGCGCCCAACGGCTTTGCCAAGCTGGAGATCGCGCTGGCCAAGGGCAAGAAGACCTTCGACAAGCGCGAGAGCCTGAAGGCGAAGGATGTGCAGCGCGACATGGACCGCGAACGATGACCGGCATGGCCTGGCGCGACCATCTCGCCCGCTGGGGTAGCGCACCACTGCCCGGCCCACCGTGGGCCCGCGCCGCTTTCCTCGTACTCTGGGCCCTGGCCGCCGTGCTGCGCTTCTGGGACCTTCCCGCGCAGGACTTCACCCACGATGAGCTGAGCGCGCTGGTGCGCCTGTATCCCACACTGGAGGAGACCGTACGCACAGGGGTGATGGAGTTGGACACCCACCCCCCCGGCGTGCAGGTGTTCGAGTGGTGCTGGACCCGCCTCTTCGGCACCAGTGAGGCCGCGGTGAAGTTCCCCTTCATCCTGCTGGCGCTGCTGGCCCTGCCCCTGCTCTACCGCTTCGCCCTGGCCTGGACCGGCCCCGCCCCCGCCGTGCTGCTCACCGCCCTGCTGGCGGTGACGCAATACTTCGTGCTCTACGCGCAGTTGGCGCGGCCCTACGCCATCGGCCTCTTCACCACCGCCCTGCTCGCCGACCAGCTGACGCGTTACGCAGCGCTCAACAGGCGACAGCACCTGATCCTGGCGGCATTGGCCATGGTGCTGAGCGCCTACACGCACCACTTCGCCCTGTTGCTGACCGGGCTGTTGGTGCCGGGCTTCCTGCCGCTGCTGGCACCCACGCAACGGCGCGCCTACTTCGTGGCCTGTGGGGTGGCCGCCCTGCTCTACCTGCCGAACCTGCCCATCTTCTTCGCGCAACTTGGCCATGGTGGTCTGGGTGAATGGTTGGCGCCGCCGACATTGGATTGGCCGGTGCAACATCTCTGGTGGGTGGCCCATGGCAGTGCAGCCTTCGCCTTGTTCCTGGTGGCGTTGGTGCTGCTGTCGTTGGTGCGTGGTGCGCTGAACACGGTCGCCGACGGAGTGTCGCGCTGGCCGCGGACCCTGCTGTTGTTCTGGGGACTGGCACCGCTGGTGATCGGCATGGGCTACAGCCTGCTGCGCGCGCCGGTGCTGCAGCATTCGGTGCTGGTCTTCTCGTTCCCCTTTCTCGCCCTGTTCGCGCTCGCCGGTCTGCACCGCTGGAACGCGCTGCCCGCG
Organism: uncultured Chryseobacterium sp.; assembly: GCA_964476665.1. Classification (GTDB taxonomy): domain Bacteria; phylum Bacteroidota; class Bacteroidia; order Flavobacteriales_F; family PHOS-HE28; genus PHOS-HE28. Next base: position 26,465 of record CAYZBO010000015.1, on the reverse strand, counting down.
TTGGTGGGCACTGCCTTGCTGGCCTTCCTGGGTGTGCGCACGTTGGTGGAGGACCGTGCCCATTACCGCCTGCTGGAGCACGGCCGCTATGCCGAACTGGTGGAGCAGGCGCAGGTGTTCCGCGCGAGCACCACGGATCCCGTGGCCGTGCTGTTCGATGCACCGGAGCACATGCTGCGCATTTATCAGGCGCGTTCGGGTGATACGCTCTCGCCGGTATACCTGCGCGACCGGCTGGGCGATGATGCCTTGGACGCGCTGCTCACCGAACTGGATGCACGCACCGTGTTCTTCGGATGGACCAATGGTGCCGAGCCGGAACGCCTGATGCGCATCCAGCGTCACTATCCCTACCTGTTGCGCCGCGTGGACCTGAACGAGGGGCAGTGGTGCGTGCTTTCCAAGGAACGCCCGGCTGTGCTGCTGCAGGACCGCGTGCGGCTGACCGGAGCTGACCCGCTGTCGCATGGGGCCGATGGCTGGGACATCGCGGACCTTCCCGTGCGTACGATGGGTGCGGACAGCGTGCCTCACTGGGACCTGCGCGACCGGGATTTCGGCTTGCTGTACGAGGTGGGTATCGACCAGCTTCCTGCACATCGGTACACGTGGATCGAGGCGGAGCTGGATGTGGAGGTGCAGGAGCCGATGGGCAATGCGGCGCTGGTGGCACAGGTGATGGACGGCGACAGTACGGTGTTCTACCGGACCGGGGAACTGGGAGCGATGGGCCAGGCGATCGGACCGGCGACCTTGTGCGTGGCGTTGCGCCGTGCGGACCTGGCGCGGGACGGTGCCGGGATGCAGCTCAAGCTGTACCTGTATAACCGGGAGCGGGGACCGCTGGCCGTGCGTGGCATGCGTGTGGGCCTGCGTGAGCACAACCCCGCGCAGTACGCACTGGTGGAGCCCCTGGAGCGGCCGTGGCGCTTCGCTCCCTGAACGCAGCAAGGGCGGCCCGATGGACCGCCCCCGCAGGTGGATCGGATATGGATCAGAGATTGAACGTGAGGCCGATGCCCAGGGTCTGCTTGAACTGCGTGGCGGGCGCCAGAACGGTCTCGTTGGCATCGTTCACCAGCGGCAGCTTGGTGTCGTGGTCGTAGATGAGCACGGTGTTGAGCGTGGCAGCGAACCAGTCGTTCACCTTGAAGGTCCACAGCGTCTCCCAGGTGACGTCGATGTTCTGGGGATCGCGGAGGTAGTTGCTGAAGAGGTCGCCCCGGGTGAGGAAGGTGATGTTCTTGGCCAGTTCGGTCTGGTACTGGGCGCGGATGTAGCCGCCCAGCTCGAACTCTGTGGTGCTGCCGTTCTTCACCCCGTAGACCCGCAGCTCGGGATCGGTGCTGCCGCCCCAGAGCGTTTCGTCGGTGACGATGACCACGCGGGCGGTGACCGGCGAGATGAAGGCGGTGAACTTGTCGTTGGGCTTGTAGTCGAGACCCAGGCCGAACAGCGCGTAGCCGGGCGCCAGCAGGTTGGAGATGCGGGTGCCGTTGGCATCGAAGCCCTCGGTGAACTGGGTGCGGAACTGGAAGACGCTGGCGAGGTACCAAGCCTTGGTCAACTCGTAGCCGTACTTGCTGTTGAGCTCGATGCGGTCATCGGTCTTCTGGGGATCGGTGCCGTTGTGGATGTGCTGGCCACCGAAGGCGAGGATGAGGCTGTTATCCCAGGCACGGCGCCCCTTCTTCCAGTTGGCGGTACCGTTGAACATGGCGATGCCGCTCACCGAGCTGAAGCCACCGGCCGCCCAGTTGGTGAGGTTCACCTGGGTCATGTTGATGGTGACGATGCCCTTGCGGATCCACTTGCCGTCAAGGGAGTCGGCGGTATGGCGCGCGGCCGCAGCAGCAGCGGCCGCTTCGCGGGCTTTGGCATCGATGTCGTTCTGGGCGGCAGCCGTGCCGATCAAGGCTGCCGAGGCCAGGAGCGTGAGGATGTACTTCATGGTGATGTTGTGTGGTGGTCGGTGCTGATGTTCAACGAGGATGGAAGGCTGAGGCCCGCGCTGGCCCGTGACCGGCGATGGACCCAAGGTACTACGGCGAGCAGGCATCGGTCGGCTGCTACCGGACGTTCGAGCGTATCAGAGGACATTGCATATTCTGCGACAAAGTTCTGTTTCTCGCTGACATGCGCGGCGATCATGGTGAACGAGCGGGTGGTCCGGTGTGCCATTGCTGGGGTCGGGGGTGCCGTACTGGAAGCCGGACATGGCCCGAAAGGGGCGGGAAGCAAGCAGGGCCCGTTCAACTGAACGGACCCTGCGGTGGGCATTGCCGGATTCGAACCAGCGACCCCTACCTTGTCGAGGTAGTGCTCTGAACCAGCTGAGCTAAATGCCCGGAATTCTCAAGAACGGGGTGTAAATGTAGTGGTCGGTACCGACACATCGAGCGTGGAACGGACCGTGGGCTGAAGAACGTCCGTGTCGCACCCACCGGGTCCTTTCTTCGGCACTACCTTTGCTCTCTCGTTCTTCTCTGTGATGGCAGCACGGAACGTAAACAGTGGTGGTCGCATCTTCCGGAGCCCGTTGCTCGAGGCTCTCACGCGCACGCACATCGCCTTCCCCTTGGTGATCTTCTACTCCACGAGCGCTGTGGCGCTGTGGTGGGTGGTGGACATGGCGGTGCTCCCCGCGCTTGCAGTGATCGTGCTGGCGCTCTCCGGGCTGTTCTTCTTCAGCTGGGTTGAGTACACGGTGCATCGCCGGTTCTACCACATGGGTACGGACAGCCCGCGCAGGGCACGCGTGCAGTACATCTTCCACGGCGTGCACCACGAGCATCCGCGTGACAAGCGTCGGCTGGCCCTGCCACCGGTGATGAGCGTGTTGGTGGCCGGCTCGTTCGTGGGACTGTTCCGGCTGCTGATGGGGCCGATGGGGCTGGCCTTCGGAGGGGGATTCCTAGCCGGCTACGCCACATACCTCGCGATCCACTACGCGATCCATGTGTACCCACCACCCAAGAATTGGCTGGCTGCTCTGTGGAAGCACCACAACCTGCATCATTTCGCGGGTGACGACAGGGCCTTCGGAGTGAGTTCACCGTTCTGGGACCTGGTGTACGGCACCATGCCGGTGGATCCGCGCACGCGCCGGGCCGCAGGGGGTCACTCGTGATCGCGGCCGTACCCCTTCCGGTTGGCCTTCCACAGTTCCTCCTCCGCCTTCATGACGGTCCGCAGGCTGTCACTGACCTCCTTCTGTTCCATGCGGTCCAGATCGGGCTGGCCGGCATTGACCCAGGCGGAGTACCAGATGCTGCCCACGGCCGCGATGCTGGCGTTCATGCGCTCTTCCACCATGCCCTGCATGGCGTCCTCGTAGGCTTTGGCGAATTCGCGCGAGTAAACGCGCATGCCGCCCCTGCCCCGCTCCTCGAACGCGAACTTGCGGTCCTCCGGGTATTCGATGCTCAGCCGTTTCTCGATGCGCAGGACGGAGTCCACCAGGGCGTGGCTGGCTTCGACGGCCTCCCAGGCGAACTCCAAGGGCCGGTCGATGTAGGTGGCACGCCCCACGAGGTGGTCGTACTGCTCCGCTGAGAGCTCCACGATGCGCGATTCCCAGAACGCATGGATGCCGTGCTGGCCGGTGAGCTGGCCATTGTAGTTCTTGGTGGTGTGCAGGGGCACGTGGGCGTCGCCGATGTAATGTCCGATATCTGCCGCGTTGCTGAGGATGCGATCGAGGTCGCCGCGCTGGAAGGCGCGGATGAGGCGGGCGTACATGACCTGGATGTGCCAGGGAACGATGCCGTAGGCCTGCAGGGTGTCCTCGGTGTAACGGGCCACGGCATCCTCCCATCGCCGCGGCATGACATCGGCGATGCGCTGACCGGGCTTGACGAAGTGGTCCAGATCGATGTAGTGGCGCTGTGCCTCCCCCTCCACGGCGTAGCGCCGTCGGTCCGGGTCGACGGCATGGTCGCTGATGAAATCGATGTGCCGCTTGAAGAAGGGGAAGAGTTCAGGCGGGAGGGTGAAGGCGGCCATGCGATTGATGCGCTTGTGACCGTAGAAGCCCCAGGCGCGGGCCGGCTCCGCGGTGCGCTGTGGGAAGCACACCAGGAGCAGGAACAGGCCGAGGAGGAGTATGGCTGTGCGCTTGATCATGGCCGCTCCATGCGCACGAGCTCGCCGTTGCTGAGGATGGGGATGACCCTGCTCTGGTCCGGGGTGAGGCAGTACTTCACGTCAGGCAGCAGGTGCAGCTGTTCGATGCGTCGCCTGCGCGGCGCGGCTTTGAGGATGCCCATGTAGTTGTCCCGTGCGGCCATGTACATGTACTTCGCTGCAATGGAGGAATCCTCCTCCACACCGAATTTACCGGATTCGAGCAGGCGTTCCATGACGGCACCGGCGAAAACACTGTCCTCGAGGTTGAACTTGTCCTTCCACCCCGAGCACAAGAGGAGGATGTTATCGTCCTGTTGAACGAGCCATTCGCTGAGGGCGGTGAGGTTGAGGAAGGACCCGATGACCAGTTGGCGGGCCTCCCTGGCGAGTTGGATGGCCTTGGTGCCGTTGGTGGTGGTCATCACGATGGTCTTGCCGCGCAGGTCCTGACCCACGTAGGCGAGGGGGCTGTTGCCGTACTGGAAGCCCTCCACCACCTGGCCGTCGCGTTCGGCGGCGGCGATGTAGCCCTCGCGTCCGATGAAGGCCCGCGCCTCGTCCGTGGTGGCAACGGGGATGATGCGGTCCACACCATGCTCGAAGGCCGCCACCATGGCTGAGGTGGCGCGCAACACGTCGATGACCACCACGATGCCCATTTCCTGGGCATAGAGCGGGTACTGGCTGGGGACGAAGCAGACCTCCACCCGGTGCCGGTAGTTCGGGTTGCGAATGACGCCTTCCATCAGGCCTGCTGGATGAACGGGAGTTTGACGACGCGTCCTTTGAGGGCCTTCCCGCGGATGTCCACCCACAGCTCCGAACCCTCCGCCGCCATGGAGACGGGCACGTAGGCCAGGCCGATGGGCTTTTGCAGGCTGGGGCTCTGGGTGCCGGAGGTGACGCGTCCGACGACGGTCCCAGTGGCATCGAGCACCGGATGGTCGTGCCGGGGGATGCCGCGCTCCAGCAGTTCGAAGCCGACGAGCTTGCGGGCCACGCCCTGTTCCTTCTGCTGCTTGAGGCGGTCCGCGTCGATGAAGGGCTTGGTGAACTTGGTGATCCAACCCAGCCCGGCCTCGAGTGGCGAGGTGCTGTCATCGATGTCATTGCCATAGAGGCAGAAGCCCATTTCGAGGCGGAGGGTATCGCGTGCGGCGAGCCCACAGGGCTTGATGCCATGGGGCTTACCGGCCTCCATGATGGTGTTCCAGGCGGCCTCGGCGAGGTGGTTGGGCACATAGAGCTCGTAGCCACCAGCCCCGGTGTATCCGGTGGTGCTGATGAGCACGAGCCCCACGCCTTTCATCTCCGCGTACATGGCGGTGTAGTAGGGCATGGCGGCGATGTCCTCTGCGAAGAGCCCCTTGAGGGTGTCCACAGCCTTGGGGCCCTGCACGGCGAGGAGGCTCATGTGGTCGGAGATGTCGGAGAGCTCGGCATCGAAGGTGTTGTGCTCATTGATCCACGCCCAGTCCTTGGCCATGTTGGACGCGTTGACGACGAGCACGTAGTGATGGTCATCGGCGTGCTGCATGCGGTAGACGAGGAGGTCGTCGACGATGCCACCCTTGCCGTTGGGCAGGCAGCTGTACTGGACCTTGCCGATGGCGAGCTTGGCGGCATCGTTGCTGGTGACCTTCTGGATGAGGTCGAGGGCACCGGGTCCGCGGACGAGGAACTCGCCCATGTGGCTTACATCGAAGACGCCGACGGCGTTGCGGACGGTGAGGTGCTCATCATTGACGCCGCTGTACTGCACCGGCATGAGGTATCCGGCGAAGGGCACCATCTTGGCGCCGAGTGCTTCGTGGATGTGGCTGAGCGCGGTGCGTTTGAGGTCGGTCATGTGCGTGGTGTGTCTTTCAGGAGTTGATCGAAGAGTTCGAGGTAGCGGTGCTTCCATGCGTTGACGGAGTACCGTTCCTCCACGGTGCGGCGGGCCTCCCGGCCCAAGCGCCTGCGAAGATCGCCATCCTCGATGAGGAGCGCCAATTTCGCGATCCATTCGGCCTGATCGGAGGCCAGGAAACCGTTGACCCCGTCCTGGACGATGGTGTTGTTGACGCCGACAGCGCTGAGGACCACGGGCTTCCCGAGAGCCATGTACTGGAGGCCCTTGAAGCCGCACTTGCCCTTGCTCCAGGCATCGTCAGGGAGTGGCATGATGCCGATGTCGATGTCGCTGAGGTCCTCGGCTTCGGTGCGACTGCTCCAGCGGAGGTTCTCGATGGGCAGACCGGGATGGATGAGTTCGCGGTCGCTGATGACCTTGAAGCGGACGCGGCCCTGGTAGCGGGCATGGAGGGCTTCAAGGATGGGCAGGCTGTGGCGCAGGTGGGTGAGGGAGGTGTAGCTGCCGGTCCAGCCGATGGTGATGGGGCTGCCCTCCGCATGTACGGCAGGGAGGTTGTACCGCTCGGTATCCACCACGGTGGGGATGACCTCCACACGCTGGTTGAAGCGGCGGGCATAATCGGCCAGGTATTCATTGCCTGCGATGACCAGGTCCGCGAGGGCGATGATGCGTGCCGTTTTGGAGGGGTCCTTGAGCCAGCTGAGGCGTTTGTTGGCCTCACTGACATCGAGGAGCCAGATGGCATCATCGAAGTCGTAGATGACAGGCCGGCCGCTGCGTGCGAGGGCACGCTCGAAGCGTGTGCTGCCGGTCATGAAGGCCTCGCGCTGGATGAGGATGATGTCCGCCTCCCCTGCCTTGCGCACCTGCCTCCAGCGGCGCCACCAGCCGCGGAGGAACACACCGGCCTTGCCCAGGAGGCTGCCGGGTGCATAGAAGAGGCGGTCATCGCGCTCGTCGAGCAGGGCGGCCAACTCAACGGTGTATCCGTGTGCGGCCCAGTATTCCTGGAACTGTTCGAGCCGGTACCGCTGACTGGGGGAGCGGTCCGGCCGATGGGCGGCCACGAACAGGATCTTGGGCATGGAGGGACCGCAAAGAAAACAGCCTGCGGCGATGTGGCGCGTGGCCGTACTTTTCACCCGCCGATCCATGAAGCTGCCAACGCTATTCCCCCGGTGGGGTGTCCTGCTGATCGACCTGGTGCTGTGCCTGATGGCGCTCGCGACGGCGTACCTGCTGCGCTTCAACTTCCAGGTACCGGCGCATGAGGTGGACCTGCTGCTGCCTGTGCTGCCGGTGTTCCTGGCGGTGCGGGGGGTGAGCTTCGTGCTGGCGGGGACGCACCGGCTGATGGTGCGCCACACGAGCACGGAGGATGCCCGGTTGATCTTCCTGACGGTGCTGGCCGGTTCGGCGGTGCTGGGGCTGCTGAGCGTGGTGCGCTACCACGTGGTGGATGGCCTGTACCTGCTCCCCCGGGCGGTGATCATCATCGACTTCCTGGCCACCACGATGGTGCTGATCGTGGTGCGGATCGGTTTCAAGATACGGCACCTGCGGAGGCAGGGGGCTGGCAAGGAGGAGGCGCGGGTGGTGATCCACGGCGCGGGTGAAGCGGGCCTGATCACGAAGCGCACGCTGGAGCGCACGGGCCAGCGCCGCTACAAGGTGGTGGCCTTCGTGGACGATGCGGCTCAGCGCGTGGGCCGGACCCTGGAAGGTGTCGCTGTGCGCTCCACGGCGGAGTTGCCGACTTTGCTGGAACGCCTGGCGGTGGACGAGGTGATCATCGCGATCGCGCAGCCCGACCCGGAGAACCGCAGGAAGGTGGTGGACGCGTGCATGGCGGCCCAGGTGAAGGTGCTGACCATCCCTCCGGTGCAGGACTGGATAAACGGGCAGTTGAGCGCGGGGCAGATCCAGGAGGTGCGGATCGAGGACCTGCTGGGCCGGCCGGTGATCAAGCTGGACGACCAATTGGTGCGGAGCGTGTTCGCGGGCAAGCGGGTGCTGGTGACGGGTGGCGCGGGATCGATCGGCAGCGAGCTGGTGCGGCAGCTGACGGAGCTGTCCTGTGCGGGGATCGTGGTGGTGGACGTGGCGGAATCGCCGACGTACGACCTGGAGATGGAATTGCGCGCGAAGGGGCGGGACGCTGGTGTGCAGATGCGGATCGGTGATGTGCGGGACCTGGAGCGGATGCGGGCGCTGTTCGCGGAGTTCCGACCGCAGATCGTGCTGCACGCGGCGGCGTACAAGCATGTGCCTTTGATGGAGGCCCAGCCGCTGGAGGCGCTGCGCACGAACGTGCTGGGCACGCACCACCTGGCCGGTCTGGCGGGCGCACAGGGTGTGGAGAAGTTCATCCTGATCAGCACGGACAAGGCGGTGAACCCGACGAGCGTGATGGGCGCCTCGAAGCGGCTGGCAGAGCAGGTGGTGACACTGCATGGAACGCACGGCGGCACGCAGTTCATCACCACGCGCTTCGGCAATGTGCTGGGATCCAACGGCAGCGTGATACCGCTGTTCCGGCGGCAGATCCAGGAGGGTGGACCGGTGACCGTGACGCACCCGGATGTGACCCGCTACTTCATGACGATACCGGAGGCCTGCCGGCTGGTGCTGGAAGCCGCCTCCATGGGGCAGGGGGGCGAGATCTATGTGTTCGACATGGGAGCGCCTGTGCGGATAGCGGACCTGGCGGAAAAGATGATCCGCCTGAGCGGCCTGGTGCCCGGGGTGGATATCGAGATGGTGTTCACGGGGCTTCGGCCCGGCGAGAAACTGTACGAGGAGCTGCTGGCGAGCACGGAGGATACGCTACCGACGCACCACCCGCGCATCCTGATCGGCAAGGTGCGGGCGAGCGATGCGGAGCGGCTGAAGTCCTTCCTGCAGGCCCTGCCTGAACTGACCATGCAGGGCGATGCGGACGATGCGGTGCGGCGCATGAAAGAGCTGGTACCGGAGTACCGGAGCCATAATTCGGCCTACAGTACCTTTGACGCACCGGTGCGGCCCGCATGAGGCGCACGGTATGCCACCATGACCAAGGACAAGAACCTGGAGATCGCGCGGGTGCAGAAGGAGATCGGCGCCTATATCGGCATCGGCAAGGACGATCTGGTGTTCAACTACGAGGAGACGAACAAGGGCACGCAGCTCTATGTGATCACCATCAATCCGCGCCACAACCAGAGCTTCCTCTTCCACTCCACGCAGGGCTCTGACAAGCTGGATGCGCTTAACGCGATGCTGGACTATGTGCGCACCTACAAGGAGCGGACCAGCAGCTATACGATCCAATGGAGCGCCCGTGGTGACAACGCGCTGCAGACCTCCTACTTCCGCGCACGGAACATCATGGAGGCGCTGGACAAGCTGTTCTACGACCGCGACCCGAACAGCATCACCGTGTTCAGTGTGATGCTGAACCCCATCACCTGATCGCTGGCAACAGCGGATCGGCACCCATCCTGCTACAGGGAACCTGTAGCGTCGACCCATCGGGTGGACGATCACATGGTTCCGTCATTCCTGACACTACCCCAATGAAGACCGTCACCACCCCCATCCAGGTCCGCTTCAGCGATGTGGACATGGCGCAGCACGTGCACAATGCGGTGTACCTGCAGTGGTTCGAGCTGGGGCGCATGGGCTACCTGGACACGGTGATCCCCAAGGACCACGACTGGAGAAGGCAGGGCCTGATACTGGCGCGCAACGAGGTGGACTACCGGATGCCGGTCCGTTTGCGCGATACCCTGGAGGTGGACGTTCGGTGCAGCGCAGTGGGCAGCAAGAGCTTCGACCTCAGCTACATCATCCGGCGCACCAGTGGCGAACAGCCCGGCCTCTGTGCCGAGGGGCGCAGCGTGATGGTGTGCTTCGACTACACGGCACAGCGGACCATCGCCGTTCCGGAGGAATGGCGCAAGCAATTGGAATACCCTGCCTAAGGCCCTCCCCCCCACCGATCGATCCATTGACCACCATGCGCAACCTGCTCCACCTGATCCTGCCCCTGGCCCTCCTCTTCACGGCCTGTTCCCCGCAGGAGCTGCAGTCCATCCTGAATTCCACCGCGCCGGCCGCGCTGAGCAACGAGGAGGTGATCTCCGGCTTGAAGGAGGCGCTGCGGGTGGGCACCGAGCGGAGCGTGGAGAAGGCCAGCGCGAGCAACGGTTTCTGGAGCAACGACCTGATCCGCATCCCCTTCCCGCAGGAGGCCATGGCGGTGAAGAACACGCTGACGGACCTGGGCATCAACAAGCCTGTGGAGGACTTCGAGCGCACGCTGAACCAGGCTGCGGAGCTGGCCTCGAAGGAGGCCGTGGCGGTGTTCGTGGACGCGATCACGAGCATGAGCATCCAGGACGGCTTCACGCTGCTGCGCGGCGGTGAGAACGCGGCTACCAACTACCTGCGGGAGAAGACGAGCGCCACGCTGCGCGCACGTTTCACGCCCGTGGTGGAGCAGGCCACGAGCCGGGTGGCGCTGACCAGCTATTGGCAACCCATGGCCACCGCCTACAACACCGCCACGTTGCTGACCGGAGGCAAGGCGGTGCAACCCGACCTGAACGCCTACGTGACGGAACGCGCGATCGATGGCCTCTTCACGCTGCTGGCCCAGGAGGAGCGGACGATCCGGCAGGACCCGGTGGCGCGCACGACGGCCCTGCTGCAGAAGGTGTTCGCGGCGCAGTGAGGAAGTAGGATCGCGTTGGTCGGGGGTCGGGGTTCGTTGTTCGTTGGTCGGGGGTCGTTGTTCGTTGGTCGTTGGTCGTTGTTCGTTGTTCGGGGTTCGTTGGTCGTTGGTCGGGGTTCGTTGTTCGTTGTTCGATGGGGGTACGGGATGCTGTGCGCCCGCATTCACTCATCTTTACATCCCCTCCCATCCAACTTTGTCCTCCCATGCATCCCATCACCCTGACCCCACCGGACGTAGTGCTTCCCGCCAGTGAACTGGTGCTGAACCCCGATGGATCCGTATATCACCTGGCGCTGCGGCCGGAGCACCTGGGCGACCTGGTGCTGGTGGTGGGCGATCAGGGCCGGGTGGACCGGATCAGCCGCCACTTCGACAAGGTGGAGCATCGGGTGCAGAACCGCGAGTTCGTTTCGCACAGTGGGGAGTACCGGGGTGTGCACGTGACCGCGTTGAGCACGGGTATCGGGACGGACAACATCGACATCGTGCTGAACGAGCTGGACGCGCTGGCGAACATCGACCTGGGGACGCGGCAGCCGCGGGCGCGGACCCGCTCGCTGCGGATCGTGCGGCTGGGGACGTGCGGTGCGCTGCAGGAGGACATACCGGTGGACACGCGGATCGTGAGCGCGTACGGGGTGGGCATGGACAATGTGCTGCACTACTACGCGTATGAGAACACGGACGCGGAGACGCGGCTGCTGACGGCCTTCGTGGAAGGAACGGAGTGGCCGGACAACCTGCCCCTGCCCTATGTGGCGGCGGGCGATGCGGAGCTGGTGAGCATGCTGGGGCAGGGCAACCACGTGGGCATTACGCTGACGGCGGGCGGCTTCTATGGGCCACAGGGCCGACAGCTGCGCCTGCTGCCCTCGGTGGACGGGCTGAACGAGCGCTTCTCCGGCTTTGCGCATGAAGGGTTGCGGTGCAGCAACTATGAGATGGAGACGAGCGCGCTGTACGGCCTTGGCGGGATGCTGGGGCACCGGGTGGCGACGGTGTGCACGGTGGTGGCGAACCGGCTGCGGAAGGAGTACAGCAAGGACCACCACGCGGCGATCGACCGAATGATCGGCGAGGCGCTGGACCGGCTCACTGCTTAGCGGGAACGCCGGGCGTGGCAGTGGCGGCGGGCGTGGCGGTGGCGACGGGCCGCTGCACGCGGAAGGAGCCGACCTTGAGGTCCACGGGCTTCTGGTCGCGGGCGTTCTGCTCCTCCTCCTGTTCGGTGGTGAGGTTGAGGCGGCGCTTGACCTCGAACCAGAGCTTGCGGCCGAGGTACGTGATGCTCTCCTCCTGGACGGGCTGTGGTACAGCCTTGGCGGGCTGGGCTGGGACGGGCTTGGCGGCCGTGGTGGCCGCGGGTGCACCGACCTGCGCGGCGGCGATGCCGGCAATGGCCAGCGCCCCGGCCAGGGCGGCGCTCCGATACAGGTTCACGGCACACAGCGGCATGACGAAGCGAAAGTAGCCATGCAGGACCTACATTGGCGGTCCGCCGAGCGATGGAAGCGACCACTTGTCCCAATTGCGAGCAGGCCATGGACCCGGCGGACCGGTACTGTGCGCATTGTGGCCAGGCGGCGGTGGGCGATGGTACGTTCCGTTCCTTCGTGGAGCAGTTCCTGGGCGACTATTTCACGTTCGATTCGAAGATCATCCGGAGCGTGCGGCCGCTGCTTCTGTCGCCCGGGTACCTGACGGCGGAATACCTGGCGGGGCGGCGAGCGCGGTACATACCGCCGCTGCGGATGTTCCTGTTCCTGAGCGTGCTGTTCTTCCTGATGATGGGCTGGAGCAATGCGGACGGTGCCGGCGGCACGGCGCTGGAGGCGCTGCCGGGTCAGTTGTTCTGGGACCGGTTCTTCACCGATACGCTGCCGAAGCTGTTCTTCCTGTTGCTACCGCTCTTTGCGGGGTGGGTGATGCTGCTGTACCGGCAGCCGGGGCAGGGCTACCTGAAGCCGTTCATCTTCAGCGCGCACTTCCACGCGTTCGTGTTCCTGTGGTTCACGGTGTACGGGGTGCTGTCCGCGGTGTTCCGGGCGCAGGGCTTGGTGGTGGTGAACCAGGTGCTGGTGTCGCTCTTCCTGCTGTACACGGGCTGGTACCTGTGGCGCGGGCTGGCGCTGCTGTACGCCGGCGGGGTGTGGCTGCGGCTGCTCCGCTTCGCGGGGCTTTCCGTGGCCTATGTGATAACGCTGGTCGTAGCGGCGCTGGGTGTGCTTTGGCTCATGGTATAAGAATGCGGGCGAGGCGCGTGCGGACGGCCGGTGGCAGCGGATCCAACAGGGGGGGCGTTGGAAACCTGCGCAGGGCGACCGCCGCGGGGGTGCCGGAGCCCGGTAGTTTCGTGCTGCGCCCCCAACCGCGCAGCCGATGGCAGAGAACGAGATCCGCGCACTGATCACCCTGATCGAGGACCCGGACGAGCAGATCTTCCACCAGATCCGGGACCGTATCGTGGAACTGGGCGATGGCATCGTGCCCGAGCTGGAGCGGGCCTGGAGCTCTGAGGAGCATGGCGACCTGTTCCGCGACCGGATCGAGGACATCCTGCACACCATCCACCTGGACCAGGTACGTCGGCGGCTGATCGCGTGGCGCGACGAGGGCTGCGCGGACCTGCTGGAGGGGGCGCTGATCATCAGCCGGTACCGGTACCCGGAGCTGGACGAGCAGAAGGTGAAGGCGCGGCTGGCGTCGATCCGGCAGGACATCTGGCTGGAGCTGAACGACCACCTGACGGCCTTTGAGAAGGTGCGCGTGTTCAACCACATCTTCTTCCAGATACACGGATTCAAGGGGAACAAGCGGAACTACCACGCGCCGCAGAACAGCTACATCAACGAGGTGATCGATGCGCGGCAGGGGAACCCGCTGTCGCTGGCGATCATCTACCAAGTGCTGGCGGAGGACCTGGACCTGCCGATCCGCGGGGTGAACCTGCCGAACCACTTCATACTGGCCTACCTGGATGCGGATGGGCTGGGCGGCGGGGAGCCGGAGGGGGCGAACGTGCTGTTCTACATCAACCCCTTCAGCCAGGGGGACATTTTGGGGCGCAACGAGGTCATGGAGTTCCTGGGCAAGCTGAAGATAACGCCCCGCCCCTCCTTCTTTGCGCCGTGCAGCAACCGGGCGATGATCAGGCGGCAGCTGAACAACCTGGCGAACAGCTACGCCCAGCAGGGTGACAGCGAACGGAGCGGGGACCTGGAGACGCTGCGGGACCTGCTGGGTGGTGAGGCGGAGGATGCGGGGGCGTGAGCGGGGGAACAGGTGCAAGCCACGAGGAACGATCACTTAAACTTTCGCGACATGCTGAAAAAGGTCTACATCATTGTGGATGGCCTGGTCGACGAACGGAACATCTGTGCGGTGTTCAGTTCGCGCGAAGCGGCCGAGGCTGCGCTGTGCTACGGCGATGAAGGCGCGGCCATCGAGGAGTTCGCCTTGGATGCCGCCCTGCCACCAGCCCCTCCAGGCAAGTCGTTGTGGACGGTGTTCGCGCGCAGGGTGAATACTGCGGTACGCGTGAGCGCCTTGCGCTACCCGGCGGAGGAGCACGTGCAGCAGCACGAGGGTGAATACGAGGTGGATGTGTGGGCCACCAATAAGCGAGAGGCCCTGCGCCTGGGCGCTGAACGCATCGAGCAGTTCAAGGCGGGCCAAGGGCAGTAGCGGGGTACGGGTGCAGGCCCTGTGGCTTGCTGGAGCCCCACCCGAGCGCGGAGCGTGCAGGGTGGCCTGCATGCAACCCTGCCGTGACCCGGGAAGGTGGCATACAGTGGTCAATCCCACTGGTCGTTGGTGAGCAGATCGGGCCTTAAGCGCCCGGCGCGCTGGCGCAGTTCGAAGGCGCGTTGTGTTTCGCCGAGAGCCAGCAGCACCTCCGCAAGGCGGAAGAGGCTCCTGGCGTCCAGCGGGTCGATGACAACGAGCCGTTCGTAGACGGCTTGTGCGTTCTGCAGGTCACCCGCACGTTGCATGCAGCGGGCACTGAAATAGGCGGCCTCATGCGCGTGGAGCGGGTCGTTCTTGATGACCTGGATGAACAAGTTCTGTGCCTGGGGGCAGTCCCCCCGGCGATAGGCGCGCGCGGCGGTGAGCCAGTCTTCGCTGGGGACGGGCAGGTCGTTGCGGGGTTCGGCGACCGCAGCGAACACTTCCTCGATGGGCAGCGCGAAGTTCAAGGCCTGTCCGCCACCATCGGCATGCCAGGCCATGGGCAGGCCGATCAAGCGCCCCCTGCGATCGACCAAGGCGCCCCCACTGTTGCCCTCGCTGACCGGAGCGGAGAATTGCAGGAGCCTGCGACCGGTGTTGCCGAAGGGCCGCAAGCCGCTGACCAGGCCGTGGCTGATGATGCGTTCGGCGCCAAAGGGGTTGCCGATGGCGTAGCCGTCCGCGCCGATGGGAAGCGCATCGCTGCGCACCGGGACGAGCGCGGGCACCTGCTTCCAGGCAGCGGCGGGACGGGTACCCAGCACCTGCACGACCACCAGGTCGCGCTGTTGATCGGCGGTGATGACAGGGCCGAGGACAAGGGGCGTGTCGCCGAGCCGTGCGGTGATGGTGCCGCCGTGCTTGTAGCCGTGGAAGGTGGTGAGGAGCCAGCTCTTTTCCTTGAGCACGACGCCGGCGCTGCGTGCGCGGTGCAGACTGTCCGCGCTGATGGTCTCCACCCAGGCCACGGCGCCGCCCGCCCTGGCGAAGACCTGCACACCGGCATCCTGCGCGTAGGCGAGCGGTGCAAGCAGCAGGAGGATGGCCGTGAGGTGTGTTCCGATCATGCTTTCGTCGCCTTTTCCGGTCCCTTCCCACGGGTCAAAGGTGCCCCTGCGGAGGTGCGCTGCCCAGGCGATGGCCCGACCAAAATAGGCAGCACCTCCCCCCCACCACCTCCACCACCCACCGCCCCGTGCATGCCACGATCATGGGCTGCCACCAGCGGATGGCTGGGAGGCAAGCTGGGGCCGAGCGCGATGGGCCCGGCACTGAACGGGTGCAACGTCCGCTGCAGCGCCCCCCTGCCCTGGTGGACGGTGGAGGGAGCCGTGAACGGAGCCTCCGGCGGACCGGGGCGCAGGGTGCCAGCGGTGCGGCAAGAGCGGCCGCGGAGCAATGACCACGCCGCTCCCGGCGCCCTACGACCGCACATCCCACTTCATTTGAGGGCAACATACGCGGGCCTTTTCGTGCCCTGCTTTGCAGCATGGAAAGCCGTGAACGACCCACTCTTCTGCAGTGGCAACCGCACCAACAAGGGGCACGCGTACTGGTGCAGGGCGAATGCATCCTTGAACTGACGAACGCGGCGGGCGGGGACATCCGCTTCACGCACGCCGGACAGCCGTACACCCTGCGAACGACCGGTGCCTGGCAACCGCGCACGGTGATCCTTCGCAACGGTGCGGAGGTGCTGCGACCGGTGTCCACGGGGCTGTTCGAACGGGAGCGCATCGCATTGCTTGACGGCGGGGAACACACCGTTGTGTGGACGAATGCGCCCTTGGTGAAGCTGTCCATCCGCACTGCCGCGGACGAGGAGGTGCTAAGCCTGCGCCTGGCCACCGAAGGCGGTGTACACACGGAGACGGTGCTGCATGGCCTTGACCCGAGGGAGGAACGCGCGCAGTTGCTGCTGGCCTATGCGTACCATCTGTTCGGTGGTATCATGCGCGGCGAAGGTGGTGGGGATGGGCTGCCACTGGTAAGCTGAGCGAGGCCCTGGGCGAAGCCTGCGGTGCGTGCTGGGCGCTTGCCAACTGGTGGGGCGCGGGTGCCGCGCTATACGGCGAGGGAGGCTGCGGAGGGTTGGCATAGGAGACCCTGCCGAGGTCCAGGACGCAGGGTCCACTGCGGGAGAGCCTGCGGAGGCTTAGGAGGCTTCGGGTTCGGCGCGGGTGCCCCCCCTACTTACGTGGGTAGAGGCCGCCTGACGCAGCCGCCTACTTTTCCGCGATCCACACCCACGCCCATGCGCCCACCCCTACGCCCGCTCCTCAGCGCCCTGCTGTGCGCCTCCGCTCCCCTGCTCCACGCCCAGATCGAACAGGTGGCCAGCTTTCCCGTAAGCACCTTCGGGTTCCAGCCGCGCGACCTGGTGGTGATGGGCGACCACATCTACTTCCGCAACTGGACCGCCGAGACGGGCATGGAGCTGTGGAGGACCGATGGCACCACGGCCGGCACCGTGCTGGTAAAGGACATCCGGCCCGGTGCAGGCAACGGACTGGAGGCCAGCGAGGGCATGGCCGTGGTGGGCAACACCCTCTTCTTCCCGGCCGATGATGGCACCACGGGCTGGGAGCTGTGGAAGACCGATGGCACCGAGGCCGGCACCACGCTGGTGATGGACATCCGCCCCGGTGCGCTGGGCTCCTCCCCGGCCTACCTCACCGCCTTCGGCGACCGCCTGCTCTTCCGCGCCAACAACGCCACCGACCAGGCGCTGTACAGCTCCGATGGCACCCCCGGCGGCACCTACGCCCCGGTGGACTTCGTCACCCAGCAGACCATCACCGTCACCGGCCCCATCCGCCCGATGGGCGCCGTGGCCGTGTTCCCCGGCAATGCGCTGAACAACATCGGCGTGGAGCTCTGGACCACCGACGGCACGCCCAGCGGCTGCTTCCTGCTGCAGGATATCTGTGTGGGCCCCACCTCCAGCGGAGCCGGCGGCCGCAGCTGGATGGCCGACGACCTCCTCTATTTCCTGGCCGATGACTGCACCCATGGCCTGGAGCTGTGGCGCACCAACGGCGGCGCGCCCACCACCACCCTGGTGGCCGATGTGTACCCCGGCACCAACGCCGCCCAGCCCTACCACCTCGTTCCCCTGGACGGCCAGGTGATCTTCGCCGCCTTCGATGGCATGGGCAACGGCATTTACCGCAGCGACGGCACCGCCATCGGCACCTACAAGCTCGCCACCATGGGTGTATCGCCCTGGTGGAACGGCGACCGCCAGCCCGCGCGGCGCTTGGGCGACATCGCCCTCTTCCTGGGCACCGACCCCGACCACGGGGCCGAGCTCTGGCGCAGCGACGGCACCCTGCAGGGCACCTACCTGGTGAAGGACCTCTGGCCCGGCACCAACGGATCCATCGCCGGCTCGGGCTTCAACTTCTGGGTCTTCGGCGATCACCTCTACTTCGCCCCCGAGGTGCCCACGTACAGCACCGAGCTCTGGCGGAGCGATGGCACGGAGGCCGGCACCGTGATGGTGCAGGACCGCGCGCCCGGCATCAACTTCTTCGCACCCGACCATCTGGTGCAGCTGGGCGACCATCTGTACATGACCGGCTCGCTCACGAACTTCGATCGGGGCATCTACCGCCTGGAACTGCAAGGCACGAGTGTGGCCGAGGCCACCGCGGCCGCCCCGCTGCGCGTGTTCCCCAACCCCAGCAACGGCACCACCTGCACGCTGCAGCTACCCGCCCACA
The DNA here is from genome assembly GCA_964476665.1 of uncultured Chryseobacterium sp. Lineage (GTDB taxonomy): Bacteria > Bacteroidota > Bacteroidia > Flavobacteriales_F > PHOS-HE28 > PHOS-HE28. The sequence continues at coordinate 8,305 of CAYZBO010000015.1, read as the reverse complement.
GCGCCGCCCCCGGCCCCGTGCGCGTGGAGCTGCTGGACGCCACCGGCCGCGTGGTGCTGCAACACACCCTGCCCGGCGCGCCCACCCTGCAGCTGCAACTGGACCGTGCCTTGAACCCCGGCCTGTATGCCGTGCGCGTGCACGGTGCGCAGGGCGGCCTGCTCACTGCACCCCTGGTGGTTCAGTAGAGGCCCCAACCTCCGCTTGGGCTCGTGAGGAATGAACGGATCCTGCGAACGGTGTTGCACAGGGGGGCCTTTCAGGAGACCCTGCACGGCCCATGGCACCTGGCTGCTGAACGGCGTCGGCAGGGTCCTGTTCGAAAGACACTGCCCGGTACCAAGGCCTTTGGTATTATCTTTCCATTGGCGGCGGCCAATAGGCCGTTGGCAAAGTGCCATGCTGAAAACAGGGCCACTTTTCGTTGCAGCGTTCGTTACTGCGCTGTTCGCTGCATGCAGCTACTATGTGCCGATCACCCAGGCGCCCAGTGTCGAAACCTTTCAGCAGACAGGCACCTCCAGCGTGCTGGTCACCCAGCTCCGCAACACCGGTGCTGTGGGCTGGCATGTGCGCGACGCCCGCATGGACAGCAGTGGGCTGCACGGCACCTTTTATCCGATGACCCCGGAATTGGCGGACCAAGCCCACCACCTGCGCAAAGCCAAGGATGCCAACCAACTGGGCAAGGCGGTGATGCTGAGGCTACACCCCGGGTTCGACGCGGCGTTCAAGACCGGCGCGCAGGCCCTCATCCCGGCCAGCGCGATCGCCGAGCTGGTATACACCGAGAAGGACCGTGGCAAAAGCGGTACACGCACTGTTGCATTGGTGGGCACCGGGCTCTTGGTGACCGGTGGACTCCTGCTAGCGGCGTTGGCCGTGGGCTTTGCCTTGAGCCTTTCTGCTCCGCTCTGAGCGGAGGCGCCCAACTGGCCGGAACGCCCCGGACCCATGCATGTCCTTCCGCAGGAGACCAGATGGCCGTGTTGCCATCGTCGTTCCTACACGGCGCGGCAGGGTCCTCTTCGAGAGACCCTACCTGGGACTCGAAGAGACGCTGCCTGTGTCCGGGCCTCCCGATCCGTGTACATCCGTGCTCATCCGTGGTTCGTTCCTGACCACGCCCGCAGGGCCTGCCTGGCCCCGATCAAAACTCCCGCACCAAGGCGTAGTGCCGCTGCACATCAAGCCGTCCGGTGCCGGGCGCGAAGGCGATGGCGCACACCACACCCCTGGTGGTGCAGTAGAGGCCCTGAGCGGGGCGCCACACCTGTACCCGCACGCCCCCACGGTGAGGCACTGCGCACCGCTGCATGCAGGGGCGAAGGGTGAGCCCGGGACCGCCACCGCTGGGCCGTCGCGGATACCTTGGTGTCTCCCACGCTTACCTCCTCCCCGCATGGCACCAACACCCCTGCGCATCGCCGTGGAGGACGACCACGAGCTGACGCGCGCCGGGTCCCCTGAGGTGCGCAGGCCCCCCTGCGAAGGCTTGGGACCTGCTGCGGCCCAGGGGCAGCGACCAACCCGCGCACGTATCCTGCGTCTTAGACCTACTTTGGCCGTGTTCCCACAGCAACTTCATCCGCCCCCCTATCATGCATCCTGCAAAGCACATTGCCACCATCGCCCTGGCCATGGTCATCCTTTCATCGATCCGGCCTGCGTTCGGTCAAGCCCAGCCGCAGCAGGGGGTGTGGGCCATCGGCACGCCAGGGTACGAAGACCATTCCCGCTCCGTGCAGCCCACCAGTGACGGCGGCTGGGTGGTGGGGGGGCATACCCAGGCCGACGGCGCAGGGCTGTGGGACCTGTATGTGGTGAAGCTGAACGCAGCCCACGAGCTGGAGTGGACGCGCACGGTGGGGGGCCTGGGCTCCGAGTTCGCTTATTCGGTGTTGGAGACGGCCGATGGCGGCTACCTGACGATGGGCCACAGCCAAAGCTTCACTGGGGACGCCCGCTATGACATCTACGTGGTGCGCCTGGACGCTGCCGGGGATCTCCTGTGGTCCAAGACCTATGGTGGGCCCATGGACGAGTTCGGTTTCGCCTTGAGCCTCACCCCCGACGGCGGCTGTGTGGTGGCGGGCATCACCAACAGCTTCGGCCATGGCAGCTGGGACATGTATGCGCTGAAGATCGATGCCACGGGCAACCTGGAATGGAGCCGCACGATCGGCGGGCAGGCCAGGGAGGAGGCGCGGGCGATATGGCCCACCAACGATGGGGGCTTCGTGTTGGCCGGCATCACCTGGACCCATGGTGCCGGCAGCTCCGACATGTACGTGGTGAAGCTCAACGACCAGGGCGAGCTGCTGTGGACGCGCACCATCGGTGGCCCCTGGAATGACGAGGCCGAGTCCGTACAACAGACCAGCGATGGCGGGTACGTGGTGGCCGGGTACACCACCTCCTTCGGTGCGGGTCTCAAGGACGCGTACCTGGTGCGCCTGGATGCCGCGGGCGAGCTGCTGTGGACCAAGGTGATCGGCGGGCCGGGTGAAGAGGTGGCGTATTGCGTGCGGCAGACCCCCGACCAAGGATACCTGCTGGCGGGGGCCACCGGCAGCGGTGTGGGCACCACGGCCGCGCCGTACATGATGAAACTGAGCCCAACAGGAGCTTTCGAGTGGACCCACGCGGTGGCCGTGAACGGGGAGGGTAGCGCCTTCCAGGTACAGCCCACCGGCAACGGCGGCCATGTGCTGGGCGGGTATGCCCACGACCTGGCGGAGAACGACTGGTACATCCTGCTGGCCCGGTCCGATGGGGCCGAACCCGCGTGCGGGATGAGCGTGCCGAGCCCCACGGTGGGGACGGGCGGCACGGTGGGCACCGGCGGCGAGGTGAGCAGTGGCGGTGTGGCCCACGTGGTGGAGGCGGAAGTGAGCTATGGAGGGGCGATCACCTCCGTGTGCCTGGCAACGGGTGTGGATGACACGGCCTTGGATGGTGCGCCGCTGATGTGGCCGTCGCCGGCGGACGATCACTTCCGGATCACCGGTCTGGAAAGGGCCCGCGTGGTGGTGCGCGATGCAACCGGACGACTGATGACCGAGCCCCAGGAGGTGTTCAGCGAGCTGCTGATACGAACGGCGCAATGGCCGTGCGGGAGCTACTTCGTGGAGGTACACACGGCGGACGGGAGCCGATCGACGCAACGGGTATTGGTGGTGCGGTAGTGCCGGCGGTGCGCGCCGCTGCACGGGCCACTGGCGGCGTGCGGAATTGCGGACCCGCACCGGGGCGCATGAGGTAGGAAGGCCACGTGCGCTTCAGGCTGGGGACGCAGGGGCCAATGCGTGAGGTACTGCGGAGGCTTGAGAGGAACCACTACACCAAAAGCCCCCCCTGTGAACCCAGCTCAGGACGAAGCACCAACACGTGTAAACCTATCTTCGGACATCACCCGCCAACCTGTGAACCGGTCCCCCCAAGGGGGTTAAGCCCAGCTTGCGGTGCCCTGCGTAATTGAGCAACGGCCGAACCAACGCGAACCATGCGAACACCTATTGCCCTCGTCCTCATCTGTTCCATTCCACCAACCGCATTCGCGCAACCCATCGATCGCGTGGAGCTGGCAGAAGCAATGGACGCCATCTTCAGCCCCTTCGACGAGGACGATTCCCCGGGAGCGGCCCTAACGGTGCTGCAGGACGGCCAGGTGGTGGCCAAGCAGAGCTACGGCACGGCCCACCTGGAGCATGACGTGCCGTTCACCCACCGGACCCCGGTGCGCTTGATCTACTCCGAGGGGCGCGAATTCCTGGCCATGGGGCTGGCGCTGATGGAAGCGGAGGGCCTGCTGCGCTTCGATGACCGGGTGAGGACCTACTTTCCAAAGCTGCCCGAATGGAGCAAGGATGTGACCATCCTCGACCTGCTGGACCATAGCAGTGGCTTCGATGACGAATGGTCGCTCTTGTTGTTGATGACGGCGGACATGCGGACCAAGGTGGAGAAGGAGCAGGTGTTGCGCCTGCTGTACGACCAGCCCGCCCCCCAGATCGAACCCGGCCAAGGGTACATGTACAACAACACCGATATGGCCCTGCTCCGCATGATCATGGAGCGGGTCTGCGGTCAGCGCCTGCCCGACTTTCTTGAGCAAAGGCTCTTCAGGCCACTGGGCATGGCGTCCACGTTCATGAACGACGATGTGGAACAGATCATACCCGGCCTGGCGGAGGCTTACTACGGGGTGGGGCCGGTGCGCAAGGCGCGCTTCATCAAACACTCACCCGGCGGCAACTACCGCATGGTGACCACTGCGGACGATCTGGAGAAATGGGTGGCGGCGCTGGCGGATGGATCATCGCCCGTGGCCCAGGGTGCCGCGCGCCTGCACCAGGTGGCACGGCCCATACCGGTCCTTCCGGGGGAGCGCCATTACACCTTCGGGCATGTGGTCCGGTCCATCAACGGAACGGAGGTGGTGCTGCACGGCGGGGTTGGCGACAACTTCTACATCACCCGCATTCCCGCCCGGAACGTGGCGCTCATTTGCCTGGGCAATGGCGATGCGCATGCCGAAGCGGCCATGCAGCTCGCCTACACCTTGTTACCGCCCGCCAGCGCCACCACCAAGCCCCAACGCCCATTCCCAGCGGAACAGGCCACACCGGACCGGGCGGAATGTGTGCGGTATGCGGGGCGGTACTTCGCCCAGGACGTGGGGTACAACAGCCACATACCCCCGATCCGGTACCTGGACCTGAAGCCCGAGGGCGAGGTGCTCATGGCGTACTACGGCGCGGACACCGCGGGCTATCCGCTCACACCTTTCGGCAACGGCCATTTCAAGGATATGGACGATGGTACCATGATGAGGTTCACCCCCTCGGAGACCGGTACGGCCATGGAACTGGAACTCTGGATGGAACGGATGGAGCCCCTCACATTCCTCCGGGAAGAGAATAGGACAACGTTCTCCCGAGACTATCTGCACCAATTCACCGGAAGGTATTACAGCCCTCATCTTGACTACTATTTCCGGATCGTGCTGAGCGACGAAGGCCACCTCCTGATCGAACGCCCTACTGTGCCGGATACGCCCATGGAGCCCACCAGCGAGAACCGCTTCCTGGTGGAACAGAAGAACGGCAGTTACAGCACCTACATCAGGCTTCTATTTTCCAGGGACCGTGGGAATAAGGTCGATGGGTTCACCGTACAATACTCCCGCATGATGCACCACCGGTTCGAGAAGGTGGAATAGCGGATATCGCACCCTTCGCCTAAGGCCAGGATCGCAGGGTCCACTGCGTGAGACCACTGCTGAGGTTTTGTCAAGGGCGGCGCTCGCCTTCACCCTGCGGAGGTGCTGGACCAGGCTAACGCATGGTACCCTCGTACCTCGGGTGACCCTGCTGGGGTTGGGAATTAGGGGTGAGGAATGAGTCGTGGGCCAAGGGTTGATGCTCACACATCCATTATATTCGTAGGTGGCGTGTGCGACATGCACACACTACATTTCCACGATCGATCCCACCACACTGATGCGACTTCCTTTCCTCCCGCTCCTCAGCGCCATGCTATGCACCGCCACCCAGCTGATCCATGCGCAGATCGACCAGGTGGCCACCTTCCCTGTGGGCACCTTCGGTTACCAGGCCCGCGATCTGGTGGTAATGGGCGATCACATCTATTTCCGCAACTGGACAGCCGAGCAGGGCATGGAACTGTGGCGTACCGATGGCACCCCTGGTGGCACCGTATTGGTGAAGGACATCAACCCCGGCCCCGGCAACGGGCTGGAGGCCAATGAAGGCATGGCCGTGGTGGGCAACACGTTGTACTTCGCGGCGAACAACGGCAGCTTGGGATGGGAGTTGTGGAAAAGCGACGGCACCGAGGCCGGCACCATGCTGGTGATGGACATCCTGGCGGGCAGCGCCAGCTCCCAGCCGGTTTACCTCACGGCCTTCGGCGATCGGCTGCTGTTCCGCGCCATGAACGGTTTCGACCACGTGCTGCACAGCAGCGATGGCACCCTTGGTGGCACTTACGCCTCCGTTGACTTCGTTACCCAGAACGCCATCACGGTGACAAGCCCCATACGCCCCATGGGTTCCATTGCGGTGTTCTCCGGCTCTGCCAGCAACGGCATCGGCATCGAGCTATGGTCCACCGATGGCACGCCCCAGGGCAGTTTTCTTGTACAGGACATTTGCGAGGGCCCCGTTGGCGGTGCCGGCGGCCGCAGTTGGCCGGCCGAGGACTACCTGTACTTCGTGGGGAACGATTGCACCCACGGCCTCGAGTTGTGGCGCACCAACGGCGGTGCTCCCGCCACCACCATGGTGGCAGACGTGTATCCGGGCACCTTCTCGGCCGAACCCTTCCACTTGGTGCATGTGAACGGCCAGGTGATCTTCGCCGCCCTGGATGGCATGGGCAACGGCATCTATCGCAGCGATGGTACGGCCATCGGCACCTACAAGCTCGCCACCATGGGCCTGCCCCAGCTCTGGAACGGGGACCGCCAGCCGGCCCGGCGCCTTGGTGACCTGGCCCTCTTCATGGGCTACGATGATGACCATGGCTATGAGCTCTGGCGTTCGGACGGCACCGTGCAGGGCACCACCTTGGTGAAGGACCTCTGGCCCGGCACCAACGGATCCATCGCGGGCGCAGGCTTCAATTTCTGGGTTAATGCAAATAGCTGGCCGCGTTCATTCCCTGATGCCACACCACCGCTGTAAAGTCGCCAGTAGGTGCTGTTCGCAGCTGGAGCGACCGTCCGGAAAACCTCTCCGGTGAGGTTGCCAGCACTGAATTGATCCGCCCGAACGTTCAAGGCGGGCTGACCTGCCCCACCATAGTTGGGTCCAATGGTCAACGACCGAGGACCCGCTGCCGGTATCGTCGGATGCAGCCGATAGTCACCCAAACTATTCCATTGCACTTGGGCATTGACACTCATGGCACAGAGGCCGAATACCAGACCCAAAGTCTGGCTCTTGAAGTTCTTCATCGTTCCTGATACTATTGGTCAAAGCTTCCATGAACGGATAACGACAGATGGACGATCACGCAACTGAAGCCGCAAGAAATAGGCACCTCGGGTGAGTCCTGCCAGGGACCACCGGACCGTACCGGGCAAGCCTTGAAGGACCTTATGAGCCACCAACCGGCCACTGCTATCGAACAGGTCAATGCTCTCCGTAGCCCCATCCAGCCCCCACTGGTCGAGTAACACCTCCAATTCGTCCGTGAACACGATCGTCCGCGGCCGGCTCGTTGGTGTTGGGCTATTGAGGCCCACCACTGGATCGCATTCCCCGTTGGCCTTCGATACACAGACCATGTCCACCAAGGCATAGGCCCCATCCCAATCACCTGAGGGGTCAAGGACCGACCAAGCCACGAGGCTGTCAGCGAAGAAGGTGCCGATCTGCACGTGGCGGTAAGCCGAATCGGGAATGAAGGAGGTGCTGAGCACGGTCCAAGCAGCGGTGTCGTCCAGAATGGTCGGCATGAAGAGCACAGCGCTGTTCACATGCAAGGCATCGTAGGATGTGAGGAAATCCAACGGCTCCACACTGAACCGTAGTCCCACATGGCTCGATGCCAGTCGTGGCGATGTCCACGTGGCATAGCCGAAGCCACCCGGAGCCACCCGCATGCTCACGTATGTGAGCATTCCGGGATCCAGAGCCTCGGTCAATTCCCCTTGGAGATACTCTTGCCCACCCAGCGGAAAGGTGCCAATTCCGGCGTAGCCATCCCCGTCACTAGGCAGTTGATCGCCCAGCGCGTTGAAAGGCACCGAAACCGTATCGTCTGCACAGGCATTGAAGTAATCCGGCGAGATATAGAGGTTCATCCACCCCGGCACCAGATCGATCTGACTGATGTCGTTCGGGCAGGTACTGTAGTCCTCAAAGCTCGGGTTCACCACCAAGTTCTGGGCCTCCACCGTAACAGCACTGGATGCAAGCAAGGCGAGACAAGAGCTGCGCATGATCGTCCATCCGTTCGTTATCCGTGCCGCTCGGCACATGGAGGACGAGCCCACCCGCAGGTACGCTGCCTCCGCTTCCGGCCTGCCTTGCAGCACCGGGTGCTCACCGCCCCGCCAGGCTCGCGGCTTGTTCCTGGCGGGGTCGGTATCTTTGTGCTAGCTCGTGTTCATCTTACATCGCTGTTGGGTGGGACATGGAGCAACCGGCCCCTGGTGTTCACGCACCGGGGGCTCTTTTCGTGGTGGCAAGCCAGCATGGCTTTACCTTGGTTGGCTGGACTGCTGGACTGCTGGACTGCTGGACTGCTGGACTGCTCGGCTGCTGGACCGCTG
>CAYZBO010000014.1:45085-46487 GCA_964476665.1 uncultured Chryseobacterium sp. | reverse complement strand
GGCCGTGCCGTGCTGCTGGGTGAACAGCTTGCTCCGGATGGGAAGCGCTACGACATCCAGCTGAAGGGCTCGGGCACCACGCTCTATTCGCGCCGGGGTGATGGCCGTGCCACGCTGCGTGCCATGCTGCGCGAGTATCTGATGAGCGAGGCGATGCACCACTTGGGCATCCCCACCAGCCGCAGCCTGGCCGTGGTGCGCACCGGGCAGCCAGTGATGCGCGAGCGGGCGGAGCAGGGTGCCGTGCTCACCCGGGTGGCCGCCAGCCACATCCGCGTGGGCACCTTCGAGTATGCGCGTCACTTCCTTAGCCTGAACGAGCTGCGCGCGCTGATGGATCACACCATCCAACGCCACCACCCCGAAGCGGCCGACGCGGAGAACCCCGCCCTGGAGCTGCTGCGGAGCATGATGCGTGGCCAGATCGGGCTGATCGTGCATTGGATGCGCGTGGGCTTCATCCATGGGGTGATGAACACCGACAACATGGGATTGGCGTGCGAGACCTTCGATTACGGCCCCTGCGCCTTCATGAACGCCTACGACCCGGCGACCGTGTTCAGCTCCATCGATACCGGCGGCCGCTACGCCTTCGGCAACCAGCCGGCCATCACGCACTGGAACCTCTCCGTGCTGGCCGGTGCGCTGCTGCCCCTGATCCACGCCGATGAGCCGCAGGCGATCGCATTGGCCCAAGGCGTATTGGACGAGTTCCCCTACCTGTTCCGCGCGGCGCACCTGCGCATGGCCTGCAGTAAGATCGGCATCGCCGAGCCCCAGGCCGGTGATGCGGCCCTGGTCCAGGAACTCTACAATGGGATGCAGACCGCCGGCGCGGACCACACGAACACCTTTGTAGCGCTGCAGCTGGAGGACCCATCCGGTAATGCACCGTTCAACGACGCACTGCTCAGCCGCTGGTACGTAAGGTGGAGGGAGCGCATCAACGCCGTGCCGGGAAGGCTCCAGGCTGCACGCCTCCTGATGCAGCGTACGAACCCGGTGTTGATCCCGCGCAACCACCTTGTGGAGCAGGTGCTGGATACCGCCACCTTGCGGAACGACCTTGCGCCTTTGCAGGCGTTCCTCGACGTGTTGCGGCGACCATACACCGATTCAGCAGCGCTTGACAACTACCGGCTACCTCCCCCCGATGGCGATATGGGATACCGCACGTTCTGCGGAACCTAGGCAGGGACACTTCACCCTGTTATTGATCGCTGTCGTGATCGGTCAGGATCGGGGTCACCGCCAGCCCCCGCCCAAGGCCTGATATGCGTTCACCATGGCATTGAGGCGTTGCTTCTGGGTCTCCACAAGCTCGAACTTCGACTCCAGTGCATCGCGTTGTGTGAGCAGCACCTCCATGTAATCCGCGCGGGCCGAACGGAACAGGTTGGAC
>CAYZBO010000014.1:0-44985 GCA_964476665.1 uncultured Chryseobacterium sp. | reverse complement strand
ATTGCGCTTGACCGGCTGTGGAAAGCGACCCACCAGGAAGTTGATCCGGTTCTCCGTCTCCGTGATGCGCTGTTGGATGTCGAACAGGTCGCTCTGGTTCTTCAGCACCTCGGCCTCGAAACGGCGCACGGCCAGCTCGGTGACCTTCGCGGCCTGCTTCTCCAGCTTGACGATCTCCAATGCATCCTGCTGGATCGCGATGTTCGCCCGCAGGATCTCCTGCTGGTTGTCCAGGGCCATCAGCTCGAAGTAGCTGTTGGCGATCTCGGCCACCAGGTTCGTCACCATGAAGTTCCTGCCTTCCACCGTTCCGAGATAGCGGAGCATCTGGGCCTTCCGGGCGTTGCGCAGCTTCTTCCAGATGTCCAGCTCCCAAGAGGCCCGCATGTTCACCAGCAGATCGGGCACTGGCTCCGGAAAAGCCTGGTCCTCCCTTACGGGCAGTTGTTGCTCCACCGCACCATTGCGCGTGTACTCACCCACTTTCTCCACACCTGCGGCCGCGCCGAGGTCGATGAACGGAAGATACTCGCCCTTGCGCGCACGCACCTCGGCCCTGGCCGCTTCGATCTCCTGCATCATCACGTTCAGTTCCTGGTTGTTGGCCAGGGCGGTGTCGATGAGCGCCCGCAGGTCCGGATCGGTGAAGAACTGTTGCCACGGCACGGCGGCCACACCCGTGGTGTCCTTTGCTGCTGATGGATAGGTCGGCGGCGTGTCGCTTCGGGCCTCCCGGCTACGCAGCGCAGGTACGCAGGAGGACAGGCTGAGCAGGGCCAGCAGGCTTGCAGCAGCCAGGGAATGGATCGTTCGGTTCATTGGTCCTTCTTGCGTTTCAACAGGTCCATAATGCGCGCATTGAGGGAGCGGATGACCTCCCGCGCGCTGGTATCCTCCTCCGCGTGCCGGACGAACTCCTCCGAGATGGGTTCGTCGCGTTCATCACTGATGAGCTTCCTGCCCTTGATCAGGTTCGCGAAGACATAGTAGAGCCCGGGGATCACCAGCACACCGATCAAGGTGCCCACGATCATTCCGCCCATGGCAGAGGAACCGATGGTGCGGTTGCCGATCGCGCCGGCCCCTGAACTGATCACCAGCGGTATCAGACCTGCAATGAAGGCGAAGGAGGTCATCAGGATCGGCCGGAAGCGAGCCCTCGCCCCTTCGATCGCCGCATCGCGCACACTGGCACCCGCACGCTCGCGCTGGACCGCAAACTCCACGATGAGCACCGCGTTCTTGCCGAGCAGGCCGATGAGCATGATGAGCCCGATCTGCGCGTAGACGTCATTGGCCAGGCCCATGGCCTTCAGCAGGAGGAAGGACCCGAACACGCCGACGGGCAGCGAGAGGATCACCACCAGCGGCAGCACGAAGCTTTCGTACTGTGCCGCCAGCACCAGGTACACGAAGATCAGCACCACCAAAAAGATGGTGATCGCCTCGTTGCCACGACGGGCCTCGTCGTAGCTCAAGCCCTCCCAGGCAATGTCATAACCGCGCGGCAGGTGTTCACGGGCCACTTCCTGGATCGCCTTGATGGCGTCACCGCTCGTGAAGCCTTCTGCAGGCAGACCACGGATGGCTGCTGAATTGTACATGTTGTACCGCGTGATCTCGTTCGGCCCAAGACGCTTCTCGAAGCGCATGAAGGAGGAGTAGGGCACCATCTCACCCTCCTCGTTCTTCACGAAGAGGTTCTCCAGGTCGGACGGGTAGCGCCTGTATTCCGGGCCGGCCTGCGTGTAGACCTTGAAGAAGCGGCCGAAGCGGATGAAGCCCTGTTCGTAGGTGCTGCCGATGAGGATGTTGAGGTTGTCCATGGCCCTGCCGATGGAGACCCCCTTCTGCATGGCCACCTGGTTGTCGATGATCAGCTCATACTGCGGATAGTTGGCCGCATAGAAGGTGAAGAGCCCGGTCAGCTCCTTCCGCTTGGCCAAGGCCGCCATGAACTCCTGGTTGATGCGATCGAACTCGTGGTAGTCCGTGCCGTTGGTCTTGTCCAACATGCGCAGGGAGAACCCACCGGACGAGCCGAAGCCGGGCACAGCAGGCGGCTCGAAATACTCGATGATCGCGCCGAGGTCCTTGGTGCGCTCCTCGAGCTCCTCCATCACCTCGTTCACGTCCTTGTGCCGCTCGCTCCAGGGCTTCAGATCGATGAGGCAGGTGCCCGCATTGGAACCGCGGCCCTCCGTCATGATCTCGTAGCCGGCCAGCGAGGACACGGAGGCCACCTCGGGGATCTCCTTGCAGATGCGCTGAAGCTGCTGCGCCACATCATTGGTGGTCTCCAGGGTGCTGCCAGGTGGCGTTTGGATGATTGCATAGATGGTGCCCTGGTCCTCACTGGGGATGAAGCCGGCCGGCAGGATGCGATCGGTGACGACGATACCGACCAGGAAGGCCGCGAGCACCCCGAACGTCAACAGGCGGCGCGTGACCGTGCGGTCCAGAATGGCCACATAACGGCCCGTGATCCGCTCGAACCCACGGTTGAAGGCATCGATGAAGCGGTCCATGAACGAACGCTCGTGATGCCCGCCAGCATGGGGCTTGAGGATCATGGCGCACAACACCGGCGTGAGGGTGAGCGCCACCACCGCCGACAGGATGATGGACCCCGCCATGGTGATGGAGAACTGCCGGTAGAAGACACCCACCGGGCCGGTCATGAAGGCAATGGGAATGAACACCGACACCATGACCAGGGTGATGGCGATGATGGCACCCCCGATCTCGCCCATCACTTCCTTCACCGCGTTGTACGGCGTGAGCTCGGGCTTGTCATGCATCTTCGCATGAACCGCCTCCACCACCACGATGGCGTCGTCCACCACGATGCCGATGGCCAGCACCAGCGCGAAGAGCGTGATCAGGTTTATCGACAGGCCGAAGACCTGCATGATGAAGAAGGCACCGATGAGCGATACCGGCACCGCGATGATCGGGATCAGCGTGGAACGCCAGTCACCCAGGAAGATGAACACCACCAATGCCACCAGGATGAAGGCATCGCGCAGGGTGTGCAGCACCTGCTCAATGGAGGCATCCAGGAAGGTGGAGACATCATAGCTCACCTTGTAGTCCACACCCGGTGGCATGAACTCCGCCTGCTCCTTCAGCGTGGCCTTCACCTGCTCGATCACTTCGCTGGCGTTGCTCCCCAGGGTCTGCTTGAGCACGATGGATGCGGAAGGCTTGCCGTCCAGGTTGGAGTAGATGTCGAAGAACTCACTACCGAGTTCAACCTCCGCGATATCGCGCAACTTGATCAGTTCACCCTCCTCATTGGCGCGGATGATGATGTTCTTGTACTGCTCGGGTTCATTGAACTGCCCTTGGTACACGAGCACATACTCCAGCGATTGTGCATTGATCCCGGAGCTCTGGCCCAGACGGCCCGGACGTGCGATGACGCTCTGTTCCTCCATCGCCTTCATCACCTCCTCCGCACTGATGCGGTAGGCGCGCATGCGGTCGGGCTTCAACCACACGCGCATGGCATACTTGCGGCTGCCGAGGATCTGCGCCTGGGCCACCCCGGGTATGCGCTGGATCTCCGGTATCAACTGGGTGAAGGCGTAGTTGTAGAGGAAGAGCTCGTCCGCGTCCTCGCCATTCCCGTAGAGGTTCACGTACATGAGCATGCTGGGCTGTACGGGCGTGATGATCACCCCTTCGCGCTGCACCAGCAACGGCAGGTTGGGCATCACCTGGTCCACGCGCGTCTTCACCCGCACCACCGCCTCGTCCGGATCGGTACCCGGCTCGAAGATCACGCGGATGGTGCCTTCGCCTGCGCTGGTGGCGTCACTGGCGATGTAGCGCATGCCCTGCACACCGTTGATGGCGGTCTCGAGCTGGATGATGGTGGAACGGGTGAGCACATCGGCGCTCGAGCCCGGATAGGCGATGAAGATGTTGACCGTGGTGGGCGCGATCTCGGGGAACTGCGCCGTGGGCAACTGCTCGATGGAGAGACCGCCAACGAAGACGATCAATACCGAGATGACAATGGCCAGTACCGGCCGGTGGATGAACTTCCTGAACATGGGTCTGCAGGTGTTGGCCGATCACTCGGCGTACAGGTCCAGGTGGCGCACCACGGAATCGGGTGCCAGCACCGTGTACTCCACGTGCATGCCGTCCTTCACCTTCCGCAGGCCTTCCAGTAGGAAGCGATCGCCCTCCTTCAGGCCTTCGTTCACCACGAACAGGTGCTGCAGCTCCGCACCCAGTTCCACCCGTGTGCTGTGTACCACATCGTCCTTGTCGATCACGTAGACATAGCGGTGATCGAGCACCTCGAAGGTGGCCTTCTGCGGGATCAATAGCACGTTCCGAAGCCGTGATAGCATGAGGATGTTACCGGTCTGGCCATGCCGCAACAGTCCGTCCGGATTGGGGAAGGTGGCGCGGAACGCGATGTTCCCCGTGCGGTTATCAAAGTCGGACTCGATCGCCGTGATGGTTCCCTCCTGCGCGAACTGCTCACCGTTCGCGAGCTTCAACGCCACCTTGGTGCCCTCACCCGCTTTGGCAGTGTGCTTGTAAGCCAGGTACTCTGCTTCAGGCACGTTGAAGTACACCCACATGGCACTGTTGTCGGAAAGCTCCGTCAACAGTTCACCCTCGTCCAACAAACTACCCTTCCGCACATGAAAACGACCGACGATGCCTGTGAACGGGGCGCGGATATCGGCGAAGCCCAGATGGGCCTGTGCCATCCCCAGCTCCGCCTTGGCCTTGTCATACCGGGCTTTGGCCATCGCCAGTTCGGAGCGCGAGACCACGTTGCTATCGGCCAACGCCTTGGTGTTATCGTATTCAATGGCGGCCAGATCCGCCTCTGCCTGCGCGCGTTGCACTTCGGCCTGGTACAGGACCGGCCGAATGCGGAACATCAACTGACCTTCCCGCACGAGCTCACCCTCGTCCACAAGGACATCCTGGAGGTAGCCCTTCTCCAACGCCCGCACCTCGATGTGCTGGATGGAGTGGACCTGACAGACATAGTCGCGCAGCACGGTGGTATCGGTGCGCCAGGGAGAAGTGGCCGGGTAGCGGCCTTGGGCGTGGCCTTCGCCGCCTTCTTGACCTTCGTGGGCTTCGGCTTGCCGGGTGCCACAGGAGGTCAGGTGGGGTGCCAGTCCGATGAGCAGCAATAGAACTAGGGGCGTAAGGGAGCAGCATGTCTTCCGACGCCGGTCGAGGATGGTCGCGGATACATGAGGAACGGCGGCAACAGGGCACCGTGGGCCTACTGAATGGAACATGATGATCGATGTGGATCGATGTGGAACGAACGCGCCGATCAGGGCGCAGAACTTGGTATCGATGCCTTCACTGCCGGCAAGGCGGGCAGCATGGCAGGCATCAGCGGCGCGTGCGGAAGGTGCACAGCACCGTACCGGCCGGACAGCCGGGCATCATCGATCAGGGTGCGGAGGGATGGTATCCAGCTACGGGGAGAACCGCCGGAATGGACACATCCCTGCTGCATTGCGCAGGAAGGCCAGGGATGACCGAACGGGCTGGAGTGAACAGGAAGGACACCGCCATGGGAGGCAGCTCAAAGTCCACATGGATGCCCGGCTTGCCCGAAGGATCCTTCACCCCCAGCCCGATCATATCGACCTGCTGGGCCGAGACGACGGACGCCTGCAGCGTAAGCGGGTAGCACAACTGCAGGCCGAGCATCACCATGCTGACCAGCATGATGCCCCTCAACCATGGGTGTGTTCCAGGATGCATGGATCTTGCGGATGCAAACGTAGATGGTCGCCTCATACCAACGAGGGGATCAACAATACTTTAACAGGCCGCGCTGGCCGCCAGCGGACCGGATGACCTCAAGGCAGCGCCACCTTTCCCGACCAAACGCCAGAACGGTGCGCCAAGCGTATCATGAGCACGGCGCCATGCACCTGAACTCCGAGTTCGTTCTGAACGCCGATGGCTGGCCGCTGCCGATGGACCAAGCGGCCTTGTGCATCGAACACCTCCAGTAGTGGGTCCTCCCAAACCTGCGCACGCAGGTCGATCATCAGTCGCCCATGCTCCATCCTCACCAGGTCCCGAGCCGAGGGGTATCCCGCAATTGCCGTGGCGGCGTACAAGGGAAGCGATGCCGGGACCGAAGCGAAATAGGGGGATGCTGTGACCACCCGGATACGGTAACCCGCTCCAGGTGGTACTCCTGCCGGTATGGTGCACGGAACAACCCCCTGGGCCGCGCTCGATACCACCGACCCAATGACCGTCGCCTGTTCGAAGGAACCCTGCGCATCCGACAGTTCCACACTGAACTGGATGGGCGCGGTCGGTGCACCTCCCGTGGCATAGCTGACCAGCAGGTCCGTCGGTTGACCGGGCTGTAGCTCGCCCTCCGATACGGACGCCGTACAATGGACATTGTAGATCAACGCAAGATCATCGAACCAGACCTTTGTTCCGATCATACTACCCGCACTGTCACCGGACGTAAGGATCAATAAAACCCATTCGGGAACCCTTTCATCCAGGTATTGAAAGGGAGTGGAGAACCGCGTCCAATCGCTCACCGTCCCGAACGGAGCCTTCCAGGATGCACCTGCGACGTAATTGGCCTCGGTCCCGAACGCAGGAAGTCGACCATCGCCCACATGAAGCAGGGCGCCCACGTTCGCCCTGTCGCCCAAGGCGGGCGATGCCTTGAACCAGCCAACGAGGCTGTCAGGGCGGCTGGCCAGTGACGTGCGCCATTGTTCTTCACCCTGGTCGGTGAACATGTAACTGTTCGCCACATCCAGCTCTGCATGTACACGCCCGTTCGTCAACAGACCGTTCGCAGGACCGATGGCCGACCCGACCGTCCGCAGCTCCACCGAGTAGGATCCGCTATGAGCATCCGAACTGCGCCAGCATAGCTGGGGGACCACCGCATTCAGGAAGACACCACCATCCGATGTTTTCAGCGAACTCCACTCAACCGGCTCCTGGGTGGCGGAGCCGGCGTTCGTCCAACTCTCGAAGCCTGGCGCATCCAGCTGCTCCTGTGCGTTGGCGGAAACGGCCAGCAGCAGGAGGAACGCGGTAAGGTTCGAGCGCTGGTGTTGTGACATGCATACAAAACAACACTTCCGCCCGACTTCTGTTCCACGATCACCCGATGCACCGCCTGCCCCGACCGGGGAGCGTAGCTTCGCGCCATGCCAGCCCGTCCCGATCAGCTCATCGACCTGCGCTTCCTTTCCGGACCGCGCTCGCGTTGGAAGGAGTTCCTCAGTGTCGTCCAGATCGCCCGTGAGTTCATCCGTGGCTTCCGCAAGCTTCACTTCGTTGGGCCCTGCGTCACCTTCTTCGGGAGCGCCCGGTTCAAGGAGGACCATCCCTATTACGAAGCGGGGCGCGAACTGGCCCGGAGGGTGGGGCGCGTGGGCTTCACCATCATGACAGGCGGCGGGCCGGGCATCATGGAGGCCGCCAACCGTGGAGCGCGGGATGTGGGAGCCACCAGCGTAGGCTGCAACATCGTCCTTCCCCATGAACAAAGCGCCAACCCGTATCTGGACGTGAGCCTCACCTTCGATCGCTTCTTCGTGCGAAAAGTGCTGCTGCTGAAGTACAGCGTGGCGTTCGTGGTGATGCCCGGAGGGGCGGGCACCTTGGATGAGTTGTTCGAAACGATCACGCTCATACAGACCGGCAAGGTGAAGGACTTCCCCATCCTGCTGTACGGCAAGGATTATTGGCGGCCCATGCTCGAACAGATCGACGAAATGGTCGCAGCAGGAACCATCGGCAAAGAGGAGTTGCGTTTCGTGCTGGTCGCCGACACGGTGGATGAAGCCACCTTGCTGCTGCAGGATAAGCTCGTAGCCATGTGGCAGGAGGCGCGAGCACAGGCGGAACGACCAAAATGGTGGTTCCTGGAGAACCGTGTTAAAAGCAGGTTAAGTCGCACCACTGCCGCCTAACAGATCCTTAACGCGCGGCCAAGCACCGGGTAACATGCCGGCGAGACCTTTGCAGCGCGTTGGGCCACAGGGTCCTTCGCACATGCGATGTACCGGACCCTTCTGTTCTCCCTGGCCCTGCTCGGCAGCCTCTGCGCTCAAGCGCAGAAGGGCACCGTGACCGGCACCATCACCGCGCCCGAAGCGGGCAAGGTGCAACCCATGCCCTTTGTGAACGTGTTGCTGAAAGGCACCACGGCGGGCGCCACCACCGACCTCGACGGCCGCTTCAGCTTCGAGGCGGAACCTGGAGCCTACACCCTGCTGGTGAGCTTCGTGGGCTATGAGCCGGTGGAGCGACCAGTGACCGTGACCGCTGGACAGACGGTGCGGATCGATGTGGAGCTCAAGGGACAGGGCATTGACATGGAAGAGTTCGAAGTGGTGCAGGTCCGGGACCGCGAAGCGGAGGGTGTGATGCTGATGGAACGGAGGGAAGCCACCACCCTGGTGCAGAACATCGGTGCCCAGGAGTTACGCAAGAAAGGTGCTTCAGATGTTGCCGAAGGGGTCCAGAAGATGGTGGGCCTGTCCACCGTCGGCGGACGCTACCTCGTTGTACGTGGCTTGGGCGACCGTTACAATTCCGCCTACCTCAACGGCCTCCCACTTCCCTCGCCCGACCCCGACACCAAGGTGCTCCCACTTGATCTGTTCCCCACCGATATCGTGGAGCGCATCGCTGTCACCAAAGCCTTCAGCCCCGAACTGTACGGCGACTTCTCGGGAGGGGCGGTCGACATCGCGACGAAGCGCGCCACTGGGAAAAGCACCTTGAAGGTCAGCCTCGGAAGCGGGATGAACACCCGCAGCACGTTCCAGGACTTCCGGACCTACAATGGCGGCGCCACGGACCGCTGGGGCATTGACGATGGCACCCGCGCTGTGCCGAACGGTGTGCTTGCCCAAGGAAGCACCATCAACGGCGAACGTTCACCCTTCCCGATCAACTTCTCCCCCACCAAAAGGACCGCTTCACCCGACCTGAGCTTTGGCATCTACGGGGGCACAAGCGTAAAGCTGGCCGAAGAGGTGAAGCTCCACTTCACCGGCACCATCAACCACCGCAACGAGTACCGCTATCGCTCCGGCGCACTGCGCATCATCAATACCGCCAATACGGCCCTCATCGATTACACGTCAGAGACCTGGTCGTACAACACCCAGTCATCCGCACTCGGAAGCCTGGCCCTCGACCTTGGAAGAAGGCATACCATCGGGTTCAATGCCATCTGGCTGAACCTGTCCTCGGATGACGTGCGCCTCACCTATGGATCGCACTTCGACTACCAGGACATGGTGTACGCACGTCGCTTCACCTTCCGCGAGAACCGCCTGTTCACTCAACAAGTGTTCGGCCGGCATGCCTTCGGCATCAAGGACAGGCTGGTGATCGATTGGAGTGGAAGCAGCAGTGCCGCCAAAGCGACCGAACCGGACCGCCGTCAGCTCGTCTATCTCTACAACGAGGGTGACGCACCAGAGGACTACCGCTTCAATGCCATCGACCGTCTGGAGAACCACCGCTGGTACAGTGGCCTCGTGGAGGATGAAACAGCCGCCCAGGTGGCCATCGCTTACCGGCTCATCCAACAGGAAACGGAGGAGGGGTTCCGGTCGATCCTGACCCTTCGCACCGGTGGACAGGTGAAGCGCAAGAAACGCGACTTCGGCTACGACATCTTCTCCTTCAACCTGCAAACGCTCAACGCAGCCAACCCGGATGGCATCAATGTGGAAACGCCCGATGCCTACCTGAACAACACTACCTACGGCGCAGGGCTCTACTCCATCAACAATGTTACCGGCCCCGAAGCGGACCACTTCATCAGCCAGGATGTCAATGCTGCCTTCATGCTCGCAGAGTACGATATCGTTCCAGGCAAGGTGAAGCTCATGGGTGGTGCACGTCTGGAAATGGGTGACCAACAGGTGATCTACCGTCGCCAGAGCGATTCCTTCTTCCAGCCCAAACGACTGGCCACGATCACATCCACCGATGTGCTGCCCTACGCCGCCGTGAAATGGGACCTCAACAAGACGCATGTGGTCCGCATCAATGCCAGCAAGACGCTCAGCCGTCCGGGCTTCCGTGAAATGGCGCCCTTCGAGTACACCGAGTTCTTCGCAGGAACGAAGAACATCGGCAACCCCGAACTGCGGAACGGCACCAACTACAACGCGGATGTCCGCTATGAGCACTTCCCCGCAGCCGGAGAGTTGTTCGCCGTTGGCGCCTTTGGCAAGCAACTCATCGACCCCATTGAGAAGGTCGCGCTGGCCACGGCCAGCGGCCAGTTGCAGTCCTTCCGCAACACGGGCTCCGCACAGGTGATGGGCATCGAGCTCGAGTACGTGCGCAACATCGGTCGTCTGGTCGGCCGCGACAGCAGCTTCTGGAACGACCTGAGCGTGGGCATGAACGCAGCCCTGCTGCACAGTGAGCTCAGGATCGGGGAGGCGCTCACGACCAGCGATGGAGCTGCCGTGGTACTCACGAACGAAGTGCGCCCGCTTCAAGGGGCCGCGCCGTACCAGCTCAACTTCGACCTCAGCTACGGCCTCGATCTTGGCAACGAACGCAAGGGCACCATCACACTTGCCTACAACGTGAACGGACCACGTCTCTTCGCTGCCGGTGCCAATGGCCTGGGCGACCAGTACGAGCTCCCCGTGAACACGCTCAACCTGACCCTGCGCGCCGATCTCAGCAAGCATTGGCAGGCGAACATCGGTCTGCGCAACCTGCTCGACGCACCCTTCCGCGTGGAACAGGAAACACCCAATGGGACCACACTGATCAGCGACTTCCGCATCGGCACCAGTATCAGTGCGGGGATCTCCTACCTGCTGAACTGAGCACACCGGCATCAGGAAAGGCGCGTTGTGTTAACACAACGCGCCTTCTTCTTAACGGAACGATGACCTGCGCGTCACCCTGGGCTAGATCGGTGCCGTGACCTTTGCCCCCGTAACAAAAAACGAACGGAAACGACATGAACCTCCTGCACAAATCGTGGATCGGGGCGATCGGCATCCTGCTCATGGCAGCACCGATGACATCCTGCAAGAAGACTGAAGGCTGCACCGACCCCACTGCACTGAACTACGACCCGGATGCGGACAAAAGCTGCGACAACTGCTGCGAATACGCCACACCAGATGTGGAGCCGACCACGACGATCAATGGCGAGACGTACTACATCCTCTCCGGCAGCATCACCAGCAGCCGCACGCTCGTCTCCAGCCGACGCTGGCTTCTTTCCGGCGGTGTCTTCGTGAACAACGGCGCCACCCTGACGATCGAGGCAGGTACGCGTCTGTACGCAGCGGATGATGCCACCACTCCCTTCCTGAGCGTTCAGCGTGGCGGGCGCATCAACGCTGTAGGCACGGATGCCGCACCCATTGTGTTCACCACCATCAAGACCATCACCGGAGGGGCCGACCGCGGAGCCTGGGGTGGCATCATCCTCAATGGCTACGCCCGTATCAACATCTGCGGCACCAATGACTGCACCGCCGAAGGCGAAGGCGGTACCGGTGTCTATGGCGGCACCAACGACGCGGACAATTCCGGTGTCATGAAATTCGTGCGTGTGGAATACGCCGGCAAGATCCTGGGCACCGATAACGAGCTGAACGGCTTTTCCTTCAATGGCGTGGGCAGCGCCACAGTCCTCGAGCACCTCCAAGCCTACAAGGGCAGCGATGATGGATTCGAGTTCTTCGGTGGCAATGTGAACCTGAAGTGGGCCGTCAGCACCGGGAACAGCGACGACAGCTTCGACTGGACGCACGGCTGGCGCGGGAAAGGTCAATTCTGGGTGGTACAGCAGGATGCCGTCACCGGTGACAATGGCATGGAGTGCGACAACTGGGAGACCAACTACACCGTGACTCCCTTCAGCGAACCCACCATCAGCAACTTCACCCTCGTGGGCGCCGATGATGGCAGTGCCAACCATGGCATGCGCCTGCGCCATGGCACGAAAGGCAAGCTCTACAACGGCATCGTGACCGGGTTCACCCAGGGCGTGCGCGTGGGTAGCGAGTGTGATGCCTATGTGGCCGACGGCTCCCTGTCGCTCAAGAACAGCGCGGTCTTCAACAACGCGACGGCTTACAACAATGCAGCCGCCTTCGAGAACGATGCCACGAACAGCTCCGCCACGATCGGCCTCAATGGCTACGTGGGCAGCGATGCGTCCGGTGCCATCGACCCCACCACCATCGACAGCTGGTTCAGCTCCGGAACCTTCAAGGGTGCCGTGGAAGCCGCCAACGACTGGACCTCTGGCTGGACGATCGGGCTCTGATCGCACCCATGATGATATCCTGAGACCGGTACATCGCAAACACCCGCTCAGTGAACGGAAGGCCTCGCGCAAGCGGGGCCTTCTCGTTCCAGCACCTCAGCCATAGGGTGCAAGGAGCACCGCATAACGGGCGGCCTTCCCCACCAGCATGAGCAATGCGGTGGGCATCAGCGGACTCCGACCCAGCCCCAAGGCCACCGCAACGAGGTCACCTACCACCGGCAGCCAGCAGGCCATGGCAGCCCAGGGACCGTATCTGGCGATCAGCGACCGCCAACGCCCGGCCTTCTCCACATCCACCTTCAACCACCGCCGGAGACGGTCGGGGTCCCCCAGGTGCCCCAGGGTGTATGAGCTCATGCCACCCAGCCAGTTGCCAGCAGATGCGCTCACCAGAAGCTCCAGTGGAGGCCACCCAGCAGCCGCCATGCCCAACAGCACGAGCTCGGAACTGAAGGGGAGCACCGTGGAGGCCAGAAAGCTTGCCAGGAAAAGCCCGGCAAGCCCCCATTCCATCCAACCATTCCCCAGCTCCATGCGTTGTTCCCGTAGCGCCAAAGCTACTCCGTGTAGGATCGGCACACATTTTGGCGGTTGATCGACGAACTTTGAGCCATGCGACGCTGGACCCTCCTCCCCCTCTGTGCCCTGGCACTGGAGCTGGCCGCACAAGCACCGCAGAACCGGCAGCCCCGTAATAACTGGCAACATCGCAGAACGGCCACCATCGGTGCCGGCCTGGAGGTTGGTATCCCACGGGGTGCTTTCAACGACAGCTGGGGGCGCGAGATAGCAGGGTTCAGCGCCAATTTCACCGCCCCGATGCGCCTGCTTCCCTTCGACTGGGGCTTCGATTACTCCTTCGGGGCGTTGGGGGGCGAATCCAAGGTGGTCGCGGTCTCTGAAGATGCCCTCACCGCCACCACAGGTGACCTGCGCATCCGCAGCAGCGTGATGGGCTATCACGGCCAACTGCGATTCAAACCCCTCCAAGGCAAAGTGATGCCCTATGGCGAACTGCTTGCCGGGGCGCGACATTTCGTTACCCGCAGCACCATCGAGGTTGACGGCCTGGACCAGCCGGTGCGGGAAGAACGCAACGAAAGCGCGCTGGCTTGGAGCGGTGGCTGGGCCGTGGGCCTGCAGGTGGCACCCACGCGCAGCTTCTACGTGGAAGGGCGTGTGGAGCGCCTCGAGGGTTCCGAGGTGGACTATGTGGACCCGCGCTCCATCACCATCGGCCCCGAGGGCCAGGTGAACTACACCACACTGAGGTCCGGCACCCACGTGGTGAACATCCACTTGGGCGTGGGTCTCCGCTTCTAGGCAAGTGGACAGGTCTTCGGCACCTGTCCAGGACACCGTGGGTTGTTCGTAACCTCTGCGTAACCTGCGTCGGCGCCCCCTCCACAGCCCCGTACAGCACCGTAAACTTGTGCCCCAATGGCGCACCGTAACCGCGCTCAGCAAGCCATTGGACGGTCAGAAACGCATCCATAGCGCCCTCATATCGGTCTTCCACAAGGACGGACTGGCTCCCGTGGTGCAGGAATTGCACCGACTCGGTGTTCAGTTGCTTTCCACCGGGGGTACCCAGGACTTCATCGCATCGCTCGGCATTCCGGTCACCGCAGTGGAGGACCTTACCTCCTATCCCAGCATCCTGGGCGGCCGTGTGAAGACCCTGCATCCCAAGGTCTTCGGTGGCATCCTCGGGCGCCGCGACCTGGCCTCCGATATGGCCCAGTTGGAGGAATATGCCATTCCGCCCATCGACCTGGTGATCGTGGACCTCTACCCCTTTGAGGCTACCGTGGCCAAGGGTGGCAGCCAGGCCGAGATCATCGAGAAGATCGACATCGGCGGCATCAGCCTCATCCGCGCAGCGGCGAAGAACCACGCCGATGTGGTCATTGTGCCCAGCATGGCCCAGTATGGCGAACTGTTGCGTCTGCTACAGGAGCAGAACGGCCTTACCACCCTGGAACAACGGCGCGCCCTTGCCACCGCTGCCTTCGCCGTGAGCAGCCACTACGACAGCGCCATCCACAGCTGGTTCAGCAGCGGACAAGGCGATCTGCGGCTTAGTGCCGGTCCCACCACTGTGCTGCGCTACGGTGAGAACCCCCACCAACAGGGTGCCTTCCACGGTGATCTCGGCGCCATGTTCGAGCAGCTCAACGGCAAGGAGCTGAGCTACAACAACCTGTTGGACCTGGATGCGGCCGTGGAGCTGATCGACGACCTCTCCACACTGCCCGGTGTCCCCTTCGCGATCCTCAAGCACAACAACGCCTGCGGAGCGGCCGTGCGCCCCACGGTGAAGGAAGCCTGGGATGCGGCCCTGGCAGGTGACCCCGTGAGCGCCTTCGGCGGGGTGCTCATCACCACCGCCCGCATCGACAAGGCCACTGCGGAGGCCATCGACACCATCTTCTTCGAGATCATCGCGGCGCCCGACTATGATGCCGATGCGCTGGAGGTGCTCATGCGCAAGAAGAACCGGATGATCCTGAAGCGGAAGTCGGCCACCCGGCCGAAGGTGAAGGTGCGCACCGCGCTGAACGGCGTGCTCACCGAGGATGCGGACACCGTGGTGGCGAATGCCGCCTCCATGAAGCCCGCCACCACCAAGGCTCCCAGCGCGCAGGAAGTGAACGACCTGGTCTTCGCCACCATCCTGGTGAAGCACACCAAGAGCAACGCCATCGTACTGGCCAAGGGAAACCAGTTGCTCGCCAGCGGTACCGGTCAGACCAGCCGTGTGGACGCCTTAGAGCAGGCCATCGCCAAGGCCGGCAAGTTCAACTTCGACCTGCATGGCGCCGTGATGGCCAGCGACGCCTTCTTCCCCTTCCCGGACTGCGTGGAGATCGCGCATAAGGAGGGTATCACCGCTGTGGTACACCCCGGCGGAAGCATCCGTGACCAGGATAGCATCGACTACTGCAACGCGCACGGCCTCGCCATGTGCATCACCGGCACCCGACACTTCAAACACTGACCGACACCGGACCATGAGCTGGTTCAACTTCTTCACCCAGGAGATCGCCATCGACCTCGGCACCGCCAATACCTTGATCATCCATAATGACAAGGTGGTGGTGGACGAGCCCAGCATCGTGGCAGTGGACCGCACCAGCGGCAAAGTCATCGCTGTAGGGCGCCAGGCGCAACAGATGCATGGCAAGACCCACGAGAACATCAAGACCATCCGGCCCCTGCGCGATGGTGTGATCGCTGACTTCAAGGCCGCCGAGGACATGATCAAGGGTATGATCCGCATGATCAAGCCCGGTCGACAGCTCTTCAGCCCCAACCTGCGCATGGTGATCTGCATCCCCAGCGGCATCACGGAGGTGGAGAAGCGCGCGGTGAAAGATAGCAGCGAACATGCCGGCGCCAAGGAGGTGTATCTCATCCACGAACCCATGGCCGCTGCCATCGGAATCGGCATCGATGTGGAGGAGCCCATGGGCAACATGATCATCGACATCGGCGGTGGCACCAGCGAGATCGCCGTGATCGCCCTGGGCGGCATCGTATGCGACAAGAACATCCGCGTTGCCGGTGATGAGTTCACCAGCGACATCGAGGAATACATGCGCCGCCAGCACAACATCCTGGTGGGCGAGCGCACCGCAGAGCAGATCAAGATCGAAGTGGGCGCGGCCATGACCGAGCTGGACAACCCGCCCCCCGACTATGCCGTGCGCGGTCGTGACCTCATGACGGGCATCCCCAAGGAGATCACCGTCACCTACAGCGAGATCGCCCAGGCCCTCGACAAAAGCATCAGCAAGATCGAGGAGGCCATCCTGAGCGCACTGGAGGCCACTCCACCCGAATTGAGCGCCGACATCTACAAGACCGGCATCTATTTGGCCGGTGGTGGCGCGCTGCTCCGCGGGCTCGACAAGCGCATCAGCATCAAGACCAAACTACCCGTCCACGTGGCGGAGGACCCCCTGCGCGCCGTGGCCCGTGGCACCGGTATCGCATTGAAGAACATCGACCGCTTCCAGTTCCTGATGCGGGAGTAGACGCGCAACATGTCGCGCCCCTACCCCGCATTCCGGACCAGGTGACGCCTGCACCCAGATGCGCGACCTCTTCCGCTTCCTCTACCGCATCCGCAACTTCCTGTTGTTCGCGGTTCTGATGATACTTGCAATGGTGCTGCTGGCCAACAACAGTGTCCACCATCGCGCTGCCGCCATCAGCTCGAGCAACGCCACTGTTGCCACCATCTACAGCTGGCGCAAGGAGATCACCGACTATGCCAACCTGAAGGAGGTGAACCGTCGGCTTGCCGAGGAGAACGCCATCTGGCGTAACCGCCACCGCAGCAGCTACGCTCCCGTGGAAGACCTGTACGTTCGCATCAACGACAGCATCTTCCGGCAGGAGTATGCCGTGATCAGCGCCAAGGTGGTGAACAGCACCTGGCACAAGCAGAAGAATTTCCTCACGCTCAACAAGGGCGCGTCATCCGGCATCAAGCCGGACATGGGTGTCATCGGAAGCGATGGCATCGTGGGAGTGGTACGGGCGGTCAGTCCGCATTTTGCCTCGGTCATCAGCGTGCTGAGCCCGGACCTGAAGACCAGCGTGCAGATGCGCCGCACCGGTCATTTCGGCCTCCTCTATTGGGATACGAACGACCCCAGAACAGCCTCCGTGATCGACATCGCGAAGCACGCCCGCGTTCAGGTCGGTGATACCGTGGAGACCCGCGGCGGGGACCGCACCTTTCCCCCGGGCGTTGCGGTGGGTGTGGTCTCGTTCGTGGAGCAACAGCCTGGCAGCAACTACCTGGACATCACCATTGAATTGGCGGAGGATATGACCAGAAGCGGCTTCGTATATGTGGTCAAGGAACTTCAGCTCGCAGAGCGGGACACGCTCGAAAAAGCACACTCGGCACCATGATCGGCAGTGTGCTGCTCCACATCCTGCGCTTTGCGTTGCTGATGCTGCTCCAGGTGCTGGTGCTGGACCACCTCGACCTTGCCAACGGCTACATGGTGCCCTATCTCTACGTGCTCTTTCTATTGATGCTGCCCTTCGAGCTGCCGGCATGGCTCACCCTGCTCATCGGGGCTTTCACAGGGCTTGTCATGGACCTGTTCAGCAGCACCCCCGGCATGCACATGAGCGCCTGTCTGGTGATGGTCTATGGACGGATCCACCTGCTGCGCCTGCTCGCCCCGCGGGAAGGCTATGAGTTCGGCATGCAGCCCAGCGTGCCCTCCATGGGTATCGCATGGTTCCTAACGTACGCCGGAGTCCTCATCCTGCTGCATCACATCTGGCTCTTTTATGTGGAGCTGCTCCGCTTCGACCGGTTCTTCGGCACGTTCCTGCGTGCCGTGCTCAGCGCGTCATTCACCTTGGTGCTCGTGCTCCTGACCCAATTCCTCACAGCACGGCCTGAACGCGACCGCGCATGAACTTCGAGTCGCGCAAATACGTCCTGATCGCGGCGGTCATCTTCATCAGTGCCGTCTTCATCCTGCGCCTGTTCTACATCCAGGTGCTGGATCCCAAGTGGCGCGCCGAGGCGGCGAACATGGCCGAACGCAAGGTCACCGTCTTCCCCTCACGCGGATTGATCTACGACCGCGATGGTGCCCTGCTCGTGGCCAACACCCCGGTGTACGACCTGATGGTGGTGCCCAAGGAAGTGGAACCCTTCGATACGGCTGCCTTCTGCGATCTGATCGGCGTGCCGGTGGAAGAGTTGCGCAAGCGCTTGTCCGAAGCCACCGCGTACTCGCGCCATAAGCCCAGCGTGCTGGAAAAACAGATCCCCGCCGATCAGTTCGCCGGCATCAGCCTGCACCTCTACAAGTATCCCGGGTTCTATGGCCAGAGCCGCACGCTGCGAACCTATCCGCCCCACCTGGCCGCTCACCTGCTCGGCTACCTCAGCGAGGCCAGTCCCGAACGCATCGAGAAAGACCCCTACTACCGGGCCGGCGACGTGATCGGTGTGGGCGGCCTTGAATCGTTCTATGAGGAGGACCTGCGGGGCCGCCGGGGTGTAAGCTATGTGGTGGTGGACGTCCACAATAATGTGAAAGGCCCCTTCAAGGACGGCCAGTTCGACACCCTTGCCGTGGATGGCAAGGACCTCTTCACTGGTATCGACCTGGACATGCAGCGGCTCGGCGAGCAGTTGATGGTGAACAAGAAGGGCAGTATTGTGGCCCTGGACCCGAAGACCGGTGAAGTGCTTTGCATGGTGAGCAGTCCCACCTACGACCCCGAGCTGCTTGTGGGCCGTGTGCGCAACACCAACTACGGGACCCTTCAGCGCGACCCGATCAAGCCCCTCTTTGACCGCGCATTGCAGGCCCAGTACCCACCAGGGTCCATCTACAAGATCGTACAGTCGCTCATAGCGCTGGACGAAGGAGTGATCGGGATCAATAGCGGCTTCGCATGCCAGAAGTCGCTCGTGGGTTGCCATGACCACCCGCCAGCCAGCGACATCATCCGTGCAATTCAATATTCCTGCAACCCCTACTACTACCAGGTGTTCAAACGGATGATCGAGCAGGACAAGTTCCCCGATCGCTTCAGCGATGCGGCATACGGGCTGGAGCAGTGGCACCGCTACATGCTCACCTTCGGTCTGGGTCAACGACTACCGATCGACCTGCCATCGGTAAAGGCCGGCAACATTCCTGACGTACCCTATTACGACCGCAAATACGGCAAGCGCGGCTGGGCCTTCAGCACCATCTACAGTGTGAGCATCGGCCAGGGCGAGGTCCTCGTGGCACCCCTGCAGATGGCCAACCTCGCCGCCATTTTCGCCAACAAGGGCTGGTACTACGACCCCCACGTGGTGCGTGCCGTGGGCCATCCGGACAGCCTTCAGCGCAAATACCTCCAGAAACACCTGACCGGGGTGGACCCCAAGTGGTATGACCCGATCCAGGAGGGCATGCGCAGGGTGGTGGAGGAGCCCGGTGGCACGGCCCGTGGAGCCCGTATTCCGGGCATCACCATCTGCGGCAAGACCGGTACAGCGGAGAACCCCCACGGCCAGGACCACGCGGTCTTCATTTGCTTCGCACCCATGGAGGACCCCAAGATCGCCATGGCCGTTTACGTGGAGAACTCCGGCTTCGGCGGTACCTGGGCAGCGCCCATCGCCAGCCTGCTCGTGGAGCAATACCTCACCGATACCATCACCCGGCCCGACGTGATGAAGCGCATGCTGGAAGCGGACCTCATCGCCAAGGAGGCCACCTTCGTGAAGAAGCCCAAGAAGCCCCGCCGCCGATGAACGCCCGCGAGAACGTATCGGCCAACTTCGACCGGCCCATCCTGGTGCTCTATCTGCTCCTGCTCTTCATGGGCTGGGCCAACATCTACTCCGCAGCGTACGACGCCGCCCACCCCAGCATCTTCGACCTCGGCAAGGAGTATGGCAAGCAGGCCGTGTGGATGGGCATCAGCCTGCTGCTCGGCAGTGGCATCCTCCTGATCCGCGGGGAGGTGTTCCGCAATGCCGCCTTCCTCATCTACGGCGCGGTCCTGATCCTGCTTGTGGCCGTGCTCCTGTTCGGCAAGGAGGTCAACGGCGCCAAGGCCTGGTTCGCCATCGGGGGCTTCGGCATCCAGCCGGCCGAGTTCGCCAAGTTCGCCACCGCGCTGGCCCTCTCCAACTACCTCAGCGGACTGAAGGCCTTGGTCGACATCCGTTCGCGCTTCATCAGCACCATCATCATCCTGCTGCCCGTAGCCCTGATCATGTTGCAGCCGGATACCGGCACGGCCCTGGTCTCTGGCGCTTTCATCCTGGTCCTTTACCGCGAAGGGCTTTCGGGCAACGTGCTCCTGCTGGCCATCCTCGCCGGCATCCTCTCGGTGATCTCGCTGCTGCTGAAAGAGAGCCGCTTCGGCCTGCCGTTCACCGATGTGGAGCTTGAAGGCAAGTACTTCCTGATGATCATCATCGGCCTCGTGGCCCTGCTGGCCTGGGTCATCACCCACAACTTCGTCATGAAGCGCGAACGCCGCCGCTTCTACAGCTACATCGTCATTGGCTCGCTCGCTTCAGTGGTCTTCATCAGCAGTGTGGACTATGCCTTCAACAAGGTGCTTGCCAAGCACCAACAGGACCGCATCCTCGTCATGCTCGGCCAGATGGAGGACCCGCAGGGCCTGGGCTACAACGTGAAGCAGAGCCAGACCGCCATCGGCAGCGGGGGCTTCAGCGGCAAGGGCTACCTGGAAGGCACGCTCACCAAGTACAAGTACGTGCCCATGCAGAGCACCGACTTCATCTTCTGCACTGTTGGTGAGGAATGGGGCTTCCTGGGCACCTCCTTCGTGGTGCTCACCCTCACCGTGCTCATCCTGCGGATCATCCAGATCAGCGACCGGCAGCGCTCGCGTTTCACACGCATCTATGCCTACTGCGTGGCGAGCATCTTCTTCCTGCACCTGATGATCAACGTGGGCATGACCATCGGCCTCGCTCCCGTGATCGGCATCCCGCTGCCCTTCTTCAGCTATGGCGGCAGCAGCATGATGGGCTTCACCGTGCTGCTGGGCATCCTGTTGCGCCTCGATGCGGAGCGCCTGAGCACCCTCCGCTGAACGGAAGCCTACGTGCCCGATGCGAACGGCGCATCGGGCCCAACGCTTCATGGCCGCGGTGGACCTGCTGCGGCAACTGTAACAATGCACGGCCAACGGTACGCTGCGGGACAGCCCTCCGGTCACCCGAAAGCAGAACGCCGGCCCCCTCGGGACCGGCGTTCTGCCACGGAGCACGCAGCCGCGCTCAGTAGAACATGCTGCGGTTGTCCTTCACTCCGGCCGCCTCCTTGAGGGCGTTGTATACACCGGTCTCCACACGGCCCTGAACGCGGCTCAACAGGCTGCTCTTCTCCGCGGCCAGGTCGGTGGCTTCGGCGGCAGGCTGCTTGTTGGTCATGCTCACCACGTACACGGCGTTCTCACCACGCAGGGGCACGCTCACCTGGCCATTCTCCAGGGAGAAGATCTTGCCCACCACTTCGTACTCACTGTAACCGCCGGGAATGCTGAATGTGTTGTAGAGCATGTCCGAGGCTGACTGCACACTGCCCTTCAGCTCAGCGGCCAGGGCGTTGAGGTCGGTCTTCCCCTGCATCTGCGCAACGAAGGCTTCGGCCTTTTTCTCCTTGGCAGCTTCACGCAGGAAGCGCTCGCGGACATCCTCCAATGCAGGAACCCCCTCCTCGCGGATACCGGTGAGCAATGCGACCACGTAGTTATCGCCTGCTTCGAGCGGCTCGCTCACCGCATCCAGCTTGGCGCGGTTCACCCAACTGATGGTGCTGCCCGGCTCCTGGATACCGCTGACGAAACGCTGGTCAGGGCGCAGCTCATCCACATTGTTGAACGTGAGGCCAGCCTCTTCCGCAGCCGACTTCATGGCCTCCTCGGTCTTGTTGCGCAGGCTGAACTCATTGGCCTCCTTGTAGACAGCCTTGAAGGTGGCCGGCGAGGGACGCATGCTGCGGCTGAGGCTCACCACGCGGCGCTCCTGGCGCGTGCGCTGACCCAGCACCTCCACGATATGGAAGCCGTAGGTGGTCTTGCAGATGGTGATGGCTCCGACCGGCTCGTCGAAGCTGGCGGCCGTGAACTCGGGCACCATGCGCTGTTTGTCGAACCATTCGTAAACACCGCCGGTGCTGGTGCTTCCGGGGTCGTCGCTGAACTTGGTCACCAGCTCCTCGAACTTCTTGCGGTCGCGCTTCACCACGGCGAGAATGCTGTCCGCGCGCTGCTTCTGCTCCTCCTCGGTCCTGCCTTGCTGGGTGCTGAGCAGGATGTGGCGCACGCGGGCTTCCGGCACATCGGCCAGCTCCTTCACCTTCACCAGCTTCCACACTTCACCTTCCGCGTAAGGGCCCACCACATCGCCCACCGGAGCGTTCACGATCAGGGAATCGTTGATCTTGTCAGCGGTGCCTTCCGTGTAGGGCATCTTGGCATAGCTGCGGTCGTCGCTGTTGGCGACAATGAAGAGGGAATCGTCATCGGTGCTGAGCAATTCCTGCCGCAGCGAGGCGAGCTCCTGCATGGTGGCCAGACGGTCCTCCTCACTGGGCTTCACAGGGAAGAGGGCATAGACGAACTTGCGCGACGGCTTCTGGGCATACTTGCGCTCGTTCTTGTGCGCATCGTAAAAGCGGCGCAGGTCCTGCTCGCTCACTTCATGGAGGCTGTCGGGCTCCGTGTCGTAGCGCTTGGCGACGAAGCTGAAGGTGGCTCGGGTGTTCTTCGCCTCGTACTCGTCACGCGCCTGGGCGGAATTCACGAAGACGCTCTTCTTCACCAAGGTGGTGTACTTGGCGTACAGCCGGTTCTCGGTGATACGGCGCTTTTGGATCTCATGGTACATCGGCGCCTGCATCTGAACGTTCTCGAAGTATTGCTTGAGCAGCGCAGGATCAGGCTTGCCATCGGGGCCTTGGAAGTTGGGCTGGTTCCGGAAATCGGGGAGGATGTTCTCACCGAACCGGATGTCATTGTATTCATCGGGGCTGAGGCTGAACCCGGCGTCCAGGACCTGTGGCAGCATCACCTTGGCCTTCACCATTTCGTTCCACACACTGCTGCGCACCTGCTCCTGCATCTCGGCGTTCACCTGCTGGCCGAAATCGTTGCGATAACTCTCCACCTCGTCGCTCACCCGACGCTCGAACTCGGCCACGCCGATCTCCTCGCCGGCGACCTCGCCGAGCACGGCATCCTGGCGCCCGGCGCCGCGACTGCTGAAAAGATCGGTGAGGATGAACGCCGCCATGGCGCCGCCTACGATCACCAAGAGGAGGCCGCTGCGCTCGCGGATCTTGCCAATAACTGCCATTTGCCTTGTGGAATAGGGGTGCAAATATAGGATCCGGCCCGGAACGGCAGGGAGCCCGGTGTTCCAACCGGCCAATTCCCTTGCTCAGCGCGGCAAATAGCCCACTTCGGGGTCCAGCACGGTCACCCGCAGCAGATCGATGCGGCCGTGCTCCACATGAGCGACCGTGAAGCGCAGTGGTCCGAGATCGATCACCTGCTCCTTTTCGGGCAGATCACCAGTGGTGTGCATGAGGTAACCCGCCAGCGTCTCGTATTCATCGTTCTCCGGCACATCAAGCAGGAAACGCTCCCGCACCATGCCCACCTCGAGCCGAGCGCTCAGCAGGAATTCGTGCTCGCTCAATCGCTCAGCCACCTCCTCGGGTGTATCGTGCTCATCCTCGATGTCGCCCACGATGGTCTCCACCACATCCTCCATGGTGAGCATCCCGGCTGTCCCACCGAACTCATCGACGACCACCGCCACATGGTTGCGCTGTTTGATCAACAGTTGGAGCAGCTCATCGGCCGGCATGGTACCCGGAATGAAATTCACCGGTCTCATCACCGTGCGGATGCTGCGCGGCTGGCGGAACAGTTCATATCCGTGGACGTAGCCGATGATATTGTCAATGGAGTCCTTGTAAATGAGCAACTTGCTCAGCCCGGTGCTCACGAATCGCTGGTGCAGTTCAGCAATGTCGCTCTCCACATCGAGCGCTTCGATCTCGGCCCGCGGGACCATGAGCTCTCTCACCTTTATATTGCTGAGCTCCAATGTATTACGAAAGTATTCAACCTCCGCGTCCAGGTCCGGCCGTTTGGTGTTGTCCGCGCTCAGCTCCTTGAGGAACTCATCCAGATCGATGCGGCCGAAGACGGCCTGTGCGCTGCTGCTCTTCACACCGAACAGGCGCAGGAAAAGTCCGCTGATCCCTGTCATGAACATCATCGGAGCCCACATCGTCCAATACAGCACCAACAAGGGAACAGTAAAGACACTGAGCGCCCCGTTGGGGTCGATCCGGAACAGGGCTTTGGGCAGGAATTCGGCCAGCACGAGGATGAGCACCGTGCTCAGCAGGGTCTGTACGATAAGGACGAAGGCCTCCCCGTGGCCATAGGTGCGCAGCCATGGCTCCAACATCTCGGCCATGGCGATGCCATAGAGGACGAGGGCGACATTGTTCCCCACGAGCAGCGCTCCGATGACACGCTCGGGCCGCTTGAGCAACGGTCCGATCAGCCGTGCCCAGATGGCACCGCGCTTGCGTTCGAGCTCGATGTAGAGCCTGTTGCTGCTGAGGAAGGCGATCTCCAGGCCCGAACAGAGCGCTGAGACCACCACCGAAGCGAGGATGAGCAACAGGGCGGAGAGGTGGGGCGACACGCGAACGAAGGCCTACCGGCCACGGGACGAAGATAGCAGGCGACCGATCAGGAGCCCTTGCGGCGCTCTTCCATGGCCTCCAGGCGACGGCGTGTGAAGCGACGGAAGAAGAACATGGCCAATGCGATCGCCGGGAAGGCCCACCATTGCACGGCCTCACGGCCGGGCTCCAGCGCGGTCATCCAGATCGCGACCAAGCCGGTGCCAATGGCAACGGCGAGCCAGAAATGCTCCATGAAGCGGGCCAACTTGTTCATTCGGCCGGCAAGGTATCACCAACCGTCAATTGCAGGGAACCAGTGACGCGCTGCACTTGATAGCGGCTGAAATCCTCGGCAGCCACCAAGCCCTGTCCGTGGATGATGTTGTCCCCACGCTGGATGCGGACCGCCTTATCCGAGTAGATCCGCGCGCTATCCTGGTACCAGATGATCTGTTCGGTCTCCAGCCGCTCCCCTTTGCTGTTCACGAACACCACCTCCCCGATGGCCTCCATGCGGCGCGCCTGGTGCGTGATGATCCCACGACGGGACGTAAGCACACTGCCTGGCTGCCCGATGCTATCGAAGAACTCCAACCGCACGCCATCCTCCAGCAGGGTGCGCTGCGGTTCGCGTGACCACTCCCTGATCTCGCCTGCGGCGAGCCTGTACTTCGGTCGCCCCTGTTCCGTGTAAAGTTGTTCGGATCGTGTCGTGATGCGGTCCGGCGCATCATCGGCCACCGCCACGGCCGCCACCTGGTCCAGATCATTGGTGCATGAAAGCAGCATTCCCGCCAGTAGGGCGGGAATGCTCCAGGATATCGATCGCCTTGGGCGATGCATGGTGCCTATTTACGGGTGCGTACCGTGGTGGTCTCTCCGAGACCTCCGCATGCCACGGTCACGGACTTGCCATCGGTGAGCTGGTAGAAGAAGGCATCCTGCTGCGTGGGGAACCGGGCCGCCATGGAACCCATGCGATCACCAGCCTTGTCCGCCACGCCCGGGTCGAGGCTCTTGGCGCGCTGGTAGTAGTCATACGCCAGCCAATACGCGCCCCAGCTGTCCGGTGCCTCGCAGGAAGCGGCCTGTGCGGCGATGGCGTTGCCGATCAGGATGAAGGCCTCCCCGTTCTTGGGCTCCACCTGCAGGATCTGGTTGGCGAAGCTGCGCGCCTGCCCGTGAGCGCCCGTGGCGCTGGCCACCTGACCGGCCTTCAACAGGTACTTCACCTTGTCCGTGCATCCCGTGCACAGGTCCACCGCCTCCTTCATGTAGCGCAGTGCATCGCCCATGTCGTTCTGCTTGGCCAGGTACATGCCCAGGCTGTAGGCGCTTTCGCTGCTGGGGTTGGCCTTGTGCACATCCTCTGCCAGGGTGCGGTACACCTTCTCCTCGGTGCAGTCCTTCCCATTGAGCACCTTCAGGAGTCGCTCCTTCATCGCAATGTCATCGGGCTTTGCGGCCACCAGGTCACCCACTATGCGACCGATATCAGCGCACTCGGCCACCTTGAAGAAGAGGCTGTTCACGAGGTCGCGGGCCTTGCCGAAGCGCTCACGCGCATCCTCCTTGATGCCGGGGTCGCTCAAACGGGTGTCGATGTGACCCATGACCACCACATACTCCTGGAGCATCTGATCCTTCGTCGCCTCACCCTTGCCATACAGGCAGCTCAGGGTCTGGTAGTAGGCGCTCAGCACGCCAGCCTCGCTCCTTGCGCCTCCCAGCTCCATGCTCTGCTTGAGGATGTCGCGGGCCTCACTGCAACGCTCGGGTGCGTAGTAGTATAGGTCGGACCCTTTGCGCCCCAGCACGAACGCTTCCTCCCCGAAGTGGGTGATGCGCATATCGTAGACGAGGGAAAGCGAATCGATCAGGCGGGCCTTGCGGGCCTCGTCCTTTTCCTTGTCGATGAAGGTGGTCAGGATCTTGACACCGTTCTGGTACACCCCCTTGCTGGAGGAAGGGCACACCCGTACCACCTCCTTCCATGGGGCATAGGCATCCTTCTCGCCGCCGCTCTGCTTCATGAATTCCTGGTAGAGCGACAGGTTCTGGACACAGGTGACGCTGTCCTCCGGCGTGGCGCCGTACTTGCTCTGTGCGTGGGCATCCATCGCGGCCAGCAAGGCCACTGCCATGGTGCCGATGGTGATCGTGTGCTTCATTCTATCCGTCGTTTCTTGAACCATTGTTCCCTCAGATCCGGTGTGATGGTGATCCCCATGAAGACGTCCGCGTAGCGTTCCCGCAGGAGGCCATCGGACAGTTCACCACGCTCGCCCAGCTCCATGCCGAAGTTGAGGCGGCTGCGCGTGGAACTTCCCATCACGGGCAATGACATTCCAAAGGACATGCCGATCTGTGAAAGCTGCCTGCCGTCCACCACCAGATAGTCGTTCAAGTGCCTGATCCCGGCCCGGTAGATGGTGCGCTCCCAGAAGCTGCCCCCGATGTCCCCCGCAGGACGGAAACTCGCCCCGATGGCCAATTGTGTGCGGTCCGCGAGGTCGCCGCGACGAACTCCGTTCTCCTCCAACCTGCTCCAGGCACGGCTGCGATGCTCTGCGGAAAAGGTCCAGTGGTCGTTCTGGAGCGCAACACCAAGACCGATGGATGCCGGCAGTCCGATAGATCCCTTCTCGTCCACCACGTAGAAGGCCGTGTCGTACACGATCTCGGTGCCGATCGCACTGTACGTGAAGCTGTTCACCAATTCCGTGCGCTCCGCGTTGAGGCGACCCGGAAGTTCCATCGCCCCGCCGACGGTATATCGCCAACCCGACACTTCACGCGAACGTCGGGGAACCACCATCCCTTGGACCTGCACTCCGATGGTGAGGACACCATCATGCACGTACAGGGAGCGCTGAGCATTGCTGTGGTAGTAACCTTCGGTGGGATAAACGGCCTGCCGCGTCTCCAACAGGGAGCCGAAGAGATGGGCATAATTCAGGCCCACAAGGACACGATGGCCGTTGCCAAGGCTGTCGCGCCGGCCGTCAAAGGCCTTGGAGAATCCACCGAACACCCGATTGAGCCCCCCGTCGCCTGTGTAGGTATAGACCACGTCGCCCTCCCCATTGCTCAATGGTGCTGTGGTGGAGATCCGGTATCCCACATCGCTGTAAGGTGCCAGACCGAGCGCCAGGCCCCATTTCCCCTGACCGAACGGAACCCCCAGGGACAAGCCCAACAGATCGGTGCGCCGCCCGGTGCTGCTGACGCCCTCCCCGTCCACCCGAACGTTGCGGACGGACAGACCCGTCTCGAAGACCGGTCGCACCAAGCTGCTGTAGGATGCGGGGTTCGACGGGTCCACACCAAAGGGGTCGTTGTAGGCGATACCCAGCCCACCCATGCTGCTGCGCACCACCTGGGTGCTCCCCAGCAGGTCACCGAATCCATAGGCCGAGTAGGGCGACCCACTACCCTGCTGCCCCTGGCCCAGCGTGAGTACCGGGATCAGCAGCAAGGGGAGGAGAAGGATGGAGCAGGATCGCATGGAGGCCTTCCAAGGTGAGGAATGGGACGGCAAAGATGCCACATTTCAGGGCGCGGGCGGCCCACAACCCATCCCCACCGGTAAGCACAACGGCCATATCAGGCGCAACGTATGCACAACCCTCGATCATCGCGCGCATCTCACCCAGGGTGCCATGCAGGACCCCAGCGCGCAGTGCATCCTCCGTGCTTGTGGCCACCAGCGGGGCCGGACCCGCAAGCTCCACCAGCGGCAGTCGGGCACTGTACGCGTGCATGGCCCGGGCGCGCATGTGGATGCCGGGTGATATGGCACCTCCCTGGAAAACGCCTGCCGCATCCACGAGGTCATAGGTGATACAGGAGCCTGCATCAATGGCAAGCACCGGTCGACCAGGGAAGCGGCGATGTGCGGCGACCGCGTTCGCGGCACGGTCGATCCCAAGGGTGAGAGGGGTGTTGTAAGCGCTGGCGATCGGCAAGGGCGACCGCTGATCGATGCGCGTTACCGGCGCCACGGAGGAAAGCCGGTCGACCCACCCGGTGATATCAACACCCACAGAGGCCAGTCCGATCCGCGCTGGCCGGCGGCCGGCGAGGAACGTAATGACCTGGGGGAGGTCCAGGTGTGGTGAACGGACCACATCGACGGGCCGCCCTGCATCGAACAGGGCCATCTTCACCTGGGTGTTGCCCACGTCAACGATCAGTTCCATGCAAAATGGTGGTGTGTATGGTCCCTTCCATTATATTTGCGGCCCTGTTCGGCCATGGTGTCCAGCGCCGCCGAAGCAAAGGAATGGTGCCTTAGCTCAGCTGGTAGAGCAATGGATTGAAAATCCATGTGTCCCCAGTTCGATCCTGGGAGGCACCACCCAAGGAAGCCCCGGATCCGGGGCTTCTTTCGTTACCGGGCATGGTCGGCGAGCCAGGCCCGGACCTCGGCCAGGTGCTGCTGCTTGACCGGTTCACGTTGGGCGCGGTTGGTTGCGGTGAAGTACTGGTGGCGGGACAGAAAGCGCTCCTGCAGTTCGTTCCACTCACGCTCGGTGCTCAGCACGCCGAAGGCGCGCATCTCGGCGAACAACAAATTCCCGATCGGCACGAAGTCGGCGCGGCCGAGGTAGTCCAGATCCGCATCGCACAACACCTCCGCCACCCGGTCCTTCGGGCTTTGTGGTATCCGCGTTGCATCGATCAGGCCGCAAATGCGCTCCACCTGCGCTGCGGTGAAGGCGAACCGGGGAAGCTGCTCGCGCACCAGCGTACAACTCGCGTCCTCATGGTCCCGGTCGCTGATCACGAAGCCCGCGTCATGGAACAGGGCCGCCACCTTGAGGAGGATGAGGTCCTCCCCTTCGATGCCTTCCCGTTCGGCAATGTCGATGGCGCTGGCGTACACATCAAGGGTGTGTGCCAGACTGTGATAGCTGCGCTCCGGCCGGAGTTCGCTCCGCAGCCGCTGCAGGATGTATGTACGTGCGCCTTCCGCGTCCATCGCTCCGCTGGTCAGCCAAGATAAGGCGCTTCCCCGACCCACTACCTTTGCTCCATGAGCGAGCGCCCTCAACGCCGCACCCTCCTGCTTTTTTCCGTGCTCAGTGTCTACGTGGTGCTGCAGTTCAGTTGGTGGGCGGTGCTGCTTCTTCGCAAGGACCGGGCAGTGCAGGAACTGGCCGGCCAGGTGCGGTCCCTGGGCGGCCGACCGGAAGGCTTGGTGGATCCGGCGCGCAGTGCCCGCATGGTGATGGGCGAAGCGGCAGTGGTGCTCCTCATCCTGCTCGTCATCCTATGGCTCACGTTCCGTGCCTTGCGGCGCGACCTTGGGGTGGCACGCACCCAACGGAACTTCCTGCTGGCGGTGACACATGAGCTGCGAAGCCCCATTGCAGCGATCAAGCTGCAACTGCAGACGCTGGCACGTCCCGGATTGAGCGATTCACAGCAGGCCACCCTGCGCAACACAGCGCTCAGTGAGGCCGAGCGGCTCACAGGGCTGACGGACAAGGTGCTCCTGGCCACGAAGGCCGACGACGGGCTGCTGCCGTTGGAACCCGTTGAACTGGATGCCGTGCAGGTGGTCCGCAGCGTGGTGGAACGATCACGGTCCGGCAGCTGTCGGGCACATCCGATCCACCTGAACGCCCCGGACCAGCTGCTGGCCACCCTGGATGAGCAGGCCCTTCGCAGCATCGCGGAGAACCTCGTGGAGAACGCAGCCAAGTACACACCTGAGGGCACGCGGATCGACGTTCAGGTGGAACGATCGCGCGAGCATTGGCGCCTTGTCGTGAGCGATCAGGGGCCCGGAATACCCAGCGCTGAGCAGGCCCGCATCTTTGAGAAGTTCTACCGGGCCGGGAACGAAGAGACCCGTAGCGCGAAGGGTACCGGATTGGGCCTCTACATCGTGCAGCGGCTGGTACAGCGCTCAGGTGGGGTCATCACGGTCCGATCGGACCCCGGCCAGGGGACTACCTTCGCAGCCACCTTCCCACTACGCTGAAAATGACGCACAACAAAGTGGCCCTCGTGGTGCTCGACGGCTGGGGCATCGGTGCGGGCGATGCCACCGATGCCGTGGCGCAGGCCCGGACACCGTTCATGGACGAACTGCTCCGCACACATCCGCATGCCACCCTGCTGACCGATGGCGAGCATGTGGGCCTGCCCGTGGGCCAGATGGGCAACAGTGAAGTGGGGCACATGAACATTGGTGCGGGACGGATCGTGTTCCAGGACCTGGTGCGCATCGACCGCGCCATTCGGGAAGGTTCCCTTGCGCACGAGCCAGCGCTCATCCGGGCCTTTGCGGCCGCCAACCGTCCCGGCGTGCGCCTCCACATCATGGGCCTGCTCTCGGATGGTGGCGTACACGCCATGCGGCACCACGCCGAAGCCCTCTGCAGACTGGCCATCGAGGCGGGCGTACCCGAGGTGTTCGTCCATGCCTTCACCGACGGCAGGGATGCCGATCCGAAGAGCGGCCGCGCCTACATGGAGCGCTTCATCACTGCCATGGATGGTCTGCCTGTCCGGGTCGCCTCGGTCGTGGGCCGTTACTACGCGATGGACCGTGACAAACGATGGGACCGTGTGGCCCGTGCCTATGACCTGCTGGTGCGTGGCAAAGGCATCCCGGTACGCGATCCGTTCGAGCCCTTCGACCGGAGCTATGCCGCAGGCACCACAGATGAGTTCGTGGAGCCCCATGTGGTCATGGGCGACGATGGTGCACCGATCGCCACCATCCGCCCGGGCGATGTGGTGATCTGCTTCAACTACCGCACCGATCGGTGCCGTGAGATCACACAAATGCTCACGCAATCCGCCTTCGAAGAGCACGGTACCACGCCGCTGGACCTGCATTATGTGACCATGACGGAGTACGACCCCACGTTCCAGCGCGTGGATGTGATCTTCCGGAAGGATGACCTGGTGAGTACACTGGGCCAGGTGGTCGCAGAAGAGGGGTTGCGCCAGATACGCATCGCCGAGACCGAGAAATATCCCCATGTCTCCTTCTTCTTCAGCGGTGGCCGCGAAACCCCGTTCGCAGGGGAGCAACGCATGATGGTACCCTCACCCAAGGTGGCCACCTACGACCTGCAGCCCGAGATGAGCGCGCAAGGCATCGTGGATACCATCGTACCCGAGCTTCGAAAGGCAGAGGTCGACCTGGTCGTCCTCAACTTCGCAAACCCTGACATGGTGGGGCATACAGGGGTCTTCGACGCGGTGGTGAAGGCCGTGGAGACCACGGACCAGTGCCTGGCCCAGGTCGTGCGCGCCGGGGTCGAGCAGGGCTATCGGTTCGTGATCATTGCAGACCACGGCAATGCCGACAAGGCATTGAACCCGGACGGCTCTCCCAATACAGCCCACAGCACCAACCCGGTACCCATCGTGGTGGTGGCCCCCGGCGTCACCGCACTTCGCGATGGCATCCTGGCCGATGTCGCGCCCACCGTCCTGGACCTGATGAACGTGAAGAAGCCCGCCGAAATGACGGGCTCCTCGCTCCTGATCCCTTGATGATCACCGCAGCACTGTGATGTGGCCTGTGTAGGGCTTCTTACGGTCCTCCACGACCACCTCATAATAGTAGGTGCCATCCGGCAATCCTTCGGCTTTCCAGTTGTTGCGGTAATCGCTGGTCTCCAACAGCATCTGTCCCCACCGGTTGTAGATGCGCACGGTATGGGAGAGGAACTGGAGCCCCTCGATGTAGAAGGTCTCGTTGTAATCGTCCCCGTTGGGGCTGATCACGTTCGGGATCACCACATCGCAGATCAGGTCCACGCGGATGAACTCCTGGGCGGTACGTCCACAGGCGTCCGTGGCGGTCACCACGTACTCCTCATCGATCGCCGTTGACAACCAGGCGCTGGGACCCTCGTAACCGTTGCTCCAGGTGATCTCCAGGGAGCCCACACCACCCGAGGCGACCACCACACTGAGGATCGAATCGTTGGCGCAGGGCACCAGCAGGTCCTCTCCGGTGATCAGGATCTCGGCCGCATCGATGATCGTCAGACTGACGGAGGCATCCGCTGAACGACCGCAGGCATCAGTGACCGTGGCAATGATCGTAGCCACCTCCTCGCTGTCATCCAGCCCATCCTCGAAGGGGGCGAACGGCAGTTCGATGGTATCAACGCCGTCCGGGATCAACGCGGATCCGGGCAGCTCATAGTCGGCACCCGGGGTGGCGTCACCCGTGCCGCTCAACGAAATGACCAGATCGCCAGGAACACCTTGTGGGCGAGAGATGGCGATGATGCTCTGATCGCAAGCCTCCAGCAGGGTGCTCGACCCGATGATCGAGAGCACGACAGGTTGCACCGGCTCGAGGTCCACCACGAACTGAGACACGGAAATGGTTCCGCAGTCATCCGTCACCGTTGCACTGTAGACCGTATTGGTAAGGGGTGAGACCGATAGGTCAGCCCCCTGTGAGCCGTTGGACCACTGCACGTTGTAGGGGGCGTAACCACCGGTGATGGTGGGCGTGAACTCAGCCGTGCCCTGACAGGGTATCGTGGTGTAGCCTCCGATGCTCACCAACGGTGGCGACGATTCAATGAAGAACTCGAACTGGTTCACGATCTGGACACCCGAACAGATGGACTGGGACACCAGTGTTAGGATGATGTTCTCCGTACTGTCGGTATCGATGGGACAGTTGAACGTAAAGGACTGAACCGTATCCCCGGGAAGGAACACGAGCGAATCGGGGAAGTTGGGCGAGAAGTCCACGCCGGGGGTGGCCGAGCCACCGACCGTGATGATCACCACGTTGGTATCCGCCCCGCCATCCTGCTGAATGAAATCGATGGTGACCGGGTAGCAACTTTCAAGGATGGTGTTCTCCCCAACGATACCCGGGCCGGGGGTGAGGCTGGGGATGAACGGAACACTGGTGAAACTGCCCGCTTCCAGGAACACCCCGGAATCAAAGGCCGTATCACCACCATCGGCGATCGCCATCTTGATGTGGTAGGTCTGGCCGCAAACGACCTCGGCGCGCGCGGTCAGCACCACCGTCTGCCCATCGAACTGCACTTCGATGCTGGCACCATTATCGATGTAATAGATGTTGTTAGCGGTCCAGTTGGCATCCAGGTCGAGGCAGTTCTGGAGTTGGCCGTTGCTGCCCACCGTGCCGTTGTTCACCGTGTTGATGGAAACAGGAACGGTGGTGCCGGGCACCAGTGCCAGGTTCACGGCACCGTCCGAAAAAGGCCCCGCGAGACCCGGGCCGCTAAGAAAGAAGCCGAAAACGTCGTTCACGGTGCCGCAGACATACTCGTTGTATTCCTCCGATGCGAACACATAGCGGAAGGTGATGGAGTCGCCGACCGGGATGAAGTCGAACTCCAGGATGGAGGCGTCGTTCGTGGTCACACCGGCAAGTGTCTCCAGGTCCGGATCACCGAAACCGAAATTGCCTCCGCCCAATGTGGAGCCCCCGGCATTGTTGGGTCCGAGGGCCACCTCCACATCCCCGGTCGCAAGTATGATGCCTGACGTGAGGCCGATGCTACCCTCGGCACCTGTGAAGGAGCCCGCCTGCTCGTTGAGCAAGGTCGCATCACCTCCGTTGAAGGTCACGTTGCTCACGGTGACACCCTCCCCCAAAAGAACGTTCTCCAACAGCTGGAGCGGGGTCTGGGAATTGTCAATGGCCAACTGCGCGTTCAGCGGGGCTACGAAAAGGACCGTCAGAATAGAAGCAGCAAGGGAAGCGATGCGCATGATCATGCGTTAAGGTGCGGTTGTGGTTCCACGCAGGAGGGTGACATGGCCGTACCCTTCCTGCGGAGCGAAGTAAAGGCCTGCGACGCGATACTTGTACACATAGACCCCCGTGGTAGCGGCGTCAGAGCCGTTCACTGATCCATCCCAG
The DNA here is from genome assembly GCA_964476665.1 of uncultured Chryseobacterium sp. Classification (GTDB taxonomy): domain Bacteria; phylum Bacteroidota; class Bacteroidia; order Flavobacteriales_F; family PHOS-HE28; genus PHOS-HE28. The sequence continues at coordinate 10,526 of CAYZBO010000014.1, read as the reverse complement.
GGGACATTGGTATCGGCTGAGGAGAAAATGAGCTCCCCCCACCGATCGAAGATGTCCACCTGATACTCGGTGATCTCAGCTCCCACGGGCAGGAAGAAGTCGTTGATGCCATCGCCGTCAGGGGTGAAGGCATTGGGGAAATGGAACTGCGCCGGGGGCTTCAGCAGCACCGAATCCGAGCTCTGGCAACCGTTGGGCGTGATGATGGACAACGTTGCCCAATGATCGTCTGTGTCGAAGTAGCTATGGTACACCTCATCGGCACGGTATCGGGTCCCATCGCCCATATCCCACAGCCACGTACGCGCATACGGTATGGATGCGGCCTGCAGATACCAATCGTCCTGGCCCTTGTTGGTCACCACGATGTCGATGACCACCCGCTCCACCTCAATGTCCACCGTGGTGCCCGCCTCTTCGCCGCATCGGTCCACCACGTTCACCGAGTAGCTCGCATCGTCCAAGGGGGCCTCCCAACGCACCGGGTCGTTGTGGATGCTGTCCATCCAATGGATGGTGTAATACCCGGAGCCCCCGGATACCAATGCTTGCAAGGCCAGGCTGTCACCCAGGCAAATGAGCTGATCGGGTGGCAGTGCGACTTGGAGCGGTGCATACTGCGGGAGCACGGTGCTCACGGTCGCGGACCCCGTATTGCCGCATTGGTCCACAACACTGATGGTGTAAGGAGTGGTGGCGTTCACCGGCACGCGGATGAAAGTGCCTGCACCCAAGGTGTTCCCGTCCGCATCGGACCATGTGCGGTTGTATACGCCGCTGCCACCAGTGATGTTGACGATGCCGACCGTGGCGGTATCCCCTGCACAGACCACTACGGAGTCGCCGGTGGTGGTGATCACGATCGGATCCAGCGGAATGGTCGTGATCAGCACGCTGTCCTGGATGCTGGTCCCGCAGCCTTCGCCGACCGTCACGATGTAGTTGTCCGCCTCGCCGTTCGGTACGGTGATGGATGCTGTGTTCCCTACGATCGTGCCGTTCAGCGTCCATTGGTAGGTGTACACGCCATTGCCACCCGTTGCACTGATCACTTCGATGTCGACATCACCGAGACAGGCCACTGCGATGTCATCGGACACTACGATCTCCAAGGGTTGGTACACCGGCAGGGTCACTACGACGCTGTCCTGGACCGGAACCACCGCGCAGATGTCGTTCACCGTGAAATAGTAGGTCGTGGTCACTTCCGGGGAGACCGTGATGCTGGGCCCCACTTCACCCGTGCTCCACACCAGTTCGTATTCGCCCATGCCACCGGTCACAGTGGGCGTGAGCGTATGGGTCTGTCCACAGACACCGTTGATGTCCGTGGTGGTCACCTCCAAAGGTGGCGGGCTGTCGATGGTGAAGGTGAAGACGGTCTCCACGACCACACCGGCGCAAGCCACCAGTTGCTCCACGTTGATGACCAAGGTCTCCACACCGTCGGCATCAAAGGGGACGTCCAGGAAGAAGGACAGCGACTCCACCCCGGGGTCGAAGATCATCTGCGTGGGCAATGCAGGGGAGAAATCCACGCCGCTGGTGGCGGTCCCTCCGTAAACGTAGGTGACCGTATCACTGTTGTTCAGATCACCCAAGCGGGTGAAGACCAACTCGTACGGGCCACAACCCTCCAGCAGAATATCTCCGTTAACGCCGTAGCCATTGGACAGCGTGGGCTGCACCTGGCCCGTGCTGGTGAAGCTGCCAGCTTCCAGGAACACCCCTGAATCGAAAGCCGTGTCGCCTCCATCGGCGATCGCCATCTTGATATGGTATTGCTGACCACATTCCACCAAAGCGAATGCCGTGAGCACCACGGTCGTACCATCGAACTGGATGGTATTCCCTGTAGCATTCGACTGGTAGTAGATGTTATTCGATTCCCAATTGGCATCGAGATCGGAACAGTTCGACTCGGTACCAAAGGTGCCTACGGTCCCGTTGTTCACCGTATTGATCGACACTGGAACCGTGGTGCCGGGTACCAAGGCGATGTTGATCGCATTACCGGAGAATGGTCCGGTGATACCAGGGCCGCTCAAAAAGAACCCGAACACATCGTTCACCGTGCCACAGACGTATTCATCGTACTCTTCCGAGGAGAAAACGTAGCGGAACTTCAGCGAATCGCCGGTCGGAATAAAGTCGAACTCAAGAATAGCCGCGTCATTGGTACCGACACCGGAAAGCACCTCCAGGTCGGGATCGCCATCCCCGAAATTCCCGCCTCCTTCCGTTGAACCTCCCGCATCATTCGGGCCCAGCGCAACTTGAATGCTCCCCGTTGCCATGATCACACCTGCATCCAGTCCAATGATGCTCGTCGACCCATCGAAGGAGCCGATCTGCTCGTTCACGGCATTGCCCGGCACCCCGTTGAAGGTGATGTTGCTGGCCGTGACCCCGCCACCGAGCAGGACGTTCTGCACCAACTGCGTGGGGGTCAGCGTGTTATCGACCGTCAATTGGGCCGCAGCCGAACTGCTGAGCAACAAGCACAACGCGGCTGGGAGGAACGAAGCAGGAGTGCGATGGCGCATGGCGAGGTGAAAATAGGCGATCCGGATGAACAGATGACCCCCGCCCCCTCCAAAAGGTTGCCCGGACGCGAAAACCCGGCCCGGACGACCGGCCTATCTTTACCGCCCATCAACGACCGCCGCACCGTGAACACCATCGACCCCTACATCAAGGCCAACGAGGAACGCTTCCTGAACGAGCTGCTCGACCTGCTCCGCATCCCCAGTGTGAGCGCCGACCCCAAGTACAAGAGCGATGTGGCCCGTTGCGCCGAAGCGGTGAAGCAGCGCATGGTGGAGGCAGGGCTCGACAAGGTGGAAGTGTGCCCCACGGCCGGCCACCCCATCGTGTACGGGGAGAAGATCGTGGACCCGAAGCTCCCCACCGTGCTGGTCTATGGCCACTACGATGTGCAGCCCCCCGACCCGCTCGACCTGTGGCACAGCGGTCCCTTCGACCCGGTGATCAAGGACGGCATGATCTATGCCCGCGGCAGCGCCGACGACAAGGGCCAGTTCTACATGCACGTGAAGGCCATCGAGGCGATGATGAAGACCGGTGGTCTGCCCTGCAACGTGAAGGTGATGATCGAGGGTGAGGAGGAGGTGGGCAGCGACAACCTGGGCCTCTTCGTGAGCGCCAACAAGGAGAAGCTCGCCGCCGATGTGGTGCTGATCAGCGACACCAGCATGATCGCCAACGACGTGCCCAGCATCAATACCGGCCTGCGCGGACTGAGCTATGTGGAAGTGGAGGTGACCGGCCCGAACCGCGACCTGCACAGCGGGGTGTACGGAGGCGCCGTGGCCAACCCCATCAACGCCCTGTGCGAGATGATCGCCAGCCTGCACGATGCCGACCGCCGCATCACCATCCCCGGCTTCTACGAGGCCGTGAAGGAGCTGAGCAAGGCCGAGCGCGACGCCCTGGCCGAAGCCCCCTTCAACGAGGAGGAGTACAAGAAGGACCTGAACGTGAACGGCTTGCGCGGCGAGAAGGGCTACACCAGCGAGGAGCGCAGCAGCATCCGTCCCACGCTGGACGTGAACGGCATCTGGGGCGGCTACATCGGCGAAGGCGCCAAGACCGTGCTGCCTTCCAAGGCCTACGCCAAGATCAGCATGCGCCTGGTGCCCGACCAGAAGAGCGATGTGATCACCAAGCTGTTCAAGGACCACTTCGAGTCCATCGCGCCTCCCGGCATCCAGGTGGTGGTGAAGCCCCACCATGGCGGTGAGGCGGCCGTGACCCCCATCGATAGCCCCGCCTACCTGGCCGCGAGCAAGGCCATGGAGGAGACCTTCGGCAAGAAGCCCATCCCCACCCGCGGCGGCGGCAGCATCCCCATCGTGGCCCTCTTCGAGGCGGAACTGGGCTTGAAGACGGTGCTCCTTGGCTTCGGTTTGGACAGCGACAACATCCACAGTCCCAACGAGAAGTACGGCGTGTTCAACTACTTCCAAGGCATCCGCACCATCCCGCGCTTCTTCCAGCACTTCGCGGCCAGTGGCTTCAAGGCCTGATCGCGGCACGGCAGTTGCCTCGTTCACCACATGATGCCCTTCCTGAGCCCCGTGCTGCGCTTGGTGCCGTTGTTCGCGTTGCTGCTCACGGCGTGTTCCCCGTACGATGAGGTGGAATTGCGCGACATCCGCAGCGTGGAAGTGCTTCGCATGGACGGCCGCCAGATCGCAGTGCGGGTGGACGTGCAGGTGATCAACCCCAATGGTTACCGCATCAGTGTGGAGGACCCCGATGTGGACCTCTTCCTCAACGACACCTACGTGGGCAAGGGCCTGCTGGACTCCACCCTGGTGCTGGAACGGCGCTCGGACCAGGTCTATCCGGTGTACCTCCATGCGGACCTGGAGGGCGGTCCGTTGATGATGGTGATGTTGGGTGGGGCGCTCACAGGGCAGGTGAAGCTGGGTGTGAAAGGCACTGTTCTGGCGCGCAGTGGCATGCTCCGGAAGCGCTTCCCCTTCGAGGCCGAGGAGACCATTGACCTGCGGGGTTCACGACCCTGACACGAAGGGCTCCTTGCGCACCACCACCGGCACACCCAGCAGGCCGGCGGCCAGACTGATGTGCATGCTGTTGCCCACGATGGGGTAGCTGTCGCGGTGCGACCAGCGCGCCAGATCATGCTCCTTCAGGAAATCGTCGCGGTAGGTGTACACCAGGAACCCGTTCACCTCCTGCACCTCCAGCACTTCATGGTCGGTGACCACCTCGGGACCATGACCGAGGTAGTTCAGCCACAGCAGCACTGACAGCAGCAGCGGACCCACCGCCAGCAGGTTGAAGAGGAACCACTCCAGCCGCTCCATGCCCAGGCGCAGACCCGCACGTCCGTAGCCGAGCAGGTTACCACCAAAGGCCAGCACCAGGAAGATGCGGAACAACAGGCCGGGATCGATGAGCGTCCAGGGCATCACGGTGACCATGCTGCCCAGTCCCACGAAGATGCCGATCCCCATGAGCGTGCCGGGCCAGCGCTGGTCACGCACCCCGCCCTTCACCCCGCGCTGTTGATGGCGATCCTTGCTGACCCGCAAAACCGGACCCACAGCGTTGTTCCTTTGGGGTGCCATGCATGCGAAGGAAGGACATCCGGCGTTATCGACCAACCGGGCCCTGCCGCCGCACGCATCCCTGACCTGCTCCATTCCCCCGATGCGCCTGACGCTGCTGCTGCTCCTGTCCCTTCCCCTGGCACTCGCCGCACAGATGGTGCAGGTGCCGCCCGGCACCGACGATCCAGCCGAACTGCGCTTCAATGCCGCCTTCATCGCCCGCAACCGCATCGCATCGGTGAGCGGCGAACGCTCCGTGAAGCGTGACAACAAGCCGATGCAGCCGCAATCCGAACGGCACCACTACCGCTTCGACGAGCAGGGCCGGACCATCTACGCCAACCACTCCTACGGCATGCCGGGCAGCGGGCGCGACACCACCTCCACCTCGGTGACCTTCGGTGCCGATGGCCGCGAACGCGAGCGGCTGCGCAACGACCTGTCCGGTCATTTCCTGCTCAGCATCGAACGCGATGACCAAGGCCGGCCGGTCCGACAGACCTACAGCCGCGTGGCCAACCTCAACAGCGACCGCTACCAGCTGCAGCCCGGCATGGCCACCGCCATCAGCGACGAGCACTACCGGCACGAGCAGGTGAACGACAGCACCGCGCGGCAGCTCTTCCTCAACGAGCTGGGCCTGGCCTACCGCGAGCAACTGCGCTTCGCCGATGCGCGGGGATACCTGCGGCGCATCGAGGACCGCTACCTGGTGAGCAACCGCAGCTCGCGCATCACCTTCGCCTACGATGAGAACGGACGCCTGGCCGAGCGGGTGGAGCAGCCGGACATCGCCAGCAACCGCACCACGCGCCGCACCTGGACGTACGACCGCGCAGGCAATGTGCTCTCCGGCCAGCTCTGGCATGATGGTGTGCAGGTGCAGCAGGAGGAGTACCTCTACGAGGAGACCACCATGTTCCTGAAGGCCCGGTTGACGCGCGACATGCAGAGTGGCATCATTCATGTGGTGCGATACACCACCGCCTACCGCTGATGCGCTCCGTGTGCCTCCTCCTGCTGTTGCTGTTCACCGCAGGTATGCGGGCTCAGGGCGTGGTGGTGCAATGGGCCTACGGACCCTTCGGCACCCTGGGCGATGCCGCGTACCTTGTAGAGAACGGCCGCATCCATCAAGCGGTGGGGCCGTTCGGGCAGAAGGGCGCGTGCATCTACGTCTTCGATGAAGAGGCCGTGTACCACAGCGCCGATGCCTTTGGCAGCCAGGGCCAGGGTGCGTTCAGGCTGGAAGGCAACAAGCTGTACCGCTGCCAGGGCACGTTCTGCACCCGCACAAGTGGCGCGCTCCTATTGGAAGGCAACAAGGTGTTCCGCTGCGAAGGGCCGTTCTGCAACAAGGCCGAAGGTGCCTTCGTGCTCGATGGCCGCACGGTGTTCCTGGCGGAAGGCGCCTTCGCGCAGCCCAGCGATGCGGTGCTGCACGTGCGCGGTGATGTGCCCATGATCGCCCTGCTCGCGATCCTGGCGGGGCTGTGAGCTTATCCCTTCCTGGCAGGCTGTGTTACGTTCGCCGCCTTGCCATACGCCGGCACCAGGTAGGCAAGGTCATCGAAGGCACCTGCGGTGAACCGCTGTTCGGCCAAGCCGATCATGTGTCGTGCGGAGGGTACGATGCCCGGCACATGGGTGATGTGCGCAGCGGCCTGCCAGAGCGCTGCCGCCTTGTCCGCACCATCCCCGAACACCACGCGCTGTTCGGCACTTGCGGCCCACACTTCGTCAAGGATGAGAGGTGCGACATCGCCTGTCGTAGTGCCGTACGTCGCGTATGGCTGCGTGAACACCTCCATGCGCCGCGCATCGATCATGGGCCAGAGTGTTCCGGACAAGGCCGATCCACTCGTGCGTGCTGCCGCCACGAGCACCGCCAAGGTCGGCATGCCGATGATGGGCCGTTGAAGCGCGTAGCAGAAGCCTTTGGCCGCACTGAGGCCGATGCGCAGGCCGGTGTAGCTGCCCGGTCCGGTGCCCACGGCCACGGCATCCAGCGCGCGCAAGGGCACACCGGCTTCACGCATCACCTCGTCAACGAAGACGTTGAGCCGTTCGGCGTGGCGCAGCTGGGCGTCATCCACTTCGCGCAGGGCGAGCACCTGGCCATCCCGCCCCACAGCCACGCTGCACAGCTTGGTGGCGGTCTCGATGGCAAGGATCAGGGGCATGGCACGGCAGCCGGTGTGTTCGGCCCGGCGAAGATCGACATCACAACGCGATCGGCAGGCCCTGCAGGATCTCCAGGCTCTTCACGGCCATGAGGTAGTTGTAGCGCGCGTTGATCACATCGGCTGCGCTGCGGCTGGCGTTGTTCTTCGCGGTGTTCAGCTCCACTGCATTGATGGCACCGGCCGCGAAGCGTTCCTGGGCGTAGCGATAAGCCTCATCGGCCGCTTCAGTGGCGCGTTTGGCGCTCTCGTACTGGCGGTAGGCCGAGCGTTGCGCAGTGATGGCACTGAGCACATCCCGCTGCAGGGCAATACGGCGCTGTTCACGCTGGTTCAGGGCCTGCTCCTTCCGGATGCGCGCCTGATCGATCTGCGTGCGGTTGCGCATGTTGTTGAAAAGGGGCACGCTCAGGGTGAAACCCAGAGATTCGTTCAGGTTGTCGTCCAGCTGTGTGCCAAAGGGCTTGGTACGCGTATCGAAATCCACCGTGGGTTGGAAGACCTCTTCGCCAGAGCCTGTGAAGCCGATGAGCGCAGGTGGACCAATGATGGGATCGCCGATGGCCTCGAAGTTGCGCCCCGAATAGCCGGTGCCAGCGGAGGCACTGAACACCAGGCTGGGCATCACACCGGACCGTGCCACCGCGATGCCGCGCTCAGCGCTCTCCACATTGAGCTCGGCCTGGGCGTAGGCGGGGTTGTTGCGCAGCACCTCGGCCAGCACGGTCTCCACCTGCTGGGTGGGCTCGGTGATGGAGAGCAGGTCCATGCCCGGTGCCACCACATCGAAGGTGGCCGCCTCTTCCGGCGTGAGCTGCATGAGCGAGGCCAGATCGAGAAAGGCGAGGTCGAGCTGGTTGCGCAGATCGGTCTGTGTGAACTCCTCCTGCGCACGCTGGGAGATGAGGTTGAGCACTTCTGCGCGTGGCACCACCCCGGCATCCACCAGTTGCTGCACCCGGTCGATCTGCTGCTGGGTGGTGGCGATCTGCGCTTCGGCCACGCGCGCCCGTTCACGCAGGGCGAGCACGTTGAGGAAGGCATTGGCCACCTGGGTGCGGATGTCGTTGCGCGCCGCTTCATAGCCCTTCAGCGCGGCCGTCTCCTGCAGGCGCGCCTGGCGCAGGGCGTTCTGCTTGCGGAACCCCTCAAAGAGCGAGAGATCGCTGCTGAGGAAGAAGTTGTTGGTGCGCACGCGGTCGGTGGCGAAGGTGTTGGTGAAGCGGTCCACCACGCGGCCGTAGTTGTAGCCGTGGGTACCCGCAGCGTTCAGATTGGGCAGCAGGTCCCACTTCGCCTGTTCCGCGTTGCTCGCCGCCAATTCGCCGTCCAGCGCGGCATTGCGCATGGTGAGGTTGCGCTCCTCGGCCCGTTGCACGCATTGCTCCAGAGTGAGCGGTTGCTGGGCCCGCAGGGCAGCGATGATGAACAGGAAAGCGAAGGACAGCCAGGCACGCATGGTGGTATGCGGGACCGTGAGCGGCCCCAAGCACCAAAACTACCTGCCGGTCACGGGCTGTGGATGGGCTTATGACGAACGGTGGACCGGCGTGGTGAAAGGTGTGGTCACATCCCCAGCACCTTGATCTCCACCCTGCGGTTGGCCTCGCTCTGCTCCTTGTTCTTGGGCTCGGGGAAGAGCATCTGGGAATTGCCCAGTCCCACGTAGGAGATGCGCTCGGGCTCGATGTCGTTCACCAGCAGGAAGTCGTAGACCGTCTTGGCCCGCGCGGTGCTCAGTTGGATGAACTCCTTGGTGTTCTTGAAGGTGGGGCCGTTCACATGCCCTTCCACCTCGATGCGCACCTTGGGGTTCTCCTGAAGGAAGCGCAGCAGCATCAGGAGCGATGCTTCGGACTGGCGCATCACCTTGTCCTCGTTGCCCACGAAGCGGATGTCGTCGAGGATGACCCGGGCACCAGGGGCAATGGGGGCCAGCTTCACCTCCACCTTCACCTCGGGGTCCATGTTGCCCTTCACCTTCAGCGTCTGGAACATGTAGCCGGAGCGCACACAGCCGATCTTCAGGTTGCGGTAGGCGTCCATCTCGTAGCTGTAACTGCTCCTGCCCTTGGCCTCCACCACCTTGTCGAACTGCATGCCGTCGATGGTGAGGTTGGCCTCGATCGGCTTGCCTGTCACGGCGTCCACCACATCGATCCGGAGCTGTTGCCGGAGCTTCTGCTTCTCTTCCGGCTCCGGAGGAGGGGGGGGCGGGTCGTAATGAAAGTGAATGGTATAGCCCGCCAATGGTCGGTCCTGGTAATCGACCACCAGGTAGAACAGATCGCCCTTCTTCACTTCAATGGCACGGCTGAAGCTGCTGCCCACACCGCTGCGCACAAAGTCATCCGGAGCATCCTTGCGCAGGCCACAGATGGAGCGGTTGCTCTTATCGTTGCGCGAAATGTTGCTGCGGATGGGCTTCACCTGCTTGCTGGCGATCTTGTCACAAATGCCCGGGATGGCACCTTCAAAGACCAGGAAATCGATGTCATCCTCGATGTTGTCGGGGATGATCTCGAAGGTGATCTTGGTATCCGCGGGCGAACGGAACTTGTACCACGTACTGTGGTGTTCCCGCTCGAACCATTGCAGGTCCTCCTTGGGGTTCTCCTTGATCTCGAGCTTGTTGCCGAAACCGCGTACCGCGTTGGGCTGGTGGTAGATTGAGTCCGTGATGACGATGGCTCCCGTGCAGTCACCGTTGTCCTGGGTGAGTCCAGCGGGGGACTGTGCCAGGGCGGTACCACCCAGAAAAACAACTATGGCGATGACGGAGAGTCTCATCGATGCGACCCCGTTCTACGCAGGACGTAAACTCAGGTTGCATAGCCAAGGTTGCTCCCCAGCCACTTCTCCATCCACTCCAACGGCTGCCCCTTGCGCCGCGCCAGGTCCGCCACCTGGTCCCTGGCCACGCGGCCCACGCCGAAGTACTTGGCCTGCGGGTGCGCGAAGTACCAACCGCTCACCGCCGCCGCCGGGCTCATGGCCAGGCTCTCGGTGAGGGTGATGCCAGTGTGCTTGGTGGCGTCGAGCAGGCGGAAGAGCTCGGGCTTCTCGGTGTGGTCCGGGCAGGCGGGGTAGCCCGGCGCGGGGCGGATGCCCTGGTACTCCTCCTTAATGAGCTGCTCGTTGCTGAGGCGAGCGGCCTCGTAGCCCCAGAGCTCCTGGCGCACCACCTCGTGCAGCTTCTCGGCGAAGGCCTCGGCCAGGCGGTCGGCCAGGGCCTTGAGCA
>CAYZBO010000013.1:8111-47530 GCA_964476665.1 uncultured Chryseobacterium sp. | reverse complement strand
GGATCAGATCCAGCCGTTGAGCGCGTAGTAGGCAATGGCCACGTACTCTCGCAGGCAGGTCACCTCCAGCTTCAGGTAATTCCAGAAGGTGTACCGCAGGTCGGTGGCGGTGGAGACATCGGGCACGTAGGCCTTCCCTCCGATGCGCTTGTGACGGTACGCGAAGTCGTGGTCCATGGCGTGGTCCCAGGCGGATGCACCGCACACCTGCCGGAGGCCCACCTTGTGGAAGGCCTTCACGCTCCGGTACATGTTCTCCGGCGCGCTCACCAGGGCGATGCGTTGAGGCCTCTCCCCCACTTCTCGCCGCACGGCCAGGGCCTGGGCACGGGTGTTGTCGCCCTCGTTCAACCGACGGATGCGCTCCGGTGCCACTCCACGCAGCTCCAGCTCGGCCACCATGGCGGCGATCACCGCGGGATCACCGGGGTGGATGACCCAGAGGGCGGCGCTGGGATGGGCTTGGGCCAGTTCGGCAGCGTGGTGCAGCCTCCGCAGCTCGGCTCCGGAGGGCATGCCACTGCCACCGAGCACCACCAGCAGGTCCATCGTGCCGTGGCACTCACCCGCAGCACGGCCCAGGGCGCGGTGGGCATCATAGGGAAGCCGCGTGAAGGCCAGGATGATCAGCAGGGCGAACGCGATCCCGAGCGTAGTGAAGAGCGGACGCAGGCGAAGCAGCAGACCGACCAGAGCGCTCCCCACAATGGTGAGGGTGGCGGGAAGATCGGCCAGGCGCGCCACGTCGATCAGGGACGGTAGTACTTCAGCGCCTCCACCATGAACTCGTTGAGGTCGTGCATGCGCGTCTCATCGCTGGGGTGGGTGCTGAGGAGCTCGGGCGGTGCGGCACCTCCCCCCTGGCTCATGCGCTCCCAGAACTTGGGCGCTTCACGCGGATCGTAGCCGGCCATGGCCATGAAGATGAGGCCCATCTTATCGGCCTCGGTCTCGTGGGTGCGGCTGTAGGCGAGCATGCCCAACTGGCTGCCGATACCGACGCTCTGCAGGAAGATATCGCGTGCCACACCGGGCTTCTGTGAGGTGAGCACCTCGAGGGTCATGCCGGCACCCTGCAGGGCGATGGCCTGGCTCATGCGTTCGTTGCCGTGGCGTGCGATGGCGTGGGCGATCTCGTGCCCCATCACCACGGCAAGGCCTGTCTCGTCCTGGGTGACGGGCAGGATGCCGGTGTAGACCACCACCATTCCGCCGGGCATGCACCAGGCGTTGACGGTGTTGTCGTTCACCACGTTGAACTGCCAATTGAAGCCTTCCACCCGGTTGGAAGCGCGGTTATCCGCGAGGTACTGCTCGGCGGTCGTCACGAGCTTGCTACCCACGGAGCGCACCATGCGCACACGCTGGTCATTGTCGGGAAGCGGTGGGTTCTGGCCGAGGAACTCACCATACTGGGTGGCGGCCATGCCGATGAGCTGGGACTCGCCCACGAGGTTCATCTGGCGGCGACCGGTGATGGGCACCTTGCTGCAGGCCTGTGCGAAGAGGATCACGCCGACGATGGCGGCGACCTTGTGGATGCGTGGGCTCATTGGATCTCGGCGCTGAGCCCGCGGTCGAGCAGAGCGGTGCAGCGGGGTTCAAGTTGGTCGAAGGTGCCGCGCTTCACGCTGCATTTGCCGTTGTAGTGAACGATGTGGGCACATTGTTCGGCCTGGATGGGCTCATGCCCGCAGATCTCGATGAGGCAATCGATCACGTGGTCGAAGGTGTTCACGTCGTCGTTATGGAGAATGATCTCCTTGAACGGTCCTGTCTCGCAGCATACTTCCTCGAGCAGGGCCTCCTCAGGCTGGTACGTGGCGTGCATGGCAGCGAAGGTAACACGGGGCCACCTGCTCTTGGTACGCTCATCGAACGTGCGGGTCACACGTCATGGTCTGGCCAGGATGCCCGGACCGAACTGCTGGAGCAACAGGGTCGCTTCCCGCATGGGGATGCGCCTGCCATTGAGGTAGGCCGTGATGAAGGCGTCCTTCACGCCGAGCGCCACGGCCTCTTCGCGCCGGCGGCGCACGCTGTCCAGATCGGTGTAGATGCCGGTGGTGTAGCGCACCTTGGCGGTCTCGGTGCGTTCGCTGTTGAGCGGGGTGATGTTGAAGAGCTTGTCGAGCGCCACGGGACGGCTGTACACCCCCACCTGCACGGTGTAGAAGAGGCCGCGCACGGTCTCCACCTGGGTGGCCGGGGCCGCACCGGGCACGTTGTAATAGGAGGTGGCATCAGCGGGCGGGGTGAAGCTGCCCAGCACTTCCTCGGCGGTGCCGGGATAGCGTGCGAGGATGGCCGCATCGTCCGCCACGGGCTGTGCCGCGGGTGCAGGCACATCGATGCGTACGGTGGCGGGTGCGACCGCCTCGGTGCTGCGTGTCGGCGGTACGGTGGCGCTGGTGGGAGCCTCCGTGATGCCGGTGGCGCCCGGAGCCGGAACGGCCTCCTGCTGTGCCGCACTGCGGCCGGTGGTGGGCACTTGTGCCACGGCGGGCTGTGCCGCAGCGGCGCGCATGGCCTCACCCAATGGAATGCGCTTGCCATCGCGGTAGGCCACGACAAAGGCATCGGTGTAGCCCCGTCCACGCACCTTGTCCTTGGCCTCGGCCGCCTGGCGGAAGCCGGTGAACAGACCTGCGGTGTAGCGCACCAGTCCATTGCCCACGGTCTCTCCCATCACCGGGGTCATGTCGCTGAAGGCCTCCTCGGAAACAGGCCGGCGGAAGGCACCGATCTGCACCTTGAAGACAAGACCTTCGGGCATGGGCGCGTCCATGAGGATGGGCTCGGTGCGTGCGCTCCCTGCGGGCTGTAGTTCGAAGAGATCGGAGACGAGCTCCTCGGGCAGTCGGTCGGCGCGCAGGGCGGGGTCGGCGACGGCACCGGCAGGCAGGGTCCGCGCCGAAGGGGTCGCAGCGACGGCTGGGGCAGGTGGGGTGGCGGCGGCACCATCGGTGGCTGTGGCTGCGGTGGTCGCTGTGTTCGTGCCGGGTGCTCCCACAGCGTTGTCGGCACCTCCCGGCGCCGCATCGCGGATGTTGGCCAGCATGGCATCGCTTCGGCGGCGGCTGGTCTCCAGCGCCTGCAGTTCGCTGGCGCGCTCCGGCTCCATGCCCTGGAGCATCACGCTGGCCTGCTGCATGTTGAGGTCGGCAGCGCTGCGCAGGCGCACGGCCACCTGGTCGAGCGAATCGGCGCGCTGGAGCAGGGAGCCCGCGCGGGCCTCCAGGCGGGTGATCTGGTCGAGCGTGGCCTCGTCAGGCTCGGCACCTGCGCGTTGGCGGGCTTCGAGGGCACTGGTGCGCATGAGCCCGGCCACATCGCGGTTGCCCTTCGCCGCGCGGTCGGCCTCCGCCGCCGCATCGCTCTGTTCCAGCGCCAGTGCACGCATCTGGAAATAGCGGCTCTCGTCGGTGTTGGAGAAGGTGATCTGCTGGTCCTCGGGAGTGAGGTAGTAGAACTTCATCACCCGCTGGCGCCACTCCAGCTGCTGCTGGGCCACAACGAGGTCCGCCGAGAGGCGCTCCACCTCGGCAGCGCGCAGGTCGGAGGCTTCGCGCAGGGAATCGGCCGAGCGCTGCTCACGAACGGCCAGGGTCTCGATCCGCACGCGGTCACGCTTGCGTGCTTCGGACGCGCTGGCGGTCATGGCCTGTGCACTGGCAGCGCGCTCATCGGCCTGGCGCTGCAGGGACGCGGATTCCTGCTTCAGTGTCTCGATGCGCAGGCTGAGGGCGGAAGGGTCCGCCACGTCAAGTCCACCTTCGGGCAGTGCACTGAGGTCGCTGCGCAGATATTCCTCGTACATGCCCGCAGGAATGCGGTCCTCTGGACGGAGGCGCGCCTCGGCACGCTCGATCTCGCTCGCTCCGTCGATGAGGGGCCGACGGTCGGTGGCCCCCCCGGGCACTTCCGCAGTACGCGTGGCGGTCACCGCATCGGGACGCTCATCATCCTGTTGTGCGCGGGTGGGTTCGGTGGGCGCTGCGGCCTCCGGTCGCTGCACGGCATCGGTGGGTCGGGTGACGACCGCCCCGGCCCCGTCCTGCTGCCCGGTGGTGGCACGTTCGGCGGCGATGGTCGTGTCGGTGGCTGCTCCCGTGCTGCCGGGTCCATCGGTCGAGGCGGCCTCCATCTGTATGGTGCCAGCGGGTGCCGTGGCCGCATCGGGCGACTCCGCCGTACGCGTGGAGTTGCGGTCCGCAGCAGCGATCAGCGCACCCTCATCCAAGCCGAGCACCCGCGCAGCGACGACCTCGTAGGCCAACGCCTCCCCGCTGATGTGTCGGTCACCGGCAAGGTAGTTCTGCACGGTGAGGGTGCGGTCCATGTTGCGCAGGGCCTCCAGTTCCTGTTGGTAGGCCTGCCGGTAGAGCGTGTCGCGGAGCAGGATGTCCTCGCTGCGATCGGCCCGCTTGCGCAGCTCACCGGCGGTGCGGAACGCGCGTTCGGCATCACCGCGCAGGGCCTGGGCCATCAGCACCAGCGGATCGCCGGGAGGGAGGCCCTTGGCTGCCACGGTGCGGTCGATGGTCTTCAGGCTGTCCTGCGCCAGGTCCCACTCGCTGCGGGTGAGGAAGGCGCTGCGCTGGCCCAGCTCGGTGCTGAGGATGTAGCGCTCGTCGAGGAAGCGGTCACGTTGCTTCTCCAGGCGCTGATATTCCTTGTCGCGCGCCATTCCGAGCATGCGGTCGTTGAGCGAGTCGATGCGCTGTGAGAGGTCATCGAGGCGCGCCAGGTCGCGGTCCTTCTCGGCGGACGCTTCACGCACCTCCTCCGAACGGTGCTCCACACGGCTGTGGAACACACGCGACGGATCGATGGACACGAAGCGGTCCCGGATGGGGTCCTCTCCGGGAGGCAGCATTGCAGCGGCAAGTGCGAGGGCCGCATCATCGGAGGTCGCGCTGTCGGTGGCCTCGCGATCCGCTGCGGCGATCTGTTCACGCCGCTCGGCCAGGTGCCGCTCCGCCTGTGCCCTGCTGCCCTCCCGCAACTGGCGCAGTCGTTCAACGCGGGGCAGCACCACGGCCGCCTGCTGCGGATCGAGCTCGATCACGGCCAACTGCAGGGCCATCTCCTCGCGGATGCTGTCCGCGATCATCAGTTCAAGTCCGTGCAGGGCCTCGGCACGCTCATCGGCGTCGGGCAGGCGGTAGAGCCGCTCGCGGAGGGCCCTGTGATCGGCGAAGAGCGAGTCGATGATGCGTTCATCCGGCGTGGCGGGCGTGAAGACCAGCGGGATGCGCGCGGGGTCGAAGGAGGGAGTTGGGAGGACCTCTTCCGCCGCACGTTCGGCCGTGCGTTCCTCCTGCTCGGTCAGGTCCCTGAGCGCTGCATCGATCGCGGCCAGCCGCTGTTCGATGCGCGTGCGCTCGGCGCGGTCGCGCGTGGTGGGCAATGCCTGCGTGAGTTCGGCACGCTCGTTCTCCAGCAGGAAGCGCTGCTCCGCACCGGCCGCGGGGTCGGCCGATGGCTCCCCACTGCTGCGTTGACCGGCGCCACCGGCGTTCGCTGCGTCCTGTCGGTCTGGGGCCTGCCTGGCCCCACCAGCTGCACGCTGGTCATCAGCTCCGCCGGATGCGGCACCATCCGCGACAACCGCTCCATCGGAGGCATCCGCACCACCTGCGCGGGCGGCATCGTCCGCCGAACGTTCGTCCAGGGAGCGTTGGGACGGGGCATCCTCGCGCGTGGTGTCGGCATCGCGGCCACCTTCCACGCGGCCAGGCAACTCGCTGGATCGCTGAGGCACTTCGGCGGTTCGCGTATCGTCGCTGGCTGTCTGTGCGGTGGTCGCATCGTCCTGCCGGTCGCCCTCAGGAACGGAGGTGCGCTGTGCGGTGGGGCTTTCCGTAGAGGAGTCTGCGGCTTGCCGGGCCTCTTCGTTACCGCCGGCGGCAGCGTTGTCTTCCGCGCGCGCTGTGGCCGCCACGTCGTCCGCTGTGTCCCTTCCGGCATCGGCCTCTCCGGCATTCCCACGGTCGGCTGCCGCACGGTTCGATCCGGCGTCCGGTTGGGCCACGACACCCATGCTGCGGGTGGGCGTGGCGGTATCCTCGGAACGGTCCGCGTTGCGCGCCACGGTGGCTGTGGATGCAGCGGCGAGCGGGCCGTTGCGCGTGGGTGCATGCATTTCCCAATTGAAGATGCGGGCCTCCATCTGTGCCACCGGTTCGTTGAGCAGGGCCTCGAAGCGTTCGTCGATGGGTAGTGCGTTGGCGCGCTGCTCGGTCTCCAGGATCCGCTGGGGCAATGTGGCAGCGACCTCATCGGGTACGGTCGGTGGGGCTGTCTCCGTGGCCCCGGCAAGCATGGCGGTGAGGGCCGCCTGACCGCGCAGCACGGAAGACTCCCGTTCGAGGGTGAGGGCCTTGGCCTGCGCCGACCGTGTCTCATCGCGCAGGGCGCCGAGCTGTCCATCAAGTTCATCGATTGAGCGCTGCAGTTCGGCCTTGCGGTTCTTGTTGCCGGTACTCTCCTGCTCGCGCTTCAGGCGGTTCACACGGTCCGTGAGCTCGTTCTCCTCCTCACGCATGCTGGTGGCTTTGCGGAGGGCCTTTTCGGCCTGTTCGCGTTGGGCGGTCACAGCGCGTCGGGCGCGTTCGGCGGCCTGGGGTTCAGCGTTCGGGCCGGTGCGCGTCTCATGCTGGGTGCGCAGGGCAACGAGGTGGGGCAGCGCCTCCTGGTCCCTGCCCGCGCCGAGGGTGGTGCGGATGTTGGTGGCGATGCGGTCCGCCTCATTGGCGCGCTGGCGGCGTGTGAGGGCATCGTTGGCGAGATCCTCAGCCGTGCGCTGCGCCGCCCGTGCGCGCAACCCTGCCTCGCGTGCGCGCTGGCGGCTGCGTGCGGCCTCGGTCATGCGGGCATTGCGTGCGCTCTCGTCACCGAGGCCCGCAGCCTCCGTGATGAGCTGCTCGGCCAGCCGGGTGGCTTCGGCTGCCTCGTCGAGCGCGGCGACCGCGATGGCAAGGGCCTCCTTCGATCCGCGCTCCAGTTCGGCAGCCTCCTGCTCGTAGGCGAGCGCATCCTCATCAGCGATGCGTTGCACAGCGGCCTTGTCCACGTCCCCGGTGAAGCCTGCTGCAGTAAGTACATCTGCCACCGGCGCAGGTGCTTCGGTCGGCAGCACGGGATCGCTGCCCGTGCTCACATCCAGGCGTGCACGCCGCTTGATCTCATCAAGCGCGAGGGCCACGATGTCATCACCGAGCGGTTCATCGAAATAGTTGCGGATCACCAGGTGCTCCTGGCCGGACCGGTCCTCCAGGTCGAGCTCCTGGCGGTAGGCACGCGGGGTTGCGCTGGCAGGCACCTCCACCATACCGGCGTGTGTGCGCCCGCTCGGACCACACTCCACCAGGAAGCGGAAACGGCCGCTGCGCGGCAGGGACAATACATAGCTGCCGTTGATGTCGGTCCGCACATCGGCCACGATCTCACGGGTGAGGGCATCCTCCGCCACGATGCGGGCCTTCCGATCGTTCTTGTCGAACTGGTTGGCGAAGGTGCCCTTGAGCACCGTGATGACCACCGGGACCTGGGCGGTGCTCACCCGGTACACGTGCAGCCTGCCTTGGGCACTGCTGCGGCCGCTGGCGAAGCATGCCTCCTTGTGCTCACCGTCCACCACGTAGAAGATGTCGTCGTCCGGTGTGTTCACCGCGAAATCAAGGTTCTCCGGCCGACCGAACGCATCGATGCCGCGGTCGTAGGTGGCGCGGAACACATCGTATCCGCCCATGCTGTTGTGTCCCTTGCTGCTGAAGTAGAAGGTCTTTCCGTCGGGATGCAGGAAGGGAAAGTCCTCGTCGAGGTCGGTGTTGATGTAACCAGCGAGCTTGACCGGCGTGGCAAAGGTGCCATCGGGCATCAGCTCGGTGCGGTAGATGTCGCGGCCGGTGCGGCCGTCCTTGCCGAGGCTGCTGAAGTAGATGGGGCCCTTGCGGTCGGGCAGGTAGATGAGCCCGCGCTGGCCGCTTTTCTTGTCGAGGGTGGTGCGCAGCTCCTCGGGCGTCACCACGATGCGGCCGCCGATGTCGCCCAGTTCATAGTAGCGGAAGAACTCGGTCTCGGCGGATTCCACCTTGCTGCGAACGCGCACGTCCTTGAGGCTGGAGAGGAGCTTCTCCCCGTTCCGGCACTGCTGCTCGAAGCCTTCCACGGGCCACTCCTCGAGGGCTTTTCGATCGCCCGTGCCCCGGAATCGCTGGTAGGCCACCTGGGCTTCCTTGAAACGGTAGTTGAGGTGGTAGGCGCGGCCCAGCCAATACCAGGCAGCCGAAGGGCCGGCGGGGTCCTCGGTGGCATACTTCAGGTGTCCGATGGCCTTCTCACGGTCCTCTCCGGAATGGAGCAGGCATGTGCCGAACCGGTAATTGAGCTCGCGGTCACCCGGTTCCAGGCTCACCAACTGGGAATACATGGTCATCGCCTCGGCGAAGCGGCGCTCCTTGAAGAGCGCATCGGCCTTGGCGCGCAGCTGTTGGTCGCCCGCCTGGGCCGGCAGCACCAGTGGGAGGAACAGCGCAAGAAAGATGCCCGTAATGCGGGTCGACATCCGAGAGTGGCCCCTTGTACCGCGGTATGTGGCCTGGGGTTTCATGGGCGGGTACGTCCGAGACCGGCCAGGTCCATGCGGTTCTCCTGGCCCCGCAGCAGACGTCCGATGTTCTCGCGGTGGGTGTAGAAGACCAGCAGGCAGAGCAGGATGGCGAAGCCGATCTTCACCGGACTGTCTTCGCGGAAGAGGAGGAGCATGGCCAGGGGGAAGGACAAGGCGGCGCTGAGGGAGCCGAGGGAGACGTAGCGGCTGGCGAGGAAGACGAGGGTGAACACGGCAACGCAGATGCCGGCCGCTCCGGGGTGTACCGCAAGCACACCACCCAGCGAGGTGGCCACGCCCTTGCCGCCCTTGAAACCGGCGAAGACGGGATAGAGGTGCCCGATGACCGTGGCGAGCACCAGGGCCACACGCAGCCACATCCACGGCGCCGTGTCGGGCTCCAACCCACTGAAGTTGGGCAGCAGGCGCACGGGGATGAAGCCCTTGGCCACGTCGAGCAGGAGCACGGGCAGGCCAGCGCGCCAGCCCAGCACCCGGAAGGTGTTGGTGGCACCGGCGTTGCGACTGCCATGATCGCGCACGTCGATGCCGTGGAAGGCACGGCCCCACCACACACTGGAGGGGATGCTACCGAAAAGGTAGGCCACGATCATCGCAAGGACACTGTACACCCAGGGGAAGGTCATGGTTCAAAGTCCGAATCGGTCGCGGAAGTCATCGACCTTCTTCTTGTTGGTTAGGATGAACTGGTAGGCGGCTTCGTCCTTCTTCGCCTCCAGCACACGCTTGTCGTCCTTCAGTTCGCTCAGCATGGTGTTGAACTGCTGGTCGCTGCTGTAGGCATAAAGGTAATTACGGCTGTACTGGAAGAAGTAGTAGGTCTGGTCATCGAGCATGAGCAGGATGGTGAGGATGTCACCGCTGCGTTTGCGCTCCAGGTGGACCTTGCCCTTGACGTAGCGGTAAACGGGCTTTTTCAGGATGGTGGCCACGCCGATGGGACCTTCGCTCAGCCAGCTCTGCTCAGGGCCGTTCCACGCAAGCTTCACATCGCCCAGCACGATCGGCTTCACCACCTCGTCCGGCAGCTTCTTGATCTCGCCCTTGATGCTGAGCTCGCTGATGAACTTGTCCGATCGCTCCAGCCCCAGCAGTTCGCGGAGCATCTTCTCGTAGTAGGTCTTGGTGATGTCCAGCGGCTTGAGGTCCGGGTAGGCGAGCATCTCGTCCGCCATGCGCTCCAGGGCGTTGTCGTGGAAATGGAAATCGGCGATGAGCACACCTTCCGAGGAGGCCTTCTGCCCTTCCACCTCATAGCGCATACCGCCAACGTTGCCCACTTGCACGCGCCCGAGGTCGACGCCATAGTTCATGCGTCCATCGGCCATCAGCACACAGTTCTCCGGGGCCAGTGCCACCAGGTTGCCGGGCAGGTTGCGCTGGCGGATCTTCTCCTTGCTGGAGATCATGTACTCCTTGCGTCCCTTGTCGTAATGGAGCCAGCCCGAGGCATTGATCATGCGCTTGTCCCGCCGATCGGCCAGGGCGCTGAGGAAGGCGCCGTTCACCTTGTAGGGATCCTCCGCGGCGAGGTACATGCCCGCACCGAGCATCACCGCCTGGTCATCGTACAAGGTGTCGGCCACCGGAATGAAGATCTCACGGGGATCGATGGTGCCACTGAACTTCATCCAGTTGCGCGTGAAGCCCTGGCAGCCGTGCTGGATGCGTGTGCTTCCATCGAAGGTGAGGTCCTTCACGCTGGCGGCCAGCTTCACACCGCCGAAGAAGTCGAAGGCCGGGCTCAGCTGGAAATCCTCCTCCTTGGTGATCCGGCCACTGGCGATGGTCTGGTAGGCCGTGTCCACGCGGATGTCCTTCAAGGAGATGGGGAAGGCCTTGTTGTTCTCGTCCACGTAGTCGATGACGCCCTCCGCCGTATAGCTGCGCCGGGCCTTGATGTTGGTGGTGGCGTTGTAGATGCGGTGGTACTTGGTGACGTAGTTGGCGGTGATGACGGTGTTGCGCAGGGGATCCATCTCCGCATTGCGGCGGATGCGCACCCGCATGCTGTCGGGCGTGACCAGTGCATCGGCCACCTGGATGTACTGTACATCGTTGGCGGTGATCAGGTGGCGCTTCAGATCGTAGCGGGCCTTGGGCGCCATGAAGCTGAGGCTGTCCTGGTCGGGCCGGATGCTGACGAAGTTGGAGCCGGAAAGCTGGAGGTCCTCGTTGCCGGCCGCGGCGGTGCGATCGCTCTCCAGCTCGATGTCGCCCTGGTCCATGTACCACTTGAAGCGGTCCATGTAGCAGATGTACTGGTTGACCGGGAACTCCACCTTGGTCTCGGTGCCGTTGGAGACGAACTCGCCCACGCGTTCGTCGAGCTTCACGGTGGCGTTCACGTTGTCCGTGCGGAAGGCGATGCTGGCCGTGTCACCCTCGGTGAGGCGGAAGTCGGAGGTGTCGGCATGCAACTGCATGGTCTCGAAGGCGAAGAGGTCCGAGCGCAGGGTGGCGTTGCGGAAGTCGATGAGACCATTGCCGGTCATGCCGTTCGGCGTGAGGTCGGTGGCACCGTGCAGCACCGCTTGATCGCCGTACATCACCAGCGGCTTGCGCAGCTTCTCGGTGCGCAGTACATCACGCGCAGGCTCCAGCCGCACGAAGACATCGGCGGCCTGCACCTCGGGCACCTTGGCCGGCGCGGTGCTCTTTCGGTTGAAGAGCGTATCGGCCCGGCCCAGGGTGCTGTCCGGGGTGAAGACGAGCGCCTTGGACCGCAGCGTGGTGGTGAGGTAGCTGAGCTCCCCTTCGCCCTGCAGACCGCGGTTGTTCAGCTTCACGGTGCTGGTGAAGGTGGCCTTGCGCCCGTATAGCGGTGAGCCTTCGTCGCCGGTACTGCGCACGAAGCCCAACGCATAGTCGGGCTGAAGGCGCAGCGGTTCCTTGATGTCGGGGAAGATGCCCGCTGAAACGAGCGTGCCACTGAAGTAGAGGCCCTTGTTGGTGAAGTTGTCGAGCGAGTCGAGCTGAAAGGGATCGCTGCGGTAGTAGAAGCGGTCGCGCTTGTACACCCCGCGTTGGATGTTGCCCTTGTCGTAGAAGACGTAGCTCTCCTTGGTGCTGTTGAACTTCGGATAGCTGGGGTAGTCCTTCTGGTGGAGGCCTCCCTTGTTGCTGGGGGCATCGATCTCCAGGGTGCCGGTGACCTGCTCCAGCACGTTCTTCACCTTCACCAGGGTGGTCCGCCCTTCATCGTTCTTCTCGAAACTGTCGGCCATGAAGCTGACGGAATCCACGTTGAGCAGGTCCACCGTGAAGTTGTCGTAGTGGAAGTAGTACTCCTTCCCGTGGAAGGTGAGCTTGCCCGCCTGGACCTGTCCGCCGAAGGTGAAGTCGCGGCCCTTCTTGATGATGACCTCCTTTTGTGACGGGAAGATGCGCACGTCCTGCGAATCGCTCATCTGGATGCGTGCCACGCCCTTCATGGCCAGGTCGTAGTTGAGCAGGTTGAGCGTGGCGTTCACCCCATCATCCACGTTCGAATTGAACTGGAGGACATCGTAGTCCTGCTTACCCGCACTGTTCAGGATGTGCTGGCGGAGCCGGGGCCGAACATCGACCCATTCGGTCTCTGGGTCGTAATCCAGGTAGCCTTTGTTTGCCATGTCGATCAGCAGGGGGATCACCTCCTCCTTCTGCATGCGGCTGAATACGGCGAACTCCTGTGCGTAGAAGTGTCCATCGTTCTGCTTGCTGAAGTCATTGAGGCGCACCAACGGATGGACCGCATCGATGCCGAGCAGCGCGTAGTAACGCTTCTCCTTGAAGTAGTCGAAGCTTTCGAAGCTGGCACGCGTGAGCGTACTGCCCGGGAGGTTGCCCATCTGCACCACGGGGTCGCCCTGTTTCCAGGTGAGCACCTCGAAGTACATGTCCATCTGGTGGTAGGTGTTGTAGAAGGGCGCCTTGCTCAATCCCTCCTCCTTCTTGATGAGACTGAGCACACGCTTCTCGCGCAGGAAGCGAAGGCTCACGCTCGGGTGGTACAGCGAGTCGTTCTCCAGGCGCACGTTCACCGCCGCATCGTCCGTGGTTATGCGCTCGGGTTCGATGGAGAAGCGCAGGCTGCGGGCGATGATGAACGGACGCTTGTCACGGTAGAAGGTGAGGAAGGCCGGCTGCTCCTTGGTGCCATAGCCGATGAGCTTGGCGCCCTGCAGGGAGAAGCCACCCTCGAAGTCGATGCCGTCCACGATATCACGGATCGCCATACGCCGGTCGTAGCTCTCGAAGCGCGGATAGCTGGCACTCTCGGCATCCACATTGGCGAGCACCTTGTCGCTCACCTTCCCGAAGAGCGTGCGCGGGAAATAGGGGTCGTTGAACTGCACCGAGTCGATCTCGTAGGCCGATCCCTTCATGCGGAGGGTGTACGGGTGGTCCCACTCGGCGAAGGTGGCCGTGGGCTTCAGTCCGGCCCGTTCCCAGGTGATCCTCCCTCCCACCCCGCGCCACATGCCGGTGGTGGGCATGAACAGCCCCGTGGTGCCCAAGATCACCGAACTGTCACCCTTGGCGGTGCAGACCAGGTCGGTGCGCTCGAAGCGCACTACCGGCACACTGTCGAAGGCGAAGGTGAACCGTGCGGAACGCGCCCGCCACGTGGTACTGGGCGAAGCGAGCAGGGTGTTGTCCTTGAACAGGCCTGCACAGGTGCTGATGAAGCTCGAAACGTTCTGCTTGCGGCCCCCCTGGACCAGCTCGTTCAGCCCCTTCATCCACGCATCGAACTCCGTGCCACTGCGTCCACCACTTGGAAAGGCGGCCACCGAAGCGAGGTAGTCACGGAACGATGGGAAGGCCTCGAACCGCTTCTTGAGCATGAAGTTGGCCACCTCCACCACCCGCGCGCGCTGGGCTTCGGTGTAGAAGGTGCCCTGCCACACGGGCGCGAACACCTCGGTCATGAAGCCGCGTGCCTCCTTCTTATCCGCCGCCTCGAGGAAGGCGGTCATCTCCTCCAGGAAGAGCGCCTGGTCACTGGAGAAGGGCTTGGTCTGTGCGGATGCAAGGCGGGGCATCAACAACAACAGCAGACCGATGACCGGCAGCATCCACGAAAGGCGGGGCGACTTTGTTCTCATCCCTGCGCGCTGTTGAGGGGTTTGCGGCAACCGAGCAGTGCCCAGTCGCCTTCGTTCAAGCGTTCTGCAAGCTCCAGGCCATGTTCACGCGCACGCTGGGCCAGCATGTGCCGGTCGGTGACCACGAAACCACTGAGGAAGAGCGCCGCACCGGGCCGCATCGCCGCGCTCAACAGAGGCATGGCATCGAGCAACACGTTGCGTTCGATGTTGGCGAGGATCAGGTCATAATGATTCCCTGCGAGCGAAGCGGCCACGCCCACCGCACAATGGGTGCGGCTGCATCCATTGCGTGCCACGTTCTCCCGGGCATTGTCCACTGCGCCGGGATCGATATCGAAGGCATCGCAGTGCCGCGCGCCCATGCGTTCAGCGAGGATGGCGAGCACGCCGGTGCCACAGCCCAGGTCGCACACGTCCTTGTCCCGCAGATCAAGGCCGAGCATGGCCTGCACCATCATGCGGGTGGTGGCGTGGTGGCCGGTGCCGAAGGCCATGCGCGGGGTGATGATGAGCTCATGCGTGAAGCCTTCCGCCGGTGCATGGAAGTCCGCACGGATACGCACCTCGCGCCCCACCTCCACGGGCTGGAAACTGCTCTCCCACTCGGCGTTCCAGTTGCGGTCGGGGATCTCGCGCTCCTGCCAGGTCACCTGCACATGCGGGTCGCGCAGACTGAGCAGCTGACGCAAGGCGGCGGCATCGAAGCGATCACTGCGCACATAGGCGCGCAACTCGCCGCCTCCCATCGGGTTGTCAGGGCCCTCTTCAAAACTGTCATAGCCGATGTCGGCCAGTTCTGCCATGAGCAGGTCGCGCCAGGGATCGACCGGTTCGATGAGGAAGGTGACCTCGGTATGTGGCACGGCGGGAGGGTCTGTTGGTATCAACCGGGCTGACCGGCGATGTGGATGAGGGCGTGAAAAGCGGCGGCGTCAAGGGCGGCACCTCCGATAAGGCCGCCGTTGATATCGGGCTGTGCGAACAGGCCCGCGGCGTTGTCGGGCTTGCAGCTGCCACCATAAAGCAGCGGCACGGCGGCGGCGTGGTCACCGATGCGACGACGCAGCTCCGACCGGATGAACGCGTGCATCTCCTGGGCCTGGGCAGGGCTGGCGGTGAGCCCGGTACCAATGGCCCAAACCGGCTCGTAGGCGATCACCAGGCGTGCAATGGCGTTAGTGTCCAAAGCGGCAAGGGCCGCATCCAACTGCGAACCGACCACCTCGAAGTGGCGACCTGCCTCGCGTTCCGCAAGCACCTCGCCACAACAGTAAATGGGTGCCAGACCAACGCGCAGCAGGGCCGCGATCTTCCTCCCCACGATGGCGTCGGTCTCCCCGTAGTACTGACGGCGTTCGCTGTGTCCCACAATGCAGGCACCAACACCAATGCTGGCCAGCATGGGCGCGCTCACCTCACCGGTATAGGCACCCTGCTCGGCCTCATGGCAATTCTGAGCAGCCACCACGGTGCGGGTGCCACGCAGCTGTTCCACGGCGCTCGCCAGAAAAGGGAACGGCGGGGCAATGACGACCTCCACCGTTGGTGACCATTGGTCCGCTCCTGCCACAAGCTGCCCGACAAGGTCGGCCGCGGCATTACGGTCCTTGTGCATCTTCCAATTGCCTGCTACGATCTTCCGCATGGTTACAGCGACCCTGTGGGAACAGTGGTCGAGACAAAGATGGCCGACCCTGCCTGCTTTGGCACGGACGGGTCCGATGGGATATCAACAATACTGGGGGAGAACCCCGTGGCGCTCAGAGCACTGCCTCGAGACCGGCGATGGTCGGCGCATCGTTGCAATGCCACTTGCCCCTGACCACACCCTGCTGCAACAGGATCAGGCCCGGGTTGCTACGCACGGCGGTCTTGATGGTCTTCTCGTCGCACTGCAGCATGTCGAAGGGCAGCTGGAACGCGTGACGCAGCTCTTCGTAGGAATCAAAGGGGCTGGCGCTTACCGCGTAGACGTACCACCCCTTGCTGAACGCCTCCTGCGCCAGTCCGGCGATGCCCGGCAGGCAGTCACGGTCGCTCTTTTCCACGTTGTACAACATCACCAGCAGCACGGGCGTGGCCTCGGAGAGGATCCCATCGGTCACATCCACGCCATCGATGTCGGTGAGCAGGAAGTCCTGTACCGGTGAATCGATGCCCGGCTCCACCTCCACAATGCGCCGGTCCACGTACTCGAAGTTGTCATCGTCCCATGGATAGGCGCCCTTGCTGTCGTACTCCTTTTCCTCACCTGATCGCTTGTCACGGTAGATCATGTAAATATCCTGCACTGGTGGCTTGCCCATGGTACGCTGCTCGGCGATGCTTTTGCCGATGGCGTAGGGACGGTAGTCCCGCATGGGCAGGTGGGCATAATTCCACCAACTGAAGACGAGCGTGATGGTGGCGATCCACGCAGCGGTGGTCCATTCGGCCCTTGGCGCCTGTTGGAAGCGTTTGACAAGGAAGTACCCAGCGAAGCCCAGCAGGGTGAACCACACCGGTCCCCACCAGGTGAAGACCCAACTCCAAACGGCCACGAGCAACAGTCCACCGGGCAGCAGGATGCGGTCGTCCTCTGCGGTGTTCCACTGGATCCGTGATCGCAGGAAGAACATGGGCAGCACAAAGACCAACAGCACCATGTCCTTGGCGAAGCTCTCCCAAGGCGTGAGGCTGCGCCCGATGGACCCCTTCATGGCATCACCAAAGCAGCCGCAATCCGTTACACAGGTGACACCCCGCGTCTCCTCCACGCCATTGACCATCACGGTATAGGTGCCGGCGGGGTCACAGGTGGCGGTGTAGGCGGTGAGCCATCCGAAGAAGAGCGTCAACCCCAGGAGGGACCATGTGGCGAGTTTCATGCGCCCACCCACCAGTACCGCGAAACCCAGGACCACTTCGGCCAGGCAGGCGAGCAGGCCCAGTGCGAGGGCATACGGAGCCAATGCAGGCAGGTTGAGCGCGCTCTCCGCGAAGTACTCCTCCAACTTGTAGGCGAAGCCCAACGGGTCGTTGGCCTTGATGAGGCCACTGACGATGAAGAGCGAACCGACAAAAAGACGCGAGAACAGGAGAAGGTATCGCATGGGCTGCCGCAGGTTGAATGCAGTGCGCGAAGATAGCGGCGCGCCCTGTGGCCCGCCCTGCGTTAACGATCCTTCAGAGCAGCGATCAGTTGCGCGAGCCCTGCTGTGCCTGCACCGCGGAGCGCATGAGGGCCAGGTGGTGGTCGTCATGCTCGGCAATGAACAGCAGCTGGTCCGCAGCGCTCATGCTCATTCCCCTGCAGGGGTGCTCCGCACGGTGCTCCAGCGCCGCCGCATCGAGTTGCACGAAGCGCCCCACCAGGTAGTTGCGCCTCAGCCTGAACTCCTCCACCATGTCGCCGAACGGTCGGTGGCGGTGGATGCTGAGGTAACGGTCCTGATCATCCAGGACAACAGGGGTGAGCCTGCTGCGTCGCGCCTGGAGATCGTCGGCCCGCACCTCCATCCGTTCATCCAGCAGGATCAGATGGGCAAGATGGTCCTTCACGCTCCACCGCCCTGTAACCCGCATGGAGATGCGTTCCAAGGGCAGGCCTTGTACGAGCAACATGATCCGCGCGGGCGTGCCAAGCACACGCTCCACGAGCAGGGGCAGCTCGTCGGTCCCCCTGCCAAAGGTCAACTGACGTTCGTTCCACGGAGTGATGCGCATGCCCTTATGACAACACACACGGGGCCGTTCATTGCCTGGCTCCGGCGCTTTGACAATGATATGACGATCGGGCGATCAGCGCAGATCCTCGCTCCCGCTGAGGGGTCCCCGCGCAGCCAGTGCCCCCGCGCTGCGACGACGCTGGTCCACCTCCGCGATCAGACGGTCCACTTCGGGTCTGATGGCCATGGCGTAGGTATCGTTCCAAGCGAGATGGCCGGTCATCGGCGTGAAGCGGGCGATGCCCATCGGCATGTCGAAGAAGCCCAGATCGAGGCCTGGTACGTTGGGGAACAAGGTCATCTCCACCTCCAGGCCCATCACGCGTGCATCATCCTCCCATGCCGGTCCGCGCGTGTCCACCGCATAGCACTTGGTCACATGGCCGGCCAGACTGAACCGGATGACATGCTCGGCACCGTTCTCCAACACAAAGGAGTAGCGGCCGCCAGGGCCGGTGACGGTGCGGGCCACCACCTCGCCGTTCCGGTACACGCGCACCAGCACCTGCTCCAATGGCTGGCGCTCATCCATATCGGTGACCACGCCATGCACGCGCAACTGCGCAGCGTGGGTGGAGCAGACCAGTACGATCGCCAGTGCGGTGAGGAGTGAACGCAACGCTGTCGGTGTTGGGGCTGCGAAACTACCCGGGGGGCACAGGGAGGATCAAGACCCCTGGCCCGCCAAATGGACCCAGTTACCACCATACGAATGTTCATTACCCAGCGAACAGGGGGGCGCTCACGCCGTTCCTTTGTTAGATCCAATGCACCCGACCATGGCACCCAAGTCGCTTCTCCGTCCGCTGGTCGTGCTGATCCACGTCCTGGCCAGCATGACCTTGCAGGCCCAACTGGACCGAAGGTTGGAGGCCTTGCAAGCCGTTCAACAGGGCGACATGCAGTTGCGGCTGGGCAACTCCGAACAAGCCTATATCCTTTACACCAACGCCATCCAGCAGGACCCCGCGCTGGCCGATGGCTACATGAAGCGGGCCAGCCTTCTGCAACGCACAGGCCGCTACCTCGAAGCGCGCAGCGACATCGACAAGGCCCTCGCACTGAACCCCATGTCGAGCTACATACTTGACCGCCGCGCCAAGCTGAACATCCTGATGAGCGACCACAAAGGCGCGGAGCTCGACATGGAACGGGCGCGCTACCTGGCGCCGTACGACGAGCTGCTGCGCAGGGCCCAGGTGGATGAGTGGGTGGACATGGGGCGTCCGGACAAAGCCTTGCAGGAGCTCGACACGTTGCTGACCATGGAGCCGGGGGACACCACGCTCCTGTTGAAGCGAGGCTTCCTCCTACTGGAACTGGACGACCAAGCGGAAGCGCGTGCCATCGCGCTGCAGGTGTTGCGCAGTGCTCCCTCCGCTCTCGCCCATGACCTGTTGGGCCTGTTGGCGTTGAAGCAGGGCGATGCCAATGCCGCGCTGGAAGCCTTCAATGCGGCCATCGAACGTGCTCCGGGCATGGCCGTCACATGGTACAATCGCAGCCTGGCCAGGCGGGCACTGGGCGACCATGAGGGTGCGGTGCAGGACCTTGACCAGGCCATCGCCAAGGGCAGGGACAGAACACGTTTCCACTACAACCGCGCCCTGTTGCGCAAGGAGCTGGGTGACCTCGAGGGTGCATTGGCCGACTATGATGCCGTGCTCAAGGCCTCACCGGATGAAGTGGACGCCCTGTTCAACCGGGCGTTCACCTTGAAGCTGTTGGGCGACCAGAACGCAGCCATGTGGGACGCTGAGGAAGCACTTCGGCTCGACCCCAATGATGCCTCAGCCTGGAACCTCAAGGGCGACCTGCACCTGCTCTTCGGAGAGTATCCCGAAGCCATCCTGCATTATGGGCGTGCCATCAACCTGGCCCCGGACGCCGCCGTGCATCATTACGACCGCGGACTTGCCTATCTGATGAGCTACCAACTGCTGCAGGGATGCGATGACCTGCGCCGCTCGGTGGACATGGGCCTGGAGCAGGGTATCGAGGCATACCGCAACTTCTGCAGTTTCTGAACACATGCGCCACCTCTTCCCCGCCCTATTGCTGACCACCGCGCTGGACCTGCAGGCCCAACAGGACGAGCGTGCGGCGGTCCTCTCAGTGATAGACCGTTACTTCGCGACGATGGCCGCCCGGGACACAGCGGGCATGCGCAGCGTCCTTACCGCTGAAGGCATGTTCCACGGCACCTATGCCGACGCTCCCGACCAGCCCGCTCGCACCATGCCGCATGGTCCGTACCTGGAAGACCTTGCGCGCGATACACTGAGCCTGCTCGAGCGGTATTGGGACCCGGTGGTCCAGGTGGAAGGTCCCATCGCCACGGTGACCACCCCCTACGACTTTTACGTAGGCCGTCGGTTCAAGCACTGCGGTATCGATCACTTCACCCTGGTGAGGGAGGCCGACGGCTGGAAGATCAGCGGTGGTGTCTTCACCATGCAGCGCACCGGGTGCCCGGCAAGTCCGCTGGGACCAGCGTACGAATAACGCCAGGAGATGGAACCGCCCCAAGCGGGTCTCACCGTCCTACTGCGATGTACACGAAGGTGGCCGCCAGGACCGATCTGATGTGCAGCCAGTACTGCATGGGCACCCAGAAGAACGATCGGTCGGGCTTGACCTCGATGACCTCTCCGGTCCTTACATCCTGCAGCGAACGGCCCGCTCCTTTGTTCCAACGGTGCCCAGGCGGTGATCGACCAGCCCGGAGAGACCGACCACAGGCCAGAACAAGCGCGGGCCGCGCAGGTCGGCGATGGCACACACGATCCCGGCTGCCATCGCCGACACGGGCACCAACCACCCTTTGCCATTGACGATGAACATGATCAGCCCTGTTCGTCCAGCTGGACCATGGCGAACACCGCATAGTTCACGATGTCCAGGAAGTTGGCATCGATGCCTTCGCTCACCAAGGTGTTGCCCTGATTATCCTCGATCTGCTTGATGCGCAGCAGCTTCATGAGGATCAGGTCCACCAGGGAGCTCACGCGCATGCTGCGCCAGGCCTCGCCATAGTCGTGGTTCTTCCGCTGCATCAGGTCGCGGGCTTGGTCCAAGGCCGCCTTCACCCGTTCAGTGCCTTCAGCGGCCGAGAGGTCGGGATGGTCCGCCACACCGTGCTCCAGTTGCACCAGCGCCATGGCGGCGTAGTTGATGATGCCGATCAGCTCCGGCCGCACGCCCTCCCCCACCTTGCTCTCGCCCACCGTCTGCAGGGTGCGGATGCGCTGGGCCTTGATGAAGATCTGGTCCGTGAGCGAAGGGACACGCAGGATGCGCCAGGCCGTACCATAGTCATGGGCCTTCTTGGCGAAGAGCGTGAGACACTCATCGACCACGGCGTCGTACTGAGCAAGGGTACGTTGCATGGGGGCGCGAAGGTAGCGGCTCAACGCACGAGCATGAGCCGTACGCGCTCCACCCCATCGGTACCGGCAAGCTCAAGCACGTAGGTGCCCACGGCCCAGGCAGACACATCCATGTGCAGCACACCGCTGCCCGCGGCAAGGCGCCGGGTACCGACCAGGCGACCCTGTGCGTCACGCACCACGAGGTCGGTGGCCTCCTGTCGCACCGGGAAGGTGAGCTGCACCTCGTTCACCGCGGGGTTCGGCATCACCGAAAGCGCGCCAGCGCCGCGTTCCAGCACACCGGTACCTATCTCCACCGCCTCGTCCGCCGCGCAATCCAGGTCGTTGATGCGCAACTCGACCGCGTAATTGCCTCCCTGCGCGTAGGTGTGCACCGGGTTCTGCTCGCTGCTGGTGGCACCATCACCGAAGCTCCAGGCCCAGCTGGTGGCCCCGGTGCTGAGGTCGGTGCAGGTGAGCTGCAGGCCGTTCAACTCCGCACTGAAGGCAGGCTCCACCACGTCCACGGTCACCGTCACCACTTCGCTCACACAGGGCGGCCCCTGCACCTCCAGGTCGTAGAGGAAATAGTAGTGCCCGTCGCTCGCTGATGATCCGGTGAGCTTCAACAGGCCCGGGAGCTCGTAAGGGTAATCCGCTCCTGTATCATTGCGGTACAGGTTCGTATTGGTGCCGCCGATCGAGTAGACGCCTGCTCCCGGCAGTTCGAAACCCAGGTCGATACGGCCTGCCCCGGCCGGAATATTCACCTGTACGCTCTGCAACAGCGTTCCGGTCCCATTGGGTCCGTTCCACAGACTGAAGGTGCGCACACCACTGGTGGCGGCATCCACCCAGGCGGACACGATGGTGCAGGGCTGCTCCGCACTGATATTGATGGTACCAACGAAGCTGCTCTGCAGATGGCCACCCGTACCAAAAGCATTTGTAGCGGGCCCCACGAACTGCGCGGGTGCAGGTACCACGCTGCGCACGCTGAAGGTGGCGGAGGTGGACAGAGCGGGTGTCAGGAGGGTGGAGCCGGTCCCGATCGCGCTGCCTTGGGCATCGAACCACTCCAGCGTACCCTCGCCACTGGCGTTCAACTCCGCAGGTGCACCCACACAGGTGCTCATGTCCGAGACCACTGGCGCCTCCGGCAATTCCACCGTCACGCTCTGGCTGTAACTGTCGCTGCCGATGAGGTTGCTCACCGTGAGCGTTACCGTAAAAGTCCCACTGGCCGCGTACGTGTGCGAGGGGTTCTGTTCGGAGCTGGTGCCACCATCGCCGAAATCCCAGTTCCATGACTGGGGTACGTCCGTTGATGCATCCACGAAGGAGACCGTGCCGCCGCATGCGGCCAGCACCAGCGCATCGAACCCGGCCTGTGGGGCCACGGTGGGCAGCTGACAGGCAAGGGGAAGGTCGAAGGCCTCCACCTGATCGAAGCGATCGTCCGTATTGCCCTGCTGCGCGCTGGCTCCCAGACCGCGACGGGCGAAGGCGTTCCAGATGAGACACTTGTTCACACCACCGTAGATAAGCTCATCGGCGAGCAGGATCGCATTGCGCCCGTCCACGAACCCGGGGCTGCAGGGCTGGAGCTTCATGCCCTCCGTGACCAGGCGCATCGCGATGTTGTTGCCACCATCACCGTTGTACACGTCCGCGTCATAGCCATACAGGTCGATGAGGTCCCACGTCATGTCCCACAACATGGTGGCCCAGACGAAGCCGATGCCATGGGGCTGCGAGATGTTCGCGTTGTTGGTGGCTGCGTAAGTGAAGGGATTGATGCCCATGTCACGCGTGTAGGGCGCAGGCCGGATGCCCACACCACTGGTGGGCTGGCCACTGGCGAACGTGCCGATGCCCCGCACGTCGTTGGGCTGATCGCCCGGCTCGATGGTGAGCATCAACCCGACCCAGTCGCTCCAGCCCTCCCCCATCTGCTCATCGTTGAAGAGGCACTCCACATTGTCACCACCACCGGTGAGCCGGTTGGATATGCCATGGCCGTATTCGTGCGCCACCACACCGTTATCATAGCAGCCATCCCGATCGGCCGCCTGCCCGAGATCGGACAGGGTGATATTGACCGCACTGCCCGCCTCAAGGGCTTGTCTCAATTGGGCTCCGAGCACATCACTGACCATGACCGCAGGGATGCTGACGATCCCGCTGGTGCCTCCCATCGCCGTGGGGTTGCCGGGCTGGTTGTTCACCACGATCACACCGATGGCACCGGCGGCCTGCATGGCCTCCACCTTCGCGACGAAGGTGCAATTGCCACGGTCCACCAACGCGTACTTGCCTGCGATCGATGGAGCGTTCACCAGGTTGCTGCAGCCATCACCGAGCGGGGCTGCATCATCCACCGCTGCCACCAGGTCGCCGCTCAGGGGTGCATCGGGCAAGCCTGGCCCGAAGCCCGCCACCGCACTGGGGTATGCGCCGGCCAGTCCGGACGGGCTGTTCACCGTGAGGTTGTTGCCCAGGGCCGAACCGGTCCAGTTGTACATCTGCATGGCACCCGATGAGCCATCCGGAGGGGTCCCGAAGTTGGCGTTGTTGTTGCCGCCACCGTCCTGGGCCTGGGCGAACACGGCATCCTCTCCGATACCACCGCGGTCGTAGTTGTTCTCCTGGAAATTGCCGCTCTGCTCATCGAAGCCGTATTGGTACCAGACGTCGTGCATCAGGTTGTTCCAGAAGAAGAGGTTCGTGATCGAAGCGTCCAGGCTGCCACCCGGGTCGGCGTTCAGGTCCAGCGGGAAGTCGAAGGCAAGCGTGGCCCCGCCATCCGGCGCGTAGCCCGGGGTGTCGTCATCATCCAGGTCCTCGGTGGCCCACACGTTGTTGCCGCGGGTGATGGTGAACTCAGCTCCGGGCACACCATCCACGTCGTGCCAGCCGAAGGGCGAGGCGAGGGGATCCTCCGGCGCCAGCTCCATCGTACGCCCTCCGTGGTTGGGGCTCTCCACCGGCATCTGGAACACACGGTAACCAGCGGACGCACCGCCCGATACCGCAAGGTCTTCGGCCAGCGCGGCCCGGTCATCATGCGGCCCGTCGTGCCTGTGCTGGTCCGGGAACGAGCACGTGAGCACGATGTTGTTCTGCCGCAGGATCGCTCCGGTCGCCGCATCCACCGCCATCAACCACCAGGTGTCGGAGGCATGGGTGCGGATGGAAAGGTCCCAGGCGTGATGCAGGGCACCAAGCGCATCGGGCTGCAGGATGGAACGGGCCACAATCGCCTGCCGGGCGATGGACGGTGCAAGGAGTTCCAGCGTGCCCGGATGCACCCCGGCACGCTGGACGGGCTCCTCCTGAAGCGACAGCTCGAGCGCGGTCGCGGCATGCCGAAGGGCGGTGATCGCCGTCATTTCGCCAGCGCCTGAGACCCGGCCTCGAACATCGCGCAACAGGCGGTCCGCGGCCAGGCGCACCTGCCCTTCGCGCAGCACGAAGGTTCCGATGGCATTGTGCACATCGCGTCCGTCCACCTGCTGGATCACATGCACGATGCGCTGCCCCTTTGCCTGTGAACTTGGCATGCTGCTGATGCGCAGGTCCTGCACATCGGCCTCGGTCAACCCCAGCACCGCTCGCTGCTCGCCCAGGTATGCGCGGATCAACGGGAGTGGGTCCTGCGCGTGCAGTGGCAGGGCGGTCAACAGGACGAGCGAGAGGAACAGGTTGAGTGTGCGCATGTGCTCAATGGGGATCGGCGCAACGCGCCAAGTGACGAACAGAGCACCCAAGGTACCGCTCTTCCGCCGAACAACAGGTGGAGACCGCCGCCTTGCGAACGCCATCCGTGGGAAGCCGTCGGGCTCCGATACCTTCGCGCCATGCGTATCACGTGGAATCTGCGCGGAACATTGCGGCACTGGGATGGCCCGGTGGTGATGGGGATCCTGAACGCCACTCCCGACTCCTTCCATGCGGATAGCCGCGTTGGGGTTGAAGCGGCGGTGGACCGCGCCGGTCGCATGCGCGAGGAGGGGGCTGCACTGATCGATGTGGGGGGAATGAGCAGCCGGCCCGGCTCGAAGGAAGTGTCCGTCACCGAGGAGGTGGACCGCCTGTTACCCGTGCTGGAGGCCATCCACAAGGCTTTCCCGGATGCGACGCTCAGCGTGGACAGCCACCGCTCCGAAGTGGTACGCCAGGCCGTGCGCGCAGGCGCGTCCGTGGTGAACGACATCACGGCCGGGACCTTCGACCCGGACATGCTGGCCACCGTGGCCGCCCTGAAAGTGCCGTACATCCTGATGCACATGCAGGGCACGCCCGCCACCATGCAGCAGGCCCCCCACTACGTGGATGTACGTGGTGAGGTGCTTGGATATCTGAGCGCACGCATGCAGGCGGCCCATGCTGCCGGCATCGCTGATGTGGCCATCGACCCTGGCTTTGGCTTCGGCAAGGACATGCACCACAATTACGCGCTGCTGGCGGGTCTCACCAGCCTCACCCTCCTCGAGGTGCCGGTTCTGGTGGGACTCTCGCGCAAACGCATGGTGTGTGCGCCCCTCGGCATCACCGCTGCCGATGCGCTCAACGGCAGCACCGTGCTGCATACCGCAGCCCTGCTGAAGGGTGCCGCCTTCCTGCGTGTCCACGACGTTAGGCCGGCCGTGGAGGCCGTGACGCTGGTGCGTGAGCTGGCACTGGCATCCAACTGACCCGCGGACCGGACCGGTCGACCTTCAGAACTCCACCTCCTTCCGTCGGCGTGTGGAGGCGGTGCTGCCCGGCCGGGCCTGTTGCTTGGCGCGTGCGATCAGTTCACGTTCGTACAACAGCATCATGCGCGCCACCTTCGGACGCATCGCATCCGTGTAGGAGATGTCCCAGTTGAGGTTGCGCACCGAATGCTTGTAGGCCGCCATGCCGATGGGTGCATCCAACAAGCCGAAATCAAAACCGGCGATCCACTCGAAGAGCGTTATCTGCAGGTCCATTTCGTAGAACGGAACATCCGGGAACAGCGGTATCTCCCGGGCATCGATCCGAACATGCTTCGTGACCATGTCCTTCCGGTGGAACCATACAACGTAGTCGTAGCCTCGTTCCAGGAAGATCTCATACCGCCCGTTGCCACTGGTGATCACGGTCTCGCGTTCCACGCTGTCCTTCACCAGGCGCACCTGCACACCCTTCATGGCATCCCCACTGAAATGCTCGGTGACGATGCCATGGAGCCTGATGTGGAACGCACTGGACTCCCCCATCATCAACACACCCGACAACAACAGCACCCAGCGCAGCAGCAGTCGTTCCATTGGTTACAAAATTATCGGCCCACCGCATGCGATATCGGACGATCGGCGACACTTTTGCACGATCCCACGAACCATGCTACGCGGTGTCCGCAACGGCGAGAACCTCCACATCCTGCTCTGGCTGTTGAAAGACCTCTGCTGGGTGATGGACCTGCGGCTGGCAGGGCTGCTGCTGGTGGCCCCCACCGTCGGAGTGGCCTTCTGGATCTGCTGGCACTGGCGCAATGACCGGGGTGAATTCGTGCACGCCCTGGCCGTCGTCCTGTGGATCCTGGCCAACTCCACCTGGATGATCGGCGAGTTCTTCCTGGAGGACGGCACCCGGCCTGCCGCCATTGTCCTTTTCCTGTTGGGCCTGTTCGTGCTGGCCGCGCACTACATCAACGCTTGGCCCGCCGCTTCGAGGCACCGACGGAATTAACCCAGACTTCACGATCGCGCGGGGCCTCCCGGCTATCTTCGCGCGCCCTCTTCCATGAACGAACTCAGTGCGCTCCGGGTCCACTTGGACCGCACCCTGCGGATCGGGCTGGCATGGCTTCTTGTGGGGCTGCTGACCGCCTTGCTCGAACACAACGTGTTGCGCAAGGCGGGGCTGGACAGCCAGTTGCTGGACAGGATCGACGCGAACTACCTGCGCTCACTCATGGCCGGTCTACTGGGAGGCGGGACCTACATTTTCCTCTTGCGCCCCTGGCTGCGCCGCCTGCCTTTCTTCCATGCATGGACCATCATGGCGCTGCTCATCCTGGTGATTCTTGCACTGACCTCCGCGCTGTGGCGTGCGCGGCATGCGGCCGACCTTGGCCACGCCTTCTCCGGGGAGCTCCTGTCCATGGACTTTCTGGGCTCCTACCTGTATTGGTCCCTCCTGATGGGCGCCACCATGCTCATGGTCCGCATGAACGACCAGTACGGCAGTGGCGGCATCACCTACCTCACTGGCCGCTACCACAAGCCGCGCCAGGAGATGCGCATCTTCATGTTCCTCGACATGCGCTCATCCACCGCCATCGCCGAGCAATTGGGGCATGTGAAGTACTTCCAACTGCTCAATGAGCTCTTCACCGATATCACCGACGTCATCGTGCGGTCGCGCGGAGAGATCTATCAATACGTTGGCGACGAGGTGAGCGTGAGCTGGACCTTCCGGAACGGAGTGCGCCGGCAGCGTTGCGTGCGTTGTTTCCTCGACATCCGTTCCAAGCTGCAGCGCCGCGCGAAGCACTACGAGGCTCGCTACGGTATCGTGCCCGTCTTCAAGGCCGGCTTCCATTACGGTCCTGTGACGACCGGGGAAGTGGGTTCGGTGAAGCGCGAACGCATCTACAGTGGCGATGTGGTGAACACCGCCGCACGGATCCAGAACAGCTGCAATGAACTCGGCGTGGACAACCTCCTATCGCAGGAGCTGTTGGAGGTGCTCCACCTGCCGTCGGTCTACCGCACCCGCGAAATGGGCTCCATCGCCCTGCGCGGCAAGGCGCACAGCACAACACTGTGGTCCATTGATGAGGCGCGCCTCTGACCCTGGGGGTACGTTTCAATAGAGCGACACCCGCCCCTCCCGGATCACGGTCCAGGGTCCGCTGGGCGCCGGGTACAGGACCGCATCGCCGTACAGTTCGAAGGTTGGGATGGCCGCCTCGGTACCCAACCGCTTGCGCCGCCCCCCATGCACCGACCAAAGACGGCGATCAATGTCCAGATACACCAGACGCGCATCGCTCACAGCCCATCGCTCCGGCACATAGTCCTCCACGGTCATGGCCCCACTCGGCGCGAAGAGCTCGAGCCGACCCTCGTTCAGGTAGAGCAACACGCTGTCCTGTACCCAATAATCAGTGGGTGGGACCTGGAGCACGGTGTGCAGTTGCCCACCCATCCAGCAGCGCAGCTTGCCCACCCCGTCCACGAAGGCGAGCACCCCTTCACCGGCCTTGGCTGAGAGCGGCCGCAGGTCCGAGATGCGATGGTCCGCTCCCCCGGTGCGCAACATGAAGCGGTCATTGACATCGTCCCAGTAGCCGGCCAAACCGCCGCCGTTCGCCACCAGCCCCATGTCCGCACTGTCCGTGAGCAGTTCCACCTGTCCGGCGCGGAACAGGAACAGCTTCAGTGTGGAGCGGTCGTGGAAGGTGACGGTATTGCTGCCAGTGCGCCATTGTGCCCGTTCCGAACCACCGGTGACCGTGGCGATGGGGAGCACCTGGCCGCGCCATAGCACCCGCAGTTCGCCCGCCCCAAGGTCGTTGAACACCACCAGGCTGTCGGTCACATCGAACCGGTCCACCGGATGGGCGACCGGCACGCCGCGCGCTTCGCGGAGCACGAACAGGGTGTCGCCAGCGCGCCACGCGGCCCGCCCCCCCGCCACCTGCCAACGGTCCACCGGGCCGCTATGCAGCAGATGGAGCCGCCGACCCTCGGCCAGGAAGATCTTCAATCGCCCCGCCGCATCCGCATAGATCACCTGGCCGTCCTGCGCTTCGTACCGCAGGGGGGGCTCCTTCTCCAGCCGCTCGAAGCGACCGTTCGCAAAGACCACGAAGTGTCCCTCCCGGTCGACGAACGGAACGGGCCACTGGGCCTTGACCATGACCATCTGGAGCAGGCCGCAGAACAGGATGATGGACCTCATCGACTGATCCGTTCAAGTGTATGCACGCGCACCTCGCGCCTGCGGCCCTTGACGGGCACAAGGTTCTCCGGGCCGATGCGGAAGCGGCGCGTGGCGGATGGCAGACGCTGGAGCAGCTCCCCGGAGACCAGCAGGTCCACCTTCATCGCCTTGGCCAACCCAAGGATGCGCGATACGCTGTTCATCACATCGCCGCTGTGGTCGATCACCCGCTTGATATGCCCCACCTGAGCCACGATCACCCGCCCCCCGTGCAACGCGCCCCGGTACTCAGGCACCAGCCCGAACTCCCGTTGCAGCTCCTCCGCATGGCTGGCGATGCGGTCCTGGATGTCGAAGAACAGGTCCAGGCAATTGTCCTCCCGCAACCCCACCCGAAGGGGCCAGGTGAATAGCACTTCGTCACCAACGTATTTGAGGATGTCCGCCTCGTTCCGCAGCACGGCATCGGTCATGAGCGAGTAGGTGTAGTTCAACAACCGGAAATAGCGAAGGTCCCCGAGCCGTTCGGCAATGGCGGTGGAACCGACCAGGTCGAGGGTGAGGACGATGCGCTCCTCCGCGCGTGGCCGGTCGAAGCGCCCCAGCAGAAAGCCCAGGAAAGCCCGCCTGCCTAAGTGCTCCTCCAACTGCACGACCAACAAGGCGATGGAGGTGACCACCACGACGCGCAGCACCACCTTGTAGAACTGCGCCATGGTGAGCAGGTCACGCACCCGGTACGGCTCCTCGTAGGTCATCAGGTTGAACCCATCGCTCTTCAACGCGAAGGCGACGGTGATGAGCGTGATGGAGAGGAGGCTGACGAGGACGAACTTGCCCATGAACTGCACCGGAACCGGAAGCGACCGGAAGCGCCGCCCGAAGAAGAATTCCTCCAGGATG
The DNA here is from genome assembly GCA_964476665.1 of uncultured Chryseobacterium sp. GTDB lineage: Bacteria > Bacteroidota > Bacteroidia > Flavobacteriales_F > PHOS-HE28 > PHOS-HE28. The sequence goes on along the minus strand of CAYZBO010000013.1, from coordinate 17,895 downwards.
CCTGTCCAGATGCCCAGCAGGGCCCAGGCCCAGAACTCAACGCCCATCCGCTCCCCGCTGAAGAGCGTGAGCACCCACGCCACCAGGGCGGCCACCAGGCCGTACTTCAGCAGCTTGCGTAGTTTATATCGGGTGATGGCGGTCAAGGGCGCGCGAATTTACAGGGTTCATGGCCGTCGGACAGCCGCATCCACGAACATCCTCCGGACAGGCCTCGCCGACCCGCCACACCAACGACCTTTGCAGCATGGCATGGCACCTCCCTTTCCGGCTGCTCAGCCTGCTGTACCCCGTATCGGTGGAACGTACAGAAGGACGCTTTGGCCCCCTGGAGGTGCGCTGGGAGTTGGGGCGAAAGGTGATCAACTCCGCCAACGCCAACCAATCCTTCGGCGCCCTGCACCGTGTGTTACGGGCAGCCCTTCCCCGGGCGGTAAGCGGGATCGCCGACCTGCGCACGGTACTGTTGCTTGGACTGGGTGGCGGCAGCGCGGTGCACATCCTGCGGAGCGAACTCAAGATGGACCCGCATATCACCGCCATTGAACTGGACCCGGTGATGATCGACCTCGCCGCACGGCATTTCGCGATGGCCGGTGATGCCCGGCTCACCGTGATCCAGGGCGACGCCACCGTGCTGGTGCATGCCCTGCGGGAACGGTACGACCTGGTGGTGGTCGATCTCTTCGCTGACAGCGACCCCGCCGAGGGCACCGGAACGCAGGGATTCATCCATGCATTGCGTGACAAGGTGGCAGATGGCGGCAGGCTGGTATACAACACGATGGCTCACGATGAGCTGACCGAAGCGCGGAGCGAACGCGTCCTTAAGCTGCTCCAACGCACCTTCCTGGAGGTGAGCACCGTGCGCTCGGAAGGGCTGAACAGGGTGTTCGTCGCTAATTGAACAACGAACAGCGGAGTTGGTACGTCGTTTGGTGAAGGAGCCCGAAATTTGAGCGTTACCGATCGCATGCATCCGACACCCGCACGAACCACTGGAAGCGTATTGACCATCCTGGTGGTGGTCCTGTTCGTGCTCCTCCAGCAGGTGGTGCGTGCGCAGCCCGTTTGCGCCATCAACATCGGGAACGACACCACCATCTGCGCCGGTGAGAGCGTTGTACTGACCGGTCCGGCTGGCTACACCAACCATCTCTGGAGCACGGGCGAGACCACGCAGAGCATCACCGTGAACACTGCCGGCAACTACAGCTGCCAGGTCTCCTACCCGACCGGCAACCTTGCCACCAACGGCAATTTCAGCAGCGGCAACATGGGGTTCAACACCATGTTCAACTACGGGACGCCGCTCACCAACGAAGGCAACTACTGGATCGGCACCAACGCGGCCCTCTACCACCCGCAATTCGCAGGCACGGGCAATGGCGCCTTCCTCATGGTGAACGCGGGATGGATGCATGCCGGCTGGCGCTTCTGGTGTCAGACGATCGACGTGTGCCCTGGACAGACCTACACCATCAGCTTCCGCGCCGCTTCCCTCTCCATCTCCAACCCGCCGGTGCTGGCCTGGTTCGTGAACAACGTGTGGACCGGCGTGGAACACACGCCACCCGTTGCTCAGGGCCAGTGGCAGAGCTTCAGCGTCAACTGGACCGCACCGGCGGGCACCACCACGGCCGAGTTCTGCATCCAGGTCTCATCCGGGTGGGGGATCGGGAACGACTTCGGCTTCGATGACGTCGACATCCGTTCCACCGTGGTGCTGACCGACCAGGTGACCGTGAACGTGACGCCCCTGCCCGTGGTGGACCTGGGACCCGATGTCACCCTTTGCGACGGCCAGTCCATCACCCTCGATGTGGCCACACCCGGCGGCACCTACCTGTGGCAGGACGGCAGCACCGCCTCCTCCACGCAGGTGACCACGGCCGGAACCTACGGGGTCACCGTGACCGCCAACGGATGCTCCGCTTCGGACGCCATCGACGTGAGCTACACCCCCCTGCCCGTGGTGGACCTGGGACCGGACATCAACTTGTGCAACGGGGAGACCGTCGTGCTTGATGTGTCGCAACCGGGCGCCTCGTACGGATGGAGCGACGGCAGCAATGGACCCACCTTGACAGTGAGCGCGGCCGGAACCTACGGGGTCACCGTGTTCCAGAACAACTGCTTCGCGAGCGATGCGGTCGATGTGGTCTACAACCCATATCCCGTGGTGAACATCGGCCCTGATGCCACGCTCTGCCTGGGTGACCAGGTGACCTACGATGCGACAACGCCCGGTGGTACCTACCTCTGGCACGACGGTAGCACGGGTCCCACCTTCACTGCCAGCTCCACAGGCGCGGTGAGCGTGGACGTGACCGTCAATGGCTGCACCACCACTGATGCGGCGAACGTGGTGGTGAACACATACCCCTTCTTCGACCTGGGCCCGGATGTGACCGTCTGCCCTGGTTCGGTGGTCACACTTGATGCCACAGTGCCCGGTGCCACCTACCTCTGGCAGGATGGCTCCACGGCAGCCATCTTCAACGCTGCCGCTCCCGGTAACTACAGCGTGCAGGTGACCCTGAACGGATGCACCTCCAACGATGCGGTGAACGTGGCGCATTTCGCCCTGCCCGTGGTCGATCTGGGGGCTGACCTGAGCATCTGCGCGGGTACCACCACCACGCTGGGTGTCAACGTACCGGGCGCCACCTACCTGTGGAGCACCGGTGACATGACGGACAACATCACCATCGGGGCGGCCGGCACCTACAGTGTGGACGTGACGCTGAACGGCTGTACGGTGAGCGACGCGGTCACGATCGCCGTAACACCCCTGCCGGCCTTCGATCTGGGCCCCGACCAGCTTCTGTGCCCGGGCACTACCAACACCCTCGATGCCTCCGTGCCAGGTGCCACCTACCAATGGAGCACCGGGGCCACTACACCCACCATCACGGTGGGGCCGGGAGCCTATTCCGTGACCGTCACGGCCAACAACTGCACCGCCAGTGATGCGGTCACCTTGGGCCAACACCCGGCCGCCATGGTCGATCTGGGCGCGGATACGACCCTCTGCCCCGGGCAGTCGATCCTGCTGAACGCCACGCAGGTCGGAGCCAGCTATCTGTGGCAGAACGGGAGTACGGCCTCCACGCTCCTGGTGAACACCCCGGGCACCTATGACATCACCCTCACGGATATCAACGGTTGTACGGCACAGGACGCCATCGATGTGGGCTACGCCAACCCGCAGCCCATCGATCTTGGCCCGGACGCGGTGATCTGCGCCGGTACCAGCCTCGTGCTCGATGCGACCGCCCCCGGGGCCAGCCACGTGTGGAGCAACGGAGCCACCACGCCCACCATCACCGTCAACAGCGCAGGCACCTACAGCGTCACGGTCACGGAAGGCACGTGCAGCACCAACGACGCCATCACCGTGCAGGTATCGCCGCTGCCGGTCGTCGACCTCGGCAATGATACCACGCTCTGCCCGGGCCAGACGCTCGTGCTCACCGCACCGAACGGATACGCGTTGCTGTGGAGCACCGGTTCAACGGGCAACACCATCACCGTCAACGCCGCTGGCACTTACTCTCTGACGGCCACCAACAGCGATGGATGCCAGGCCACGGATGCCATCACCGTCAACTACGCCGCACCTGGCGCCATCGACCTGGGTCCGGACCAGAGCATCTGCCAGGGTGCGAGCATCACGCTGGATGCCACACTGACCGGCGCAACACACCTCTGGAGCACCGGCGCCACCACACCCACCATCAGCGTCTCCGCTGCGGGCACCTACAGCGTGGAGGTCTTTCAGGGTGGTTGCAGCATAACGGATGCCATCACCATCGCGGTCGACCCGGTGCCTGTGTTCGACCTTGGGCCCGACCAGGTCCTTTGCCAGGGAGAGAGCACCACGCTGGATGCCTCCGTTCCAGGAGCGACCCACCTCTGGAACACCGGTGCCACCACGCCCACCATTTCGGTGGGCAACACGGGGCTCTACAGCGTCACCGCCGATCTGAACGGTTGCACCGCCATGGACCAGGTACAGGTCACCGTGCTCAGCCCCACGTCCGTTGACCTGGGACCCGACCAGGTGCTCTGTCAGGGTGAGAGCCTGACGCTGGATGCCACGGTGCCCGGTGCCACCTACCTCTGGAGCACCGGCGCCACCACGCCCACGATCACGGTCACGACCAGCAACACCTACAGCGTTCAGGTGTTCCAAGGATCGTGCAGCGTGAGCGATGCGGTGAACATCACCGTGAACCCCGCGCCCGTGTTCGACCTGGGGGCGGACCAGGAGATCTGCGCCGGCAGCACCACCATCCTTGACGCCACCGTACCCGGGGCGTCCTACCTCTGGAGCACAGGCGCCACCACGCCCACCATCACCACGGGAACGGCGGGTTCGTTCTCGGTGACCGTGACGCTGAACACCTGTGCCGTGACCGACGCTGTCACAGTGGAAGTGAGCGTTCCCCAGCAAGTGGACCTCGGCCCGGATACGGTGCTCTGCCAGGGTGAGAGCATCACGCTCGATGCCAGCGTGCCCGGTGCCACCTACCTCTGGAGCACCGGCGCCACCACGCCCACCCTCACAGTGAACAGCGCCAACACCTACAGCGTGCAGGTCTTCCAGGGCATCTGCACCGTGAGCGACATCGTTCAGGTGGGGGTGAACCCGGTGCCCACGCTGGAACTTGGTGCGGACCAGGTGATCTGCGAAGGCGCCAGCACCATCCTGAACGCAACCTACCCCGGTGCCACCTATGCCTGGAGCAACGGCGCTACCTCGCCCACCCTCACGGTGAGCACCAGCGGCACGTACGGTGTGACCATCGACCTCAACGGCTGCACGGTGCAGGACGAGGTGACCATCACCGTCCTGAGCCCTGACGCGGTGGACCTGGGCCCCGATACGCAGCTCTGCGCGGGTGAGACCATCACCCTCGATGCCGGTATCGCAGGAGGTGCCTACACCTGGAGCACCGGTGCATCGTCCAGCACCATCACTACAGGAACTGCGGGCACTTACTGGGTGAACGTGGCACAGGGTGCATGTGCCGTATCCGACACGATCGTCATCGCCGTGGTGGATCCCGGCGTGCTGGACCTCGGAGAGGACGCCACCCTCTGTGATGGGGAGACGCTCCTGCTCGATGGTACGCTGACCGGCGCCACCTACCTCTGGGAGGATGGCACCACCGATGCCACACGCAGCATCTCCGGCCCAGGCACATACACGCTCGTGGCCAACGTGCAGGGCTGTGAGGTCGAGGATGCGATCACCGTGGCCTTCAACCCCGTACCCGAAGTGGACCTCGGACCGAACGTGTCGCTCTGTCCTGGCGAAGAGATCGTGCTGCAGTCAACAACCCAGGGAGCCACCTACCTCTGGAACAACGGCAGCACAGCGGATGCCATCGTGGTGAACAGCACCGGCACGTACACGCTCACTGTGACCCTGAACAATTGTGCCAACAGTGATGCGGTCAATGTGACGGTGGTGCAGGGCCCCGTTCTGGAATTGGGAGCCGACACCACGCTGTGCGAGGGCCAGCAGCTCACCATCGACCTGGCCCAGCCGGGCGCCACCTTCCTCTGGAACGATGGCATCACCACCGCACAGCGATCGATCACCACCAACGGCAGCTACAACGTTACGGTGACGCGCAACGGATGCACCAAGAGCGACACCATCGTGGTCCAGTTCTTCGATCCCGCCGTGGTCGACCTGGGCCCCGATCAGCGCCTCTGCCCGGGAGAGACATCAACGCTTGTTGCCACGGTCGATGCGGACCTGCTATGGAGCAACGGTTCCACGGGTGGCAGCATCACCGTGGCCAGTGCAGGCACCTACTGGGTGCAGGCCAGCAACAATGGCTGCGTGGTGAGGGACAGTGTGCGGGTGAGCTATGTACCCTTGGTGGGACCGGTACTGCCTCCCCTGAGCGTGGGCTGTGCAGGCGATACGATAACCCTCCAGGTGGTCACCAACGGTGCCAGCGCCCTGTGGTCGGATGGCAGCACCAGCGATACGCTGCGGGTGACCGACACCGGCAACTATACCGTGCAACTGGAACTGGAAGGCTGCACCGCCCTCGCGATCGCCCGAGTGGAACTCCTGCCCCTCACGATCAACCTGCCTGCGTGGTCCGACAGTACGTACTGCCCGGGCGAGGACCTGCGACTGGACGCCGAGGTGCCCTTCGCAAGCTACATCTGGAGCACAGGCCATAACGGTCCTGTGCTGCTCATCCCCGAAGTGGGCAACTACTGGGTGACCGTCACCACGCCTTGTGCCAGCGCCGAGCGCTCCATGTTCATCAGCGAAGGCGAATGCGCCCCACTGGTGAACATCCCCAACGCCTTCACACCGGATGGCGATGGCATCAACGATGTCTTCTTCGTGTCACTGAGCGCGGTGCCGCTCAACCTGCAACTGAGCATCTTCAACCGTTGGGGCGAACTGATCTTCGAAAGCAGCGATCCGCTCGCGCAGTGGGACGGCACCTATCAAGGAAGGCCGGCCCCGCAGGGTGTTTACGCCTATCAGTTCACCTATCGCAAGCTGGCTGACACCGGTGTGGTCGCCGAGCGACTGATGGGACATGTGACCCTGGTCCGCTGACCGCGAGGTCCCTACTCCTGTTTCCACAGGAGGTGACCATCACCCAGCCGCAGGTAGCTGATGCGGCCCTCTGCAACGGCCTTGATAACGCCGGGCGCCGCCGGAACCACATCGGTATAAATGCAGGGAACGATCACCGTGCCCGTTCCATTGACCACACCGAGGCCTGTTGGTGTGGCCACCATGTAGCGGTCCACTCCCAGTGGAGCCGCGTTGCTGTACATCGGCACAAGCACCTCCCGCCCCTGCTCGTTCACCAGCCCGAACAGCTCGCCCATCCTCACCTTGGCATGGCCATCGGACATGTCCCACGCCTGGTCGTACTTCGCATCCACCACCACGGTACCCGTACGGTCCAGGAATCCCCACTTGGTCTTGCGCCGGAAAGGGAGCAGGGCACCGCTCGCCTGGCCGAGGTCCTGGTATTGCGTTGGGATCACCACACGACCAGCGCTGTCCACCATGCCGAAGCGGCCGTCCTTGCGCACCTTGGCGAGCCCTCCCACGAAATTGCCCCACGCCTCCACGCCATCAGCCGCATCGTACTGCATGGCGATAACGAGCCGGCCCGCTGCATCCACGTAGCCCGCGCGACCGTTCCGGGTGACGAGTACGCGGCCATCGCTCGGCGGGCCCACATGATCGCAGGTGTCGGCCACCAGCACGTCACCGAAGGGGCCGATGAGCCCCATGCCCTTGGTGGAGCGCACGCGGGCCAGGCCCATGGAGAAGCCTTCCACCCACAGGTACTGCGGCGGCACCACCCATGAACCGCTGCGATCGATCACGCCCTGCAGCCCTTCCTGCTCCACCACGGCCAGGCCCCTGCGGAAGGTGCCCGCCATATCGTAGGTGAAGGGTATCACCGGTTCGCCGCGCGCATCGATGTAGCCGAAGCGCCCTTCCTTGGAAGCGTAGGCCAGCCCGCTGGAGAACTCACCCACTTCACCGTAGACCATCGGAACCACCAGGTCGCCGTTGCTGTCCACCGCGCCAACCCGGCCCGACCGCTCCACCGTGGACGTTCCCTCCACCGCCTCCATCACCTCGTCGAACTCGATCGGCACCACCACGCGGCCTGTGCGATTCACGGTACCCACACGATCGTTCATACCCACCAGTGCCTGGGCTCCAACGAAGGGCTCCACCCACTCGTACACCGCCTTGATGCGCTCGGTACCTGTTGTATCGATGAAGCCCCACAGGCCATCGCGCGTGAAGGGCAGCAGCTCCAGGCTTGCCATGCGGTAGTCGTCCACCAGTTCCTCCACGAAGGGATAGTCCGGATTCTCCTGCAGGAAGCGCGTGATCGCGCCCACGCTCAGGTCGCGGGTGGAGATCTCGTACAGCGCACGCCAGGCATCGGCCACATGATGGTTGGTGGGATGCGCCTGAATGAACCGCCGGTACTCCTCCGCTGTTCTTCCCGGCGTGGCGGCGCGATACACCTCGTCCTCGGCCTGCCGCACATAGGGACTCTCCGGATGCTCAGCTATGAAGGCCACCAGATCGGCAATGGAACCGGATGCGGTGCGTTCGCGGTAAAGCGCCTCCTGGTAGCGGTTGCGTGCCTCATACACCTCGCGGCTGCCGGGGTAGCGTGCCAGGAAATCCGCATAGGCGGCAGCCGTGTTCAGCGTGCGTGCCTGTTGGAAGGCCAGGTGATCGCGCACCAGGGTGGCCTCCGCCACGAAGGGACCGCTCACATGCAGAGCGAGGTAGCGTTCATAGGCCTCCACCGTATGCTGCTGCCGCGCACGGTCCCAGGCCACCCGCTGTACGAAGAGCAATTGCTCGGCGATGGCATCCGCTGTTACACCGTAGCGCTCCATCGCGCGCCGCTGACGCTCATCAGCGATGCCGTACGCGGTCTGTGCACGCAGCACCTGGGCCAGCGCTGTATCCAAATGATGGAAAGGATTGTCGGCGCGGCCGCTGATGACACTGAGCCCATACCATGCTGCAGCCGGCTGTTTGGCGATCTGCTTGGTGAAGAGCGTGCGCGCCTTGAAGTAATCGTAGATGCGCAGGGCCTCGAAGGCCTTGTCCAGGGGGCCGGCCACCACCACCCCCACCACCAGCAGGCCCACCAACAGGCCGAGCGCGCGCGTAACTCCTCGTTCCATCACCGGGCGAAGGTACCGGTGCCTTCCATCCTTCCTGACCACCTTTGCCCCCCGGCGTTGACCGCCGCTTGTTGATGGTGACCCTGATCGACCGCATCGAAGCGTTGCTCACCCCACGCAACGCACGCATCACCTTGCTGCTCATCGGCCTGGTGACCGTGCTGCTGGCCCTGCCCCTGCGGCATGTGCGTCTCGACCATGACTTCGAGCGCTTCTTCCCCACCGATGACCCCGAGCTCGACCGTTACCTGGCCTACCGTGAGCAGTTCGGTTACGACAACGACTTCCTCCTCATCGGAGTGGCCCACGGGCGGAGCGTGTTCCAATTGGACCTGCTGCGCCGCGTGGACAGCCTTGCCGCCGTGCTCGAAGGCACCACCGACATACGCATGGTGGTATCTCCCACCCGCCTGAAGGATCCGCGCGTCACGCCCGTCGGTGTGTTCGAGGTGCCGTGGCTTAGGCTGGATGCCGACAGCACCCTGGCCGCCGACTCAGCCCGCATCTGGGGCGACGAGCGGGTGAAGGAAGGCTTCTTCGCAGCGGATGGCCGGGCCCTGCTCATCGTCGCCCAGACCGAACCCGGCCTGAGCAAGGCACGCAGTGATGCCGTGCTGAACGCCGTGGAGGAAGCGGTCGCCAACAGCGGCCTGGCCGATGTACGCCTTGGCGGCCGCATTCACGGGCAGTTCTGGTACATCCAGAAGATGCAGCGCGAGCTGATCCTCTTCACCAGCATCTCCATCGTGCTGCTCTCGATCTTCCTGTACGTCGGGTTCCGGACCGCCTGGGGCGTGCTGGTGCCGGTGGGTGTGGTGGGGCTCACCGTGCTCTGGCAGGTGGGCGGTCTGGCCCTGCTCGGCAAACCGCTCAGTGTGCTCACCATGCTGCTGCCCACCATCCTCTTCGTGGTGGGCATGAGCGATGTGGTGCACCTGGTGGAACGTTACATCGATGGGCTGCGCGCCGGAATGAGCAAGGCACGCGCCCTGGCCGTCACCTACTACGAGGTGGGACTGGCGACCTTCCTCACCTCCATCACCACCGCCATCGG
>CAYZBO010000013.1:0-8011 GCA_964476665.1 uncultured Chryseobacterium sp. | reverse complement strand
TGGCTTCACAAGGAACACGGCATCCGTGCCATCCTGTCGCCGGCGGCCCTGGTGCGCAGCGCCAACCAGGCCATGAACGGTGGCGATCCGGCATCGCATGTGCTGCCCGATGACCCCGCAGAACTGCGCCGCCTCGTGAAGCGGACCGAAAGCCTAGCCGGTGCCTCCCTCATGGGTGGCATCGCTTCGGAGGATGGACGCGTGGCGCGCATCAGCGGCCGCATGCGCGATGAGGGCGGCTACATCCACCGCCAACGCGACCGCGACCTGCAGCAACTGCTCGCCTCGCTCTCCAGCCCGGCGGTGTTCAAGCAGACGGGCATGGCCTACCTCATCGACCTCAACAATGAGAAGCTCAGCGCCCAGCTGATCGGTGGCCTGTCGCTCGCCTTTGCGCTCATCGGTGGCATCATGGCATGGGTGTTCGGCAACTGGCGCATGATCCTCATCGCCATGGTCCCGAACATCTTCCCCCTCCTCTTCATAGGCGGGTTCATGGCGGTGTCCGGCATCGACATCAAGGTGAGCACCGCCATCATCTTCACCATCGCCTTCGGCATTGCCGTGGACGACACCATCCATGTGCTCGGCAAGCTCCGCATCGAACTCCGGAAGGGTCGCAGCCTGCCACTTGCGATGAAGCGTTCGGTGCTCAGCACGGGCAAGGCGGTGATCATCACCAGCATCATGCTCTGTTCGGGCTTCATCGCCCTCATCCTCTCCGACTTCGCCAGCGTGTTCTACATGGGCCTGCTCATCAGCCTCACCCTCGCGCTTGCCGTGGTGGCCGACCTGTTGCTGCTGCCGGTGCTGGTGCTGCGCTTCCTGCCCCGTCAACAGGGTACGCACAACGCTTCGCAACGATAACGCTGGCCCCGGAAAGAGGAGAAGGCCGCACCCTGTTGGATGCGGCCTTCTCCGGGATCGGTGGATCCCTGCTCAGAGCGATTCCCAAAGCCCCTTGAAGTCGGGCTCCTCCATGAAGTGGTCCTTGCCGATGGCAGCGTATTTCTTCGCCCGGTCGCGCTGCCCCTTGCTTACCAGGTAGTCCGCATACCGGATCAGCGCGTTCTTCAGCAGCTTCTTCTGGTCCTTGGGCAGGGTGCCGATGTCACCCGCCGCCGCAATGGCCTTGTCGAAGCCGGCGACGCTCAGGTCGCCCTCCTTCGCCAGGTTGGCCTTGTATTGGGAGAGGGCCAGCATCAACCAACCACCGGGGTTCTCCGGATGGTAGCCCGTCATGCTGTCGAACATCTGTCGGGCCTTGCTCAGCCCCTTGGGGTCGTCCAGCAGGTTCTCCCCGTGCTCCTGCACCATCGTGTTCAATTCCGACCAATAGTCCTCGTAGTTGTTGAAGAACTCCTTCTCCTTGTCCTTCTTGCGGTACTTCTCCGCCCACTTCAATGCATCACGCGACGCACGGGGGTAGTCGGCGTTGAACTTCTCCTGCTTCGACATTTCGAAGTAGCACATGCTGACGTACAGATAGGGCAAGGGGTCCTTCTTGGTGTCGTCCCCCTCCGTGTAGCCTTCGGCCTTGAAAATGCACTTCTCGTACTTCTCGTCCACATAGAGCACCAAGAGGTCCTCATAGACTCCCTTCTGGGCCATGCCCAGACCGGCGTGCAACAGACCGAGAACGAACAGGATCGACTTCTTCATGATGATCGCTTTGTGCGCAGCTGGTATGGCAACTTGCATGCCGAAGGTAGGGAGTCCGCCGCAACATGTACAGCGCCCCACTTCGACCACCCCCCGCCAATACACTGTCCTCCAGGCCCTTAACAGCATCACAGAGGATCCGCCGGTCAGCGCCGCACCATACGTGCGACCAGGACCAGGCATCCCACACCAGCGAAGATCATTGACCTTTGCCTCCCATGCGTATCGACATCCTCTCGGCGGTGCCCCGCCTGCTCGACAGTTGGTTCGGTGAGAGCATCCTGCAGCGCGCACAGGCCAAGGGCGTGGCGGAGGTGGTGGTGCACGACCTCCGTCAATGGAGCACCGACAAGCACCGGAAGCTGGACGACTACCCCTTCGGTGGCGGTGCCGGGCTGGTGATGCTCGTGGAACCCATCCATCGCGCCATCACCCAGCTGAAAAGCGAGCGCCCGTATGCCGAGGTCATCTACCTGAGCCCCGATGGCCAATTGCTGGACCAGCCCCTGGCGAACCATTTGAGCACCAAAGGCAACCTGATCCTGCTTTGCGGTCATTATAAAGGGGTGGACGAACGTGTGCGTGAACACTTGGTCGACCGCGAGGTGAGCATCGGCAATTATGTGCTGACGGGGGGAGAGCTCGCGGCCGCCGTGCTCTGTGATGCCATCATCCGCCTGCTGCCGGGAGTGATCGGGGATGAGCGTTCGGCCCTCAGCGACAGTTTCCAGGATGGCCTGGTGGCGCCACCGGACTACACCCGCCCGGCCGATTACCAAGGTTGGAAGGTGCCCGATGTGCTGCTGAGCGGCCATCAGGCCCGGATCGATGCCTGGCGCCACGAACAGGCCGTGGAACGCACCCGCCAGCGCCGCCCGGACCTGCTGGAACCGGGGGAGTGAGCACGTTATCAGGATCTTCCGTAATATTGCGGCCCGAATCCGGGACCGTATGCCCCCGACCGTGTCGAGGGCCGCTGGGCAACCCGCTAACAACCAAGGTCATGGACCGCATCAAGCAACTCGAGAAGGAGTACGCCCCGCTCAACGCCCTGCCCACGTTCAAGGCTGGCGATACCGTAACGGTACACTACAAGATCAAGGAAGGTAACAAGGAACGCATCCAGCAGTACCAGGGCGTGGTGATCCAGCGGAAGGGCAGCGGCAGCACCGCCACCTTCACCGTGCGCAAGATCTCCAACAACGTGGGTGTGGAGCGTATCTTCCCCATCGCCTCCCCCTTCATCGACAAGGTCGAAGTGAACAAGGTGGGCGTGGTGAACCGCGCCCGTATCTACTACCTGCGCGAGCTGCGTGGCAAGAGCGCCCGCATCCAGGAAAAGCGCCTGGTGGGTGGCAAGAGCAGCAAGTAAGCCAACTACGCACACATCGAAGGCCCCGGCATCCCCGGGGCCTTCTTCGTTCCCGGCCCTTACCTTGGTATCATGAACCTACTGTGGAGCCTCTTGATCGGTGGCGCGGCCGGATGGCTGGCCGGCAAGCTCATGAAGGGCGATGGCTACGGCCTGCTCGTCAACATCCTGCTGGGACTGGTGGGCGGCTTCGTCGGTGACCTGGTCTTCGGACTGCTGGGCCTTCGGACCACGAACCTCATCGGCAACCTCGTGGCTGCCGTGGTGGGGGCCGTGCTGCTCATCTACCTGGCCCGGGCACTGCGGAAGTGAGCAGGGCCGGGAGGCTCCGGGGTGATCGGACAGTACGGATCGTTGCTGGTGCCGGAGCCGCCCCTCAGCCGAGCACGTCCTTCAGGAACACCAGCAGATGCTGCCAGGCGCGATCAGCCATGCGCTTGTTGTAGTCCTTGCTTGCCGGGTTGGTGAAGGTGTGGCCGCAATGCGCGTAGGTGATCATCTGCCAATCGGCCTTCGCATGGTTCAGTTCGGTCGCGATGCTCGTCAGGTCGGCTGCGCTCACCGAAGCATCGGCTTCCGGATGCTGGATGAGCACACTGGTGCTGATGGGTCCATTGGGACGCTCTCCTTTACCCAGGCCGCCATGGATGCTCACCACGCCCTTCACCGGTAACAGCGCCCGCGCCGCCTCCAGCGCACCCGTGCCACCGAAGCAGTAGCCGATCACGGCGATGCGCTCCGGGTCGGCACCGGCCTGCTTCAGTTGCTCCAAGGCCAGGGCGATGCGGTGCTGGTAGGCGGTGAAGTCGGTCTTGTAATGCGTGGCCGCCTGCCGCGCACTGTTGAAGTCGGTGGGAACGTTACCCTCTCCGTAGATGTCTGCGATGAAGGCGATGTAGCCCTGCTGCGCCAGTTCCTTCGCCGCCGTGCGCGCTTCATCATCGATGCCCATCCACGCGGGAAGGATGAGCACGCCAGGGAGCTTCGTACCGGCATTATCCGTCACCATACCATTGAGCGTCTGCAGGCCATCGGTGTAGGCCACAGGTTTCAGGTCCTGTGCGGTGAGGGTCATGGTGAGGAGGGTGAGGAGCAATGGCGGGAGGAAGCGCATGGGACAAAGATCGGCAACGGTCGTTGGCAGTCCTGATCCAATAAGGACCATCGGACGCTGTGAGGTGTAGCCACAGCCTGGATGGCCGTTGACACGCTCCAGAAGGAACCGCCCTACCCCACCAACTCCTTGTTCCTGTTCGGGATGTCGTCCTTGCTGAAGGGCACCTGCTCGTCCTGCTCCTTCAGCTTCAGCACCAGGGCCAGGGCGTCGGGCACCACGTCGCTGCAGAGGGTGACGAAGCTGCCGGTGGGCGCGTTGCCGATGGCGTGGCGGATGGCCTCCTCCTCCTTCTTGATGATGGTGAAGGGTTTGTTCGGATCGATCTCCCGAATGCCTTTCACCATGAGGGCGATGATCTCGTCATCGCTCTTGCCGCGCAGGTTGCGGTCCTGGCGGATGATGATCTCGTCGAACATCTGCGCGCTGAGGCGGCCCAGGTTCACGGTGTCCTCGTCGCGGCGGTCACCCACGCCGGCGATCACGCCGATCTTGGGGCTGTCGGGCACCTTGCTGAGGAACTTGCCCAGGGCCTCGAAACCGTGCGGGTTGTGGGCATAGTCCACCATCACCTGGAAGTTCTTGAACTGGAACAGGTTCATGCGGCCCGGGGTCTGAGCCGCGCTGGGCACGAAGGTGAGCAGGCCCTGGCGCAGGTCCTCGATCTTCACCCCTCGTACATACGCGGCCAGCACGGCGGGCAGCACGTTCTGGATGTTGAACACGGCTTTGCCACCGTAGGTGATGGGCACGTTCACGGCCTTCTCGATCCGCAGCTTCCATTCGCCCTTGCTGATCGTAATGAAGCCGTTCTCATAGATGGCTGCCAGACCTCCCAACTTGCAGTGCTGACGGATCAGGCGGTTGTTCTCGTCGAGGCTGAACAGCGCGATCTTGCTCTGGGTCTGCTTGCGCATGGCCATCACCAGCTCATCGTCGGCGTTGAGGATGGCATATCCATCCTGCCGCACACTGCGCGGAACGGTGCTCTTCACATGCGCCAGGTCCTCCAGGGTGTGGATGTCCTTCAAGCCGAGGTGATCGGCCGCCACGTTGGTGACGATGGCCACATCGCAATGCTCGAAGCCAAGGCCACTGCGCACCAGACCACCGCGCGCGGTCTCCAATACGGCCATGTCCACCACAGGTTCCTTCAGCACGAACTGTGCGCTGGCCGGACCGGTGCAATCGCCCTTCATCAGCAGGCGGTTCTGGATGTAGACACCATCGCTGCACGTCATGCCCACTTTGTATCCCACGTTGCGCATCAGGTGTGCGGTGAGGCGTGTGGTGGTGGTCTTGCCGTTGGTGCCGGTGATGGCGATGATGGGAATGCGGCTCGGAGCGCCCGGCGGGAACAGCATGTCCACCACGGGTTCGGCCACGTTGCGGCCCAGGCCACCGGTGGGATCAAGGTGCATGCGGAAGCCAGGCGCGGCATTCACCTCCAGCACCGCTCCACCTGTTTCGGTGAGCGGCATGCTGATGTCATCGGTCATCACATCGATGCCGCAGATGTCCAGATCGATGATCCGGCTGATGCGCTCGGCCAGGAAGATGTTGAAGGGGTGCACGATCTCGGTGACATCATCCGCCGTGCCGCCGGTACTGAGGTTGGCGGTGGCCTTCAGGTAGACCACCTCATCCTTCGCCGGCACGCTCTCGGGGATGCGATCGGCGCGGGCCAGCAGCTTCAGCGTGTGGTCGTCGATATCGATGCGTGTGAGCACGTTCTCATGCCCATAGCCGCGGCGCGGGTCCTTGTTCACCTCCTCCACCAGCTGCGCGATGGTGTGCACGCCATCGCCCACCACACAGGCCGGTGAGCGCTTGGCGGCCGCCACGAACTGGTTGTTGATGACGAGCAGACGGTGATCGAGGCCGGTGATGTAGCGTTCCACGATGGCGCTGCGGCTCACCTCCTTCGCTTTGGCCAGCGCGGGCACGGCCTCCTCCCACGTCTTGATGCCGATGGTGGCGCCACGACCATGGTTGCCGCCGATGGGCTTGATCACACAGGGGTAACCCACCACTTCCAACGCATCCTTCAGGCCTTCCTCGGTGCGCACCACGCGGCCCTTGGGAACGGGTATCTCATAGCTCTCCAGCAGCTGCTTGGTCTCCTCCTTGTCGCAGGCGATCTCCACGCCGATGTTGCTGGTGTGGCTGGTGATGGTGGCACGGATGCGCTTCTGGTGGATCCCGTGGCCGAGCTGCACAAGGCTCTGTCCGTTGAGGCGCAGGTAGGGGATGCCACGCGCCACGGCCTCGGCCACGATGCTGCCGGTGCTGGGGCCCAGACGGCTCTCCTCGCGGATCTCACGCATCTGCTGGATGTCGGCCTCCAGATCGTACGGGGTGCCATCGATCAGGGCCTGGGCGATGCGCACGGCGGCCTTCGCGGCATACATGCCAACGGGCTCCTCGATGTAGCTGAACACCACATTGTACACACCCCGCTCGCGGGTGCTGCGGGTGCGCCCGAAGCCCGTGTCCATGCCGGCAAGGGTCTGGATCTCCAGGGCGATGTGCTCGATGACATGGCCCATCCATGTGCCGCGCTTCACGCGTTCCCAGAAGCCGCCTTCATGCTCCTCGCTGCAGCGGTGGCTGTACATGCTGGGCAGCAGCGCCTGGATACGTTCCAGGAAGCCGGGGATCTTATCGGTGGGCTTCTCTTCGAGCTCCTCGATGTCGAGGCGCATGACGATCAGCTTGTGCCGTTTGACGGACCAGTAGTTGGGGCCACGCATGGCCTTGAGCTCGAGGATGCGCATGAGAATTGCCGGAACCTGCGGCGCGGTTGCTAGTGGTGGATGCGTTGTTAGATGCCGCGGATGCAGGGAGGGCAGCACGGCGTGGGGAAGATAGGGACAGCCAACTGTTCATCAAAACTTCACGCTCGCTTCACCTGCGGAACGGCATCCCCTACTTTAGCGGCCTGCGTGCCCGGCGTTGGTCCTGCCGACCGACCGATCTGCGGGCCTTGGGGGGCGGGGAAACGAACGACCGGAATGACACCCAACGGAAAGCTCATCGCCATCGGCGGTAACGAGGACAAGGGCCAGGAGCCCGAAGGTGGCCACAGCACCAAGATCTACACCCACAGCTTCATCGAGGAGGGCATCCTCAAGCGGGTGGTGGACGAGATCGGTGGCCCCACCAGGCGCATCGCCGTGATCACCAGTGCCAGCAGCATCCCCGAGGAGGTGGGCCGGAACTACATCGAGGCGTTCGGCCGACTGGGCCTGAAGGACGTGGACGTGTTGGACATCCGGGACCGCAACGATGTGAAACCCGACATGATCAAGCGGCTGGCCAAGGCCGATGGGGTGATGATGAGCGGCGGCAACCAGCTCCGCCTCACCACCATCTTCGGCGGCACTGCCTTCCTCGAGTTGATGAAGCGCCGCTACCAGGAGGAGACCGGCTTCGTCATCGCCGGTACCAGCGCGGGCGCCATGTGCATGAGCAGCACCATGATCTACCAGGGACACAGCGCCAGCGGCCTCATCAAGGGTGGCGTGAAGATGACCACCGGCGCGGCGCTCATCCAGGACGTGATCATCGACAGCCACTTCGTGGAGCGCGGCCGCTTCAGCCGCCTCACCCAGGCCGTGGCGGCCAATCCCTCGGCCATCGGCATCGGCCTGGGCGAGGATACCGGTGTAGTGATCACCGGAGCCGACACGCTCGAGACCATTGGCAGCGGACAGGTGATGATCTTCGATGGGCACGATACCACCTACAGCGACTATGCCGATGTGGAGGAGGGCGAACCCTTCAGCATCGAAGGCATGAAGGTGCACATCATCAGCAAAGGCCACAGCTACAGCGTGAAGCAGCGGGCCTTCTCGGCGGTG
>CAYZBO010000012.1:0-48456 GCA_964476665.1 uncultured Chryseobacterium sp. | reverse complement strand
TCAAGATCGTGCCCGACATGCTGAGCCTGAGCAACGCCGAGAACCGCGTGCGCAATGCCGAGATCGCCGTGCAGAACGCCCAGCTCAACTTCGACCGCAACAAACCGCTGGCCGACAAGGGGGTGATCAGCGCCGCCGAAATGCAGACCTTCGATGTGGCCCTGAAGAACGCGAAGCAGGAACTGGCCGCCGCCCAGGAGGCCCTGCAGGTGGTGCGTGACGGCATCAGCCGCAGCAGCGCGGGCAACACCATCGTGCGCAGCACCATCGACGGCATGGTGCTCGACGTGCCGGTGAAGGAGGGCAACAGCGTGATCGAACGCAACAACTTCAACGAGGGCACCACCATCGCCGCCATCGCCGACATGAACGACCTGATCTTCCAGGGCAAGGTGGACGAGAGCGAGGTGGGCAAGGTGAAGCTTGGCATGCCCGTGGTGCTCACCGTGGGCGCCATTGACAACGCCAAGTGGGACGCCGATCTGGAGTACATCGCCCCCAAGGGCGTGGAGGAGAACGGCGCCATCCAGTTCGAGATCCGGGCTGCCGTGCAGGTGAAGGAAGGTCAGACCCTGCGGAGCGGATACAGTGCCAACGCCGACATCGTGCTGGAACAGCGCGACAGCGTCTATACCGTGCCGGAGAGCATCGTGGAGTTCAACGCCAAGGGCGACAGTGCCTTTGTGCACGTGAAGGACGGCAAGGGATGGAAGAGGACCTACATCCGCACGGGGCTCAGCGACGGCATCAACCTGGAGGTGCTGGAAGGCGTGGGGCCGGACACCGAGCTGAAGGGGGCGAAGAAAGAGCCCGTGGCGGAGGTGAGCGTGCAGGTGGATTAAACCTGCATCGCCACCCGTTCATGTACTGAGCGGCGTTGTTCCGGATATTCGCAGCATGAGCCTTCGTTCCCCCCTCCTTCTGCCCGCCTGGGGCCTGGCGCTGTTCGCCCAAGCACAGCAGCCCGACCTCAACACCCTCGACACCTATATCGCCGATGCGGTGGTGAAGTTCGACCAGCCCGGATTGGCCGTGGGCATTGTGAAGGACGGCCAGCTGGTGTGGAGCAAGGGCTACGGCAAGCTGGACCTCGCCAAGCCCGAACCTGTGACGCCCAACAGCATCTTCTTCGTGGCCAGCATCAGCAAGGCCTTCACCGCCTGCGCCGTGGGCCTGCTGGTGGACGACGGCAAGCTCGCTTGGAACGACCCGGTGATCAAGCACATGCCCTGGTTCAGCACACCGAACCCCTACGTGACCCAGCACATGATGGTGAAGGACCTGCTGTGCCACCGCAGCGGCTGGATCACCTTCGATGGCGACCTGCTGTGGTATGGCACCAACTATGACCAGCGCGAGATCCTACAGCGCCACGCCCAGGAGCCCTTCACCCACGCCTTCCGCGACGAGTTCGGCTACAGCAACCTGATGTACATCGCCGCGGCCCAGCTCATCGAATCCGTGAGCGGCAAGACCTGGGACGCTTTCATCACCGAACGCATCCTGCAACCGCTGGAGATGACGCGCACCACCGTGGAGACCGCCGACCTGGCGCGCTTCACCGATGTGGCCCTGCCCCACGTGCGCAAGGGACAGGACCCCGCCTCGCCCCAGAAAAGCATGCCCTACCAGTCGCTGCAAGGGGCCGATGGCGCCACCGGCATCAACAGCTGCGTGACCGACCTGGCCAAGTGGGACGCCATGTGGGCCGATGAGGGCAAGGTGAACGGCAAGCCCTTCCTGAGCCCGGCCACCTATGCCACCCTCACCAGTTCACACCTGCCCATGGGCGGCCGTCGCGATGGCGCCGCGCTCGGTTGGTTCCTGGAGGAGAACAACGGCCACACCGTGATCACCCACAGTGGCGGCATGCCCGGCTTCATCCTCAACCACGCCGTGGTGCCCGACAAGGACCTCGCTGTCATCGCCCTGGGGAATGGCGAAAGCTACAGTGTGTTCGCCATCACCAACAAGATCCTGGACCTGTACCTGGGCGAAGGGAAGGCCGACCCGGTTGCCGACATGCTGCCCCGCCTGAAAAAGCGCGACGAACGCGAGGCCAAGCGCCGCGCCGACCGCCTCGCTGCACGCGTAGCCAAGACCAAGCCCTCCCTCCCGCTGGGCAGCTACGCCGGCACCTACACGGACAAGATCTATGGCACCGCAACCATCACCGAGGTGAACGGCACCCTGCAGCTCACCTTCCAGCCCGCCAAGGACCTGCTCACCGGCACGCTGGGCCACTGGCACTTCGACACCTTCCAGTGGCAGCATGCCGACCCCTTCCTGGAGCCGGGCTACATCACCTTCACCTTCGATGCGGACCACAAGGTCACCGGCTTCAAGGTGGAGTTGCACAGCCCCGATTTCCACTTCTACAAGCTGGACTTCAAGCGGTAGTGACTACACCAGCCATGACAAGGGTCATCTGGTTCGCGTGATGTGAAGAACTTTCGCTCCGATCTTACACGGAGTTAACACCACATTCACGTTGAAGCAACCTGCCCCTGGGACCTTTGCCCCAGGATCATGGACAGCTTCCAGCTCATCGTTCTTGTACTGCTCCTGCTGGCGGTTGCGGACCTGGTGGTGGGCGTGAGCAATGATGCGGCCAACTTCCTGAACTCGGCCATCGGCTCACGGGTCGCTTCCCGCCGGGTCATCCTCACGGTCGCGTCCTTCGGCATCTTACTGGGTGCCCTCTCCTCTTCGGGCATGATGGAGATCGCGCGCAAAGGCGTGTTCGACCCCAGCTACTTCTCTTTCGCCGACGTGATGGTCATCTTCATGGCGGTGATGCTGGCGGATATCCTGCTGCTGGATATCTACAACACGCTCGGGTTACCGACCAGCACCACTGTATCCATCGTCTTCGAGATGCTGGGCGCCGCGGTGATGGTCGCCTGGTTGAAGTTGATGGCAGGCACGACCACCGCCACCTCGTTGGCCGAGATGATCAACACATCGAGCCTGGGTCGCATCATCGGCGGTATCTTCCTGTCGGTACTGATCGCCTTCACGGTCGGCTCATTGGTGATGTGGCTGACGCGCCTGTTCTTTACGTTCCACCTTGAGCAGCGCATGCGTCATTGGGGTGCTCCGTTCGCCGGCGTGGCCATCAGTATCATCGTGTACTTCATGCTGGTGAAGGGCTTGAAGGACACCGACCTGATGAAGGGCGGAGTTGGTCGTTGGGTGAATGCGCACATCGTTGCGGTGATGGCTTCCGTGTTCGCTGCGGTGAGCGCTTGTTGCTGGGTGCTGCAGCGCCGCTTCCGCATGGACCCGCTCCGCATCGTGGTGCTCACCGGTACCTTCTCACTGGCCATGGCCTTCGCCGGTAACGATCTCGTCAACTTCATCGGAGTGCCCATCACCGGACTTCAATCCTTCCAACTGTGGGTGTCTTCCGGTGTGGAGGCTGATGCGTACATGATGGGCGTAATGGCCGAGGCCGTACGTACACCGAGCTACCTGCTGTACATCGCCGGTGGCATCATGGTGCTTACCCTTTGGTTCAGTGCCAAGGCCCGCAAGGTGAGCAGCACCGAGGTGAACCTGGCGCGCAAGGGCGAGGGTGAGGAACGCTTCCGATCCAACCTCCTGGCCCGTGTCCTGGTACACCGCGCCACGCAGGCCGGCGACCTCTTCAACCGGCTGCTCGGTCGGCGCGGGAAGGTCATGCTGAACAAGCGCTTCCGCAGCCATGGTGTGGAGCAACGCGAAGGAGCTTCCTTCGACCTGCTGCGTGCGGCGATGAACCTGATGGTGTCCAGCCTGCTGATCGCGGCGGCCACCAAGCTGAAGCTCCCCCTCAGCACCACCTTCGTCACCTTCATGGTGGCCATGGGCACCTCCCTGGCCGACCGTGCCTGGGGAGCCGATACCGCGGCGCAGCGGGTGGCCGGCGTGCTCAACGTGATCGGGGGCTGGTTGCTAACCGCCTTGCTCGCCTTCAGCGGTGCCGCACTCATGGCCATGCTGATCCACTGGGGTGGGAATTGGACGGGCATCGCCCTGTTCGTGCTTGTGAGCACCTTCCTGCTCCGCGGACACCTGCCACGTCGTCCAAGGGCCGCCCGGTCGGATAGCAGTTCCGGGGCACCTGTAGGCGCCTGAGCTTGCCCATCTTTGGGGCCATGCTCCCGGCCCGCCATCGCGCATTCCTCTTCCTGCTCCTGCTGGGCCTGTGCAGCTGGCATCCCGACGTGGGCCGCAATGCCAGCACCATCAGTCGCGCCGCCACCGTGGCCGCCCTGGCCGAACGTGGTGACCTGCGCATCGATGCCTATCACGAGGAGACCGCCGACAAAGCCTTCGCGGACGGTCACTACTTCTCGGAAAAAGCCCCCCTGCCAGCACTGCTCGTGGCACCCGTGTGGATCGCGGCCTACCATCTGGGCTGGGTGCTGCCGGGACCGTGCGGGCTGCTCACCGATGGCCTGCTCGCGCTCGGTGGCTTCCTGTGCGGCAGTCTGCCGTTGGCGCTGATACTGCTGTACACGTGGCGCCGTCTGGAGCAGCACCACCCCACCCACCGCGCGTTCCTGCTAACCCTGGTCGCCTACCTCGGCTCCTTCCCCTTCCTCTACGCCGGCAGCTTCCAAGGCCACCTGCTGGTCGCCCTCTTCCTGCTCATGGGCTGGGAGGCGCGCCGCCGGCACCTGCACCTGCTTTCCGGCTTCTTCGCAGGGGCCGCGGTGTGCAGCGAATACAGCCTCTTCCTCTTTCCCCTCGCATGGGTGCTGCAGACCGCCTACCGCAGACATGGGGCGGACCTGTTGCGCATCGCCATGGGTGGCCTGCCCTTCGTGGCGCTGCTGCTAACACACAACCTTGCCGTCACCGGATCGCCCTTCAGCCTGCCCTACGACCACACCGCGCTCCACAGCGACCACACACGCTTCCTCGGTCTTTCCCTGCCTGATCCGGCCGCGCTCTGGGGGCTGCTCTTCAGCGGCTACCGCGGGCTCTTCGTCCACGCGCCGCTCACCCTTCTTGTGCTCTATCATTTTGTTGGTAGGCCCACCTTCACCGACGTGCGGAGCATCCTGCTTCACCCCTTGATCGTTCCTGCGGCTGCACTGGTCTTGATGCTTAGCGCGCACAGCATGTGGTGGGGCGGCTGGGCCTGGGGTCCGCGACACCTTACGAGCATCGCCGTTCTGCTCCTCGCCGGTGGCCTGCCCCTGCTGCCGTGGACGCATGCGATGCGCAACACGTTCGTGGTGGTGGGTGGCGTGGGACTGCTGTTGAACCTCAGCGCGCGCATCACCACCGGCTATGGCCTGCCCACCGGCATCCAACGACCGTTCCTGGACCTCATCCTGCCGGCCTTGCGCAACGGTCACTTCGGTGGTGGCCCCTGGACCGATCTGTTGCACCTGGGTCCGATCGCTGGCTTGGCGGGCTTCATCGGCGCGCTGGTCCTCACCGTTCGCTGGAGCCGACGCCTGCTCACCACACCCAGCCCCTGAGCCATGCACCTTTTCCACTGCCCCCTACCCGACCTGCACGAACTGGAGCTTCCGGTGGAGGAGGCGCACCACGCGCACCACGTCCTGCGGCTGCGCGAAGGCGCGACCATCGGGTTGTTGGACGGCCGCGGTACGCTGGTCCGCGCCACCATCGTAGCCTGCAGCAAGCGCGGGGTGCGGGTGCAGGTGATCGATCGCATGGGATCGGCGCGCGAACGACAGAACCCCATCCACCTGGCCGTGGCCCCCACCAAGACCAGCGACCGCTTCGAGTGGTTCGTGGAGAAGGCCGTGGAGATCGGTGTGGACCGAATCGTGCCCATCGCTACTGAGCGCACCGAGCGCAGCCACCTGCGCGTGGACCGCTTGGAGCGTGTGGCCGTCAGCGCCATGAAACAGAGCCAACGCCGCTGGTTGCCGCAGATCGCGCCGCTCACCTCATTGAACGAACTCCTCAAAGCACCACTGCCGCCCCAACGGCTCTTCGGCTGGTGCGAAGGCCAACACGCTCCGCTGATGGACGTGTACACCCCCACTTCCGAGGTCCTACTGCTCATCGGTCCTGAAGGTGACTTCAGTGTGGCCGAAGCCGAACAGCTTCGCACAGCAGGCTTTGCGGCGGTCTCCATCGGCAATGCCCGCCTGCGCACGGAGACCGCAGCCCTCGCAGCATGCACGTGGATGAGCCTGGCACAGCAACGAAGCTGATGACGAGCACCTTCGGCACCTGTACCTTCGCACCATGCTTCGTCCCTTCGCGCTGGTACTGGTACTGCTGTTCGGCGAACTTGGTGCGCATGCCCAATCGGCATACCAGCTGGCCGTGCTGAAGTACAGCGGCGGTGGCGATTGGTACGGCAATCCCACCGCAGTACCCAACCTGGTGAAGTTCTGCAACAGCCGGCTGGGCATGAACATCAACCCCGATGTGCCGGCCGTGGAAGTGGGCAGCCCCGACCTCTTCAACCACCCCTTCGTTCACATGACGGGCCACGGCAACGTCACCCTGAGCCCGCAGGAGGTGGACAACCTGCGCAACTACCTCATCGCGGGGGGCTTCCTGCACATCAGCGACAACTACGGCATGGACCCCTTCATCCGGCCCGTTCTCGCGCGGCTGTTCCCCGAGCTTGAACTGGTGGAACTGCCGTTCGCGCACCCCATCTACCACCAGCAGTTCGACTTCCCCAATGGCTTGCCAAAGATCCACGAGCACGACGACAAGCCCCCGCGCGGCTATGCGCTGATCTGGGAAGGCCGCGTGGTGGTGTTCTACGACCTGGAGTGCGACCTGGGCGACGGATGGGAGGATGCCGAGGTGCATGGCGACAGCGAAGCCGTGCGCACCAAGGCCCTGCAGATGGGCGCCAACCTGGTTCGTTATGCGTTCGAGGGGGTGGCGGAATAGCGCTTTACGAGAGACTAAAACTTGATTCTCGTCGACCGATCACTCAGATTTGTCGACATGAGATATTCCCCGGCTATCCAGGAGGTGCTTGCTTTTGCACCCGGCGATGCCAGACGGGTATCCACCTGGTCGAACGTTCCCTACTTCTTCTGCCAGGCCTTGGAACGACGCGGTATCCGGGTGATCCCGGTGAACATTGGAACGGACCGCATCTTGCAGGGGGTATACGATGGTGCGTGGAACTACCTGCGACGCAAGGGCATCACGCGCAGCACCCACAGCTACTACCGCAGTCGGCTGCATGACAGGATCGGTCGCACGCGGATCGCACACGCTCTGCGGAGATACCCGAACGCACATCCGCTGTTCTTCACCTTCAGCTTTGGGACCTCCGATCCGGCGCGACCCTACACGCTTTTTTGCGACATGACCTACGAACGGCGCATTCGGTATTTCGAGGGTCGACCGCCCGAAGGCCGGGAATTGCGGACCGTGCAACGCGAACGGCGGCACCTGGAGGGTGCCGAGCGTATAGTTGCCTTATTCCCCGAACTGGCAGAGCACCTGCGTGAACATTATTCCGAACGGGTGCGCTATTATGGCAATGTCATCAATATGGACCAACAGGAGTTGGCCATTGATACAAGGCCAAGCCTGAGCGGTCCACCGGAGATCGTCTTTGTTGGTCGCAAACACTACCTGCCTGGGTTGTACGCACTCCTTGAAGCACTACCCATCCTGAACGCATCGCGCGCCGTTCCGGTCACGCTTCATGTGATCGGCCTGGAACGCAGGGAGATCGACCATGTGTTGCCGGAGCACGTACACCTGCACGGCTACCTCGACAAGGGCGTACCTCAACAACGGTCCACGTATTACAACATCCTCCGCAGATCCCGCTTGTTCGTGAACCCCAACCCGCAGTGGGGGGCCTTTTCAGCATCCCTTGAAGCCATGTACCTGGGCACACCGGTAGTGCTTTTCCCCTACACCGAGTTCGTGCGCACCTTCGGTACTGAAGATCGTTTCGGACATTACCTGGAGGAAAATGGACCCGACCATCTGGCAGCCGTGATGGCCCGGCTCTTGGACGACCACAGCGCATGGACAAGCGCTTCAGATGCCGCACACGCCGCAGTTGCCCACTTCACCTGGGACGCCTACGTGGACCGATTCCTGCGAGACGAGCCAGCCGGTGCATAACACACCGACCTACGGCGCCTGCTCCACCCGCACGGCCGTAGGCACCGTACCACCGATGGTCTGTAGGATCACGTCGCGGTCGTTGTTGGGGCCGGTGTACTTCACCGCACCGTCCAGGTTCACATCTTCCAGCCGGTAGCCGGTGGTCACTGCGGTGGGTGTCGTTCCTCCGATGGCCTGCAGCACACGGTCACGGTCGTTCATGCTTCCGGCGTAGCGCACCAGCCCGTCGTTGTTGGTCTGCCCGGGCCACAGCATGCGCACGCCGTTCACTTCCATCTGCGCATCGGTGCCGTAGGTGGCTGTGGCCGGATCGGTGAAGTCGATGGTCACGGGCTCAAGCCCCAGGGCGACCGGTGTTGCCGTGGTAACAGAGAGGTGGTTGCGGTGGCGGACGCGCAGCAGATAATTGCCTGCACCAATGCCGAAGTCAACAGGCGAGCGACCATCGTTGGCGGTGACCCGGCCATCGCGGTGTACCAAAGCCACCCGCGTAGCCACCACTGTGCCGGGCAGGGTATCGCGCATCAGCTCCAGCCACACCCAGTCCACCACTGCGCTGTCGCCATGCATAGCCAGCACGCTCGCCGGAGTAGCGAAGCCCCCGCGTCCATTGGCCATCAGGTAGTGCGGTGCATCGTACGGCGCCAGTTGCGGCACCATCCCGGCAGCGCGCAGGCTGTCGTGCATCAGCCCTGTGTTGGCGTCGTAGTTACCACCCAGGAAAACGCGGATGTTGGACTTGGTGCGCGGATCAGGCGTGGCGTGGTAGCGGGCGGCTACGATGCGTTTGACGCTGTCGATCTCGCAGTAGCCCACAGCGATGAGTTTGCCGTTGGCGGTGGGGAACAAGACAGTCGGGGTAGGATACTCGGCAATGTTCCGTGTAGATTCGTTAGCGATAAATTTGGTCATGATTATTTCATTCTGATCGGACCAAAATATCCTGTTCCCAAAATTATCATATCGTCTCAATTGCCAAGAAGGACTAAAAAATGTAGTATCAACAATAAATGAAGACGGCCAATTTGAATAATTCGAGTAACGGACGAACTTCATAGAGAATGAGGAATAGAAATTTCCACCAAAGTCGGAAGTATATAACAATTTAGAAGAGCTATTAATCGTAGAAACCTCAGGTTGATACTGATCTAAATAAAGATCATCATATATAATAAATGGCATATATGTTCCAGATTGGAGCTGCATCGATGATATAATTGCAGTTTTATATCTATAGGAACTGTATTGAGATATATGCAAACATTCAATAGCACTTGAAACGAATCTACCGAAGTAATTAATACATAGTGCACCACGTAATGAAGTATTTATACCGCAGGATGAGCCAACAGCAATATTGGGCTCAACTACCCCTCCGTCGTAATCAACGGTATAAGGTGCCCCGTTTACTAATCTCGTCCATCTCAAGCCGCCATCCGGCGCCAATGCTAAATCCTCCCGACCTCCTTGGCCAAACACCCCTTCCACCCCAAACCCCACATCCACTCCCCCATCCGCCAACACCCGCATCACCCCGAAACTCCCGTTCACCAAGATCCGTTCATCGGGCAGCATCAGCCCTCCAGAGACAAAGGAGTTGGGGATCGTGTCTGGAATGACCAACTCCCACACCCCTCCCGTACCGAAGCTCGCGTCCAGGCCACCGTCCGGCAAGTACCGCTCCACACGCAGTACTTCCTGCCCGGGCACCTGCCCCACCAGCACCACCTTATCGTCCGGGCGGATCAACACATCCTTCAGTACCAACGGCGCGGTGGACACCACCAGCCCCTGGACACCGTAGTTCGTATTCACGCTCCCATCCTCGTTCAGCCGCAACATACAGATCTGCTGCTGGCCGTCCACCGTGCGATTGAAGCCAACGATCAGCCCAAGGTCCGAAGTGGGCACCGCGAAGGGATCGCTCATGCTGTCGATGTCCGCGATGACGAGCTTGCCATCGGCATCGAAGCTCAGGTCCAGCTCGCCGGGGTTTTGGGCCAGCAGGGACAGGGGCAGCAGCGCGCAGGCCAGGAGGAAAGGACGCATGGGTTTCCTGAGAATGATCGAAGGTAACGAAATATCCATTCGTCGGCAAAAAGGATCCATCCATCGACGAACAACGGATCGTTCATGCTCGCGGAACGGTCCCCAACGAACCGGCACCTGTACCACGCGTTACCTTCGACAGCCCAACCGCACCACCCATGCGCCACACGACCCTTCGCACGACCCTCAGCACCGTGCTTCTCGCCGTAGCCGCCCTCACCGCCTCCGCCCAGAACGCCTTCCTCACCAGCAATGGCTTTCCGCGCTACTCGAAGGCCGGACAGGACCTGCCCATCGTGGTGCGTGTGCGCAATGCGGGTACCACGGCCTTCTTCACCTTCGCCGTGAAATGGCGGTTGAACGGAGGCGCCATTCAGACCATGCCACCCTTCACCGTGGGCGGTGGCGGTATCATCAACAATTCGTTCTGGGAGGTTACCCATCCCGTGCCGCTGAACACCACCCAGGGACCCAAGACCCTGAAGGTGTGGGTGGACGTGGCGGGCGAGACCGACCGCACCAACGACACGCTCACCTTCACCTTTACGGCGCTGAACACCTGGGCCGAGAAGACCGTACTGCTCGAGGCCCGCACCGAAAGCTGGTGTCCACAGTGCCCGCCCAGCAACAACGTCACCAACCTGCTGGACGATGACCCCCTGCATGCCATCGCCAAGTTCCACCTCAGCGATGCCTTGGATGATTGTGCGGAATGCATCACCTACTTCCAACAATACGACCAGGGCTTCACCCCGGCAGGCATCTTCGAGATGGGCGACCTGGGCACCTCCATCCTCAATGCCGACCATCCCAACTGGCCGAACGAGTTCGCGCAACGCCGCACAGGCGTTTCACCGGTGGAACTGAGCATGACCAGCAGCCTCAACAGCACCACGCGCCAGCTCATGGTCTCGCTCACGGCCACCTACACCTACAGCTTCAGCGGCACCCACAAGCTGAACGTGTACCTGTTGGAGGACAACGTACCGGGTCCCCAGGCCAACGCCCCCGCCAACTACGTGCACCAAGGGGTGATGCGCGCCATGCTGGGCGGGGTGAACGGCAGCGCCGGCATCATACCGAACAACCCGGTGGTGGGCACACCCTATACAGCGAGTTACACCTACACGGTGCCGGCCGGCTTCAACCTCAGCAACCTGCGCCTGATCGGGGTGGCCGAGCACAGCACCGGAGCCGCCAACGGCAGGCACACGCTGAACGCCGTGAACCGCGCCGCCAGCGCCGTGGGCATCGACGAACTGGCCATGAGCGCCGGTGCGTTGGAAGCCTTCCCCTCGCCCTTCGTGGACCAGCTGCGACTGCGGGTGAACGATGCACAAGGTCCCGCCACGGTCGCGCTGCTCACCTTGGACGGCCGCGAAGCCCAACGGGGCACCGTGACCTTCATGGGCGGTGAGGCACACTGGGACCTCGGCTCGGCAGCGCTGTCCGAAGGCAACTACCTGCTGCGCTTGGAACTGGAAGGCCGCACGCTGCTGCAGCGCCTGCACCATGTAACGCGGTGATCGGCATGGCTGCATCGGCGCATGGTCGATCGGCAGGCAGGCGCTACCTTTGGAACATCCCATTGTGAGCGTACCATGGCACAACGTGACCAAGCTGTTGAAGCGGAAGAAGGCATGACCCTGGAAGAGGTGCGGGCGGAGATCCTGCGCGACTACCGCATTGTGACCGAGAGCCGGGAGGCCAGTCTGCTGGGCCGCAAGGAAGTGCTCACAGGCAAGGCCAAGTTCGGCATCTTCGGCGATGGCAAGGAGCTGGCCCAGGTGGCCATGGCCAAGCAGTTCCGCAACGGCGATTGGCGCAGCGGCTACTACCGCGACATGACCTTCATGTTCGCCATCGGCGAGCTCACCGTGCAGCAGTGGTTCGCCCAGCTGTACGCCCACGCCGATGTGAACGCGGACCCCAGCAGCGCCGGCCGCAGCATGAACGGCCACTTCGCCACGCGCAGCCTCGACGACCACGGCGCGTGGAAGGACCTGATGGCGCAGCCCAACTCATCGCCCGACATCTCCCCCACCGCCGGACAGATGCCACGCCTGCTGGGCCTGGCGCAGGCCAGCAAGGTGTTCCGCCACGACCCCGCCTTGCACGCCCTCACCCACCTCACCGACCAGGGCAACGAGGTGGCCTTCGGCACCATCGGCGACGCCAGCACCAGCGAGGGCCACTTCTGGGAGACGATGAACGCCGCCTGCGTGCTGCAGGTCCCCCTGGCCATGAGCGTGTGGGACGATGGCTGGGGCATCAGCGTCAGCAAGGCGCACCAGACCACCAAGGGCAGCATCAGCAGGGCCCTGGCCGGGTTCGAGAAGGAGGAGGACAGCAACGGCCTGCGCATCTACCGCACCAAGGGCTGGGACTATGCCCACCTGAACAGGACCTACGAGAAGGCCATCGCGCTGTGCCGCGCGGAGCATGTGCCCTGCCTGATCCACGTGGAGGAGGTGACGCAGCCGCAGGGCCACAGCACCAGCGGCAGCCACGAGCGCTACAAGAGCGGCGTGAGCGACTGGATCCGCGACAAGGACGGCACGCCGCTGCAGGAGGTGCCGCTGCTCGACTGGTACAAGGTGTACGACTGCAACGTGAAGTTCCGCGAGTGGATCCTGGGCTTCCGCCCGGGCGGCGAGGTGCTGGCCACGGCGGACGAGCTGGACGCCATCGAGGTGCGCGCCAAGGCCGAGGCCCGCGCGGCGCAGAAGGCGGCGTGGAAGGCCTTTCAGGAGGAGATCCTGGCCGAGCGCGATGCCGTGCTGCCGCTGATCGAAGCCGTGGACCCCGCCCTGGCCCAGGGCCTGCGCAGCGAGATGAACCCCGGCCGCAAGGAAGTGCTCAGCGCCGCCCGGAGGGCGCTCATGGTCGGGCAGGCATCCCTGCCTGAACACGACCAGCTGCGCCGCTGGGTGGACCGCGCCCTCGACGACAACGCGGCGCGCTACGGCAGCCACCTCTACCAGGAGGGCGCCGGCAGCTGCCTGAATGTGGCGGAGGTGCCCGCGACTTACGCGCCCGACGCGCCGGAGGTGGACGGCCGTGTCATCATCCGGGACAACTTCGCCGCGCTCTTCGAGCGTGAACCGCGCCTGCTCACCTTCGGGGAGGACACCGGCAAGATCGGCGACGTCAACCAGGGCATGGAGGGCATGCAGGCGCGCTTCGGCGAGCAGCGCGTGGCGGACACCGGCATCCGCGAGGCCACCATCCTGGGCCAGGGCATCGGCATGGCGCTGCGCGGGCTGCGCCCCGTGGCGGAGATCCAGTACCTGGACTACCTGCTCTACTGCCTGCAGGGCATGAGCGACGACCTCGCCACCGTGCAGTGGCGCACCAAGGGCGGTCAGAAGGCCCCGCTCATCATCCGCACCCGAGGCCACCGCTTGGAAGGCGTGTGGCACAGCGGCAGTCCCATGGGCATGATCCTGAGCAGTGTTCGCGGCATCGTGGTGTGTACCCCCCGCAACATGCAGCAGGCTGCGGGCATGTACAACACCCTGTTGCAGGCCGATGACCCTGCGTTGGTGGTGGAATGCCTCAATGGCTACCGCAGCAAGGAACGCATGCCCGCCAACCTGGGTCGCTTCACCGTGCCCATCGGTGAGGTGGAGGTGGTGCGTGCAGGCACGGACATCACGGTGCTCAGCTACGGCAGCACCTTCAACCTATGCGCTGTGGCTGCGGAACGCTTGGAAGCGCTCGGTATCAGCGTAGAGCTCATCGACGCCCGCACGCTCCTCCCCTTCGACCGGTCGCACCACACGGTGGAGAGCCTGAAGAAGACCAACCGTCTTTTGGTGGTGGATGAGGACGTTCCCGGCGGCGCCAGTGCCTACCTGCTGCAGCAGGTGTTGGAGGTGCAGGACGGCTACCGCTATCTGGATGCCACGCCCAGCACGCTCAGTGCCAAGGCACACCGCCCTGCGTACGGCAGTGATGGCGACTACTTCAGCAAGCCCAGCGTGGAGGATGTGGTGGAGAAGGTGGTCTCCATGGTCGGGGAGTAGGCTGGCGCTGCGCACGTAGGATGATCGACCCGACCGTACAACGTATGGCTTCACGATGATCGCCCGCGGCCGGGGCCGCACCTCAGTTGAGGCCGTCATCTGCAAGCCAACCTACTGCACCAGCAGCGGCAGCACGCGCTGCAACGCATTCCCATCCGTAACGCGGACGAGGTAGCTACCCGTTGGCAGCTGCGCCACATCGATGGAGGTACGCACTGCGGAGCTCTGCTGCGTGCTTACCAGCCGTCCAGTGGCATCGAGCAGCTCCACAGCGATGGCCGTGGTCGGTGTGGTGGCGAAGGCCAGTTCCACCTGGGCATCGGCGGGATTGGGGAACAAGCTCAGGCCGAAGGTATCCGCAGCCTCTGCAATGCCAACGGCGCCGGGATCAGCGAACGTGGCGAACTGCTGCAGGAGCTCCTGCTCGCCGGTGAAGCCGATGTCCACCCACAGCCGGGAGCTGGTGAAGATCGCGCGGTTGAAGCCTTGGACGTAGTAGTACACGTTCAAGGACGAATAGGCGATGATCACGCTGTCGATCACATCGAAGTAGTTCTGCTCCACCTGCACACGGGCCACATCGGTGAAGGTGCCGAAGGGGGTCTGCACGGTGCCCACGCCGTTATATGTACCGGTGGTGGTGCCCGAACGAGCGAACACCTGCCCTTGGTCCACCCCCGCGCCGGACCACGTATCGCTCCACGTGTCACCGAATGCCATGGGGAAGCGAAGCAGCTGTTCGGGGTTGTTCAGGATCAGGTGGCCCGTGGGGCTGTAGTTGCCGTATTGATAGAGTCCGGTCTCGTTCAGCAGTCCATAGGTGAAGCTGGTGGTATCCGTAAGGCCACGCGACGCATAGTTGGCCCCAGGGAAGGAACCGGCGTACGGCGTTGTTCCCGGCGGAACGTTGTAGCCATCGGCCGGAGTTCCGAGCACGGCGTTGGAGCGGTTCAGGTTGAAGGTCGTGTTGGCGGGTCCGGGTGCGTAGTAGTTTCCCACATATACGGGCACCTGATAACCTGGCACTTCTGCAAAGTCCGCGACCGTGAAGATGGGCTGCGCGAACAGCGGCGCTTGGAACAAGCCCAACACAGCGTACAAGATCGGCTTCATGCCACCAAATATCGGCACCGGCAGGCTTGCAAGGTTCGCCACCGCTGGTTAGTTTCACTTCCTGATCCTCCCACACATGCTGGCACGCTACACCCTCCTTTCCGTTGGCACCCTGCTCGCCGGTCACCTCGCAGCACAGAGCTATTGTGCCCCCACCTTCCCCAACGGCTGCTTCAACTGGCGCAACCTCTCCATCGAAGTGGGCGGCAGCCTCTGGGAGTTCGACGGGGTTGACTGCAGCAATGGCGATCACACCTCCACAGTGATGTCCGTGGATGCAGGCACTGCCACTCCCATGGTGGTGACCAATGGGGTATGGTGCGGCTGCGCCGTATGGGTGGACATGGACCAGAGCAACAGCTTCGAGGAGGAGGAGAACCTCTACTACAACTACAACGGCGCCGACCCAAGCCAGAGCTAGGCCTTCGATCTGGAGATACCGGAGAGCGTGCCCACCGGCAGTTATCGCATGCGGGTCATCGCACCATGGGGCAGTGACGGCTTCACAGAAGGTGGCCAGAACGGCTTCGGGCCCTGCGGTGCCTACCAGTACGGCAACTACACCGACCTGACGTTGAACGTGATCGGTGCTGCACAGGTGCAGGAAGTGGCGGCAGAAGGCCTGTGGGTCGGTCCGAACCCCGGCGATGAGCAACTACGCATCCAGGTTCCGCAGGGCTTGCGCAGCCTGCAGGTGATCGCCATGGACGGCCGCGTGGTGACGGAACAGAGCGGGAACAAGGCACCGTGGTTGGAGGTGGACATGCGCAGCTGGCCCACAGGCAATTATGTGGTGCGCGCCATCACCGGCACGGGCGTGCTCCAGGCGCGCTGGGTGAAGCAATAGGCACAGACCCGAAGGCAACGGACCAGCGGGACTTGGCGCTCTGCTGCGCAGGGCCTTGCTTTGTGGCGCCCTGAACGGGGCACACCGCACCTTCCATGGCCTCCAGCACCGCCCCTTCCTTCTCCAAGGTCATACTTATCACCGGTGGCACCAGCGGTCTGGGGCGCAGCATGTGCGAACGGCTGGCGGCCACGGGACATCGCGTGTATGGCACGGGGCGAAAGGTGAAGGGATTGGAGCCGCAGAACGGCTATACCATGGTGGGCATGGACGTCACCGATGCCACCAGTGTTCAGGCAGCGGTGGACGCGGTGCTGAAGGAGGCGGGCCGCATCGATGTGCTCATCAACAACGCAGGTCTGGGTATTCAAGGACCCGTGGAGGACATCGACACGGACCTGGCACAGCGCCTGATGGACACCAACGTGTACGGAGCGCACCGGATGATGCGGGCCGTGCTTCCCGCGATGCGGGCACAAGGCAGTGGCCTCATCATCAACATCAGCAGCATCGCCGCCAACTTCGGCCTGCCTTACCGGGGCTTCTACAGCGCCAGCAAGGCCGCGTTGGACCGGCTGAGCGAAGCCCTGAGCACCGAGGTTGCCCGCTTCGGCATCCACGTGGTCACCGTGCAGCCCGGTGAGTTCAACACCAACATCGCCAGTGCGCGGTTGCGGCCCGAGGTGATCAGCGAGGCCAACCGACCGGGCTACGAGCGGGCCATGGCGGTGCTGGGCGGCAGCATGCACTACAGCCGCGACCCGGATGAGCTCGCCCGGGTGGTGGCCCGCATCATCGCCGACCCGAAGCCCGGGAGCGTGTACCGCGTTGCGGAAGGGGTGCAGAAGATCAGCGTACTATTGAAGAAGGTGCTGCCCGGACGGATGTTCGAGCGCATGGTGCGCAAGCATTACGAGTGAACCCATGATCGCCTACGACAGCACGAACTGGTGGCGGGCGCTGGCCCTGCATCGCTCAGACACCTTCCGCAAGTTGATGCCCCTGCTGCTGGTGGTGGGCTTCCTCACCTGGGGCATCGGCTACTGGGAGGTTCACTACCTGAAGCTGGGCAAGGAGAGCGTGGTGAGCAACCTGCCCGTGATGCACAGCCTGCTGGGTTTTGCCATCAGCATGCTGCTCGTGTTCCGCACCAACACGGCGTACGACCGCTGGTGGGAAGGCCGCAAGCTTTGGGGGCAACTGGTGAACGTGAGCCGCAACACGGCCGTGAAGATCGCGGTGTACGCCGCCCCCGAGGATACCAACACCCGGAGCTTCTACTCCAGGCTCATCCCCCAATTCGCCGAGGAGCTCAAACAGCACCTCCGGTCGGAAAAGACCCGCCTGGAACTGGATGCATCGCCCCACCCGGAGATCCCCGATCTTGACCGGAGCAAGCATGTGCCTGCGCAGGTGGCCATGTTGATGCAGCAGCGAGCCATGCGCCTGTACCGCGAAGGGGTCATCAGCGGTGAGCAGCTCATCGCCCTCAACACCGACCTTACCCAGTACCTCGACATCTGTGGTGCCTGTGAGCGCATCCGCAACACGCCCATCCCATACTCCTACAGCAGCTTCCTGAAGAAGTTCATCGTGGTATATGTACTCACGCTGCCTTTCGGATTCGTCTTCTCCCTTGGATACATCGCTGTACCCGTGGTGATGTTCATCTTCTACGTATTGGCAAGCCTGGAGCTCATTGCAGAGGAGGTGGAGGAACCCTTCGGGATGGACGCCAACGACCTGCCGATGGACCGGCTGTGCCTGATGATCGAGAAGAACGTGGCCGAGGTGCTGGAATGATCACCGGCGCATCGGGAAGTACAGCACCGACGGTGCCCTCCCCTTGCCTTCGCTGCTCAGGACCAGATCGCCATTGGGCAGGAAGGTGATGCCTTCGGGCTTCGGCAGCGCGGCCGGGTCGAGCCAGGCAAGATGAACGAAGGCCCCCTCGGCGTCCACCACGAGCAGTGACCGGTCCACTGCGGAAAGCAGGTAGTAATGGCCGGTAATGGGATGCACCGCCACGGAGCTGTACCGCAGCTTCCACTGGGAGACCTCACGGCCTTTGTCCGTTGTCCGCGTAGGGATGGACAAGCCCCGTGACAGGGCCTCCCGGGTGAGGTCCGCAAGTGACAGGCGCAGCAACTCCCGCACGCCTGGGCGCTGCTCCCTTGGATCGAAGCCATAGATAACGCGCCGATCACGAAGCTCCGGCCCGCCTTTGAGCACATCCTTGGGCGACACCAGCACCAACCCGGCTTTATCGTGGTAGCCCAGCCCCTCGAGGTTCTGGTTGGGAACGTCCAGGCGGAACGTATCCTCCAGCTGCACCCCATGATGATCCCAACGACAGCGGAACACCAAGCCATCGCTGCGCAATGCGAACAGGCGGTCTCCCACACGCGTAAGCCCTTCGAAATCACCCATACCTGCGAATGCACCCAGTCGTTCCACCTGCGCCGTCCGGAGGTCCACTGTGTAAACGGTCCCCTCCTCATCATGGAGACAGGCCACCACCTGTTCATTCAGGTCTGTCAGCGCCGACACCTCGGTAAGCAGGGCGGGCAGTTGCAGGACCCGTGACGGTTTTGAAAGGTCATACGGTATGGGGCCGTTGGGTTGGAGGAAGACCAAGGGCAGGAGGAACAGGCTCTTCATTCCAACAAAGGTGGCACAACCCGTGCCGTTCGCAGCACACCCTGCATTGCAACGGCCTTTGGCGTACGTTCGCAGCAGATGGCGCCCCTGTTCCCCGACAAGCGCACGGCCCTGCTCATCACGGTGGCCGCCCTGGGCTACTTCGTGGACATCTACGACCTCGTGCTCTTCAACGTGGTGAAGCGCGAGAGCCTGGAGTTCATCCTCGGCGCGGGCCATCCGGACATCAAGGACACCGGTGTGGCGCTGTTCAACTGGCAGATGGCGGGCATGCTCGTGGGCGGCATCCTGTGGGGTGTCTGGGGCGACAAGAAGGGGCGCATCACGGTGCTCTTCGGCAGCATCCTCCTCTATTCGCTGGCCAACATCGCCAATGCCTTCACCTTCGACATCCCGAGCTATGCGGCGGTGCGGTTCATTGCAGGTGTTGGATTGGCGGGCGAGCTGGGGGCCGGCATCACGCTGATCACCGAGACCATGCCGGCGGGCAGGCGCGGCTACGGCACCATGATCGTGGTCACCTTCGGTGCGCTGGGCGCCGTGTTCGCCGATGAAGTGGTGCGGCAGGGGCAGGTGCTTGGGCGGATCTACACCCACTTCACCGGGGCCACGCTCATGGACTGGCAGGTGGCCTACCTCGTGGGTGGCCTGCTGGGCCTTGTATTGCTGGTGATGCGCGTGGGGGCCTTCGAGAGCGGACTCTTCCATCGGGTGAAGGAGAGCAATGCGCGCAAGGGCGATCTGCGCTTGTTGGTGAACGACCGGGACCGCCTGCTGCGCTACCTGAGCTGCATCCTGATCGGCGTACCCGTGTGGTACGTCATCGGTGTGCTGGTGAGCCTCAGTCAGGATGTCTTCGTGCCCCAGTTGCGCATCGACACCAGCGCATTGGCGGCCGACGAGCTCAAACGCATCAACGGCACCGCCATCCGCTACGCCTACATCGGGCTCAGCATCGGCGATCTGTTGAGCGGGCTGCTGAGCCAGTTCTTGCGCAGCCGCAAACGCGTGCTCTACCTCTACCTCTGCGCCAACCTGGTGCTCACCTTGGGATTCTTGTTCGGCATGGAGGGTGCCACCATCGCCACCTACAATTGGATGTGCCTCGCCCTGGGTACGGCCACCGGATATTGGGTCATCTTCGTCACGGTGGCCAGCGAGCAGTTCGGCACCAACATCCGCAGCACGGTGGCCACCACCACTCCCAACGTGGTACGTGGCATGGTGCTTCCGGTGACCATCTCCTTCCAATCCCTCGCAGCGCCCCTGGGCAATGTATACAGCGCTCTTCTGGTGGGCCTGGTATGCATCGGTGCGGCACTGTGGGCGACAACGCGGGTGCACGAGACCTTTCACAAGAACATGGACTACATCGAACAATGAGCACGCTTCGGACCGGGAACTGGAAGCAGTACGGCTTCGAGTTCCTCTCGATCTTCATCGCCGTGATCGCCGCCTTCGCATTGAACAGCTGGGGTGATGAACGCAGGGACCGGCTCGCCGAACAGAAGATCCTGCTGGAGATCCACCGCGGGCTGGACAAGGACCTGGAGGACATGCGGGTGAACATCCTCGGTCATGAACAAGGGCTTGCCGGAGTGCGGTATTGGCAGCGTGTGCTCCTACAGCAGCCGGTGGACAGTGATTCCGTCTCGGTCCACTTGATGACCGTGGCACGCGACTTCATCAACCTGCAGAACAACTCAGGCTATGGCTCGCTCAAGAGCCGCGGCTTGGAACTGGTGGTGGACGACAGCCTGCGCTCGGACATCATCACCCTCTACGAATACGACATGGTGATCCTGCAGAAACTGGAGGAGGAATACGCTGAAATGGAATACCACCACTCCTATTATCCGGCCTTGAACGATGCGGTGGCACCCTGGCTCACCTTCGATGCGGAAGGCCGGCCCAACGGGTTGCGACAGCCTGTCGTGGTGCCCGGTGCCGATCGCGACCGACTCCTCACATTGCTCTGGAAGATCGCCAACAACCGACGCTTCACCCTGCACTACTACGGGGTGGTTGAGGAGCGCGTGAAGGCTGTGCAAGACCACATCAAGGCCGTGCTGGAACGCTGAACCAGAGGGCCGGGGCTCATTCACCTGAGCAGGCGGCTAGCGCAGCACGGTCACATGGCCGGTCCGCTCCTCCTCAGGGCCGGCCAGCGTCCGGCCTGCATCGAGATGGAAGCGATAGACCACCTTCCATACATACACACCGTCCTGCACGAACGCACCGTCCATGGTGCCGTCCCAGAACGCATCCGCATCGCGGCCCCTGTGGATCAATCGCCCCCAACGATCGAAGATCGACAGCTCCACGGTCGCGATGTTGGTGCCCACGGGAAGGAACAGATCATTCACACCATCACCGTTCGGTGTGAAACCGTTCGGGAGGTGGATGGTGCTTGGGCAGTATTCCACCACCAGGGTCCGGTCCTCGATGCTGCAGCCCTCCGGAGTGGTGATGAGGACCGTATGGACCCCGTACTCCGTGGCCCGGATCACAGCCGTTGTATCGCCGGTGCTCCATAGGAAGCTGCATCCGGCATTGCCTGCATCCAGGGGAACATGGTTCGGTGGTACGTCCAGGCAGGTCTCGTGGCCTGGCACCAGGACCTCGATCGGCAAGGGGTTGAAGACCAGCACCACAGTGTCCGTCGAGGTGCAGTAGCCATTGTACACGTTGGACCATACGACGGCATCATCCATAAAGGTCGCCGATGGAGCCTGGGAACCTGTGCTCCACAGATAGGTCTGGCCGGCGCCTGCGACATCGAAGGAGATGGCATCCCCGTCGCACAAGGCCGTATCAGGCCCCAGGTCGAGCGCTGGGAACGGAATGAAGGTGATGCTGACCGCAGCACTGTCAGCACAGTTCTCCGCTGTGGTCACCACCACCTGCACGGTGGTGGATGTGCCGGCCAGGTCGATCGTGCGCGTGGTCTCGCCGGTGGTCCACAGGTAGGTGGAACCCGGATTGCCTGCATCCACCGTGATCACCTCACTGATGCACACGGTGGTGTCCGAAAGCACGATGACCGGCAAGGGATGGAACACCAGGCTGATGGTGTCCGTGTTGGAGCAGCCCAGGCCATCAACGACCAGCACGCCGTAGGTCCCGCTCTCGTCCACTGTGATGCCCTGTGCGGTGGCGCCCGTGCTCCATAGGTGCTCCGCGAGGGGGTTGCCTGCATCCAGGGTCCAGCTCTCCCCAACGCACAAGCCGGGATCCGTTCCAAGTTCCACGGGAGGCAGCGGATGGACCAGCACGGCCGTTGTATGCGAGCGAACGCAGCCGGCGGGCGAGGTGATGGTGACCGTGTAGGTCCCGGTGCTGTCCACCTCGATGGTCTGCCCGCTGTCACCCGTGTTCCAGGCATGCTGGTGGTCCGGGAAACCCGCATCGATCAGCACACTGCCTCCGTCACAGAAGGAAGTGTCGGCCAGGATGTCAATGCCCGACATGTCCACGGTGACCAACACGGTATCGAAGGCCGAACAGCCGTTCACATCGGTTACCACCACGGTGTACGCCATGGTGCTGTCGAACTGCACGATCGGGGTCGCGGTGTTGGGCCCAACAAGCAGTCCTGCGGGCTCCCAGGTGATGGATGCCGGTTCGGGAACATCATGCTCCACTTCCAGCTGCAACCCCGTGCCCACACATACCAAGGTATCCGGTGTGGCGGTGGCGTTCAGCACGCTTGTCACCTCCACCAGGACACTGTCGGAGAGCACACAGCCCGTCAGTGTATCCGTGACCAGATCGACGAACATGGTGGTGGTGAGCGGCATGGCAGTAGTGGTCGCACTTGTGGGGTCGTCGATGCTGGCCGACGGGCTCCAGGAGTGGGTCACGCCGGTGGCGCCACCGGCGATTACAGCCGTCAATTCAACGGGCTCTCCAGCGCAGATCGATGCCGGGTTCACCGACACGGACAGGTCAAGCAGCTGACCCACCGTGATCGTAACGGTGTCGCGCGCCACGCACCCCTGTTCGGTGGTCACCTCCACGGCATAGGCGGTGGTGGCCGCAGGTGTGGCCGTGGGGCTCTGGCTGGACGCATTGTCGAGCGTGGCAGCGGGAGACCATGTCCATGTGTGGCCGGTGCCGCTGGCGGGCACGGCGTTCAACAAGATGCCGGCCACATCGCACAGCGTGGTATCCGGCGTAACAGAGATGGAGAAGGGTTCCCCGACATCCACGAAGACACTGTCCGTGTAGATACAGGAGGTGTTCGGGTCGGTGGTGGTGATGACATACCAGCCTGTTGCACTTGGGAAGGCCCATGGATCGGCAACATCGGTGGCCTGCAGGTCCGCACCCGGGCTCCAGACAAGGTCAAGTCCCGCATCCCCCCTTGCCGCAATGGTCACTGCGTCGAGCACCCAGTTGTCCTGGCCGGCGGCATAGGTACCGGTCTGGGTCCAGCGGAAGAAGGTGTTCGCGGAATAGGCGGCGGGGGGAATGACAGCATCCACCATGGCCAGATCGGGATGGTTGAACTCCAGGTAGGTGGCTATCTCCACCCACGGCGCGGCTCCGGTGAGCGAGTACTGCAGGACCACGTTGTCGCCCACCTCCGCGTTATCGCATGGAGCAAGGCCGTTGGCCACCTTCAGGGCGAAGCGGATGGTACCACCGTTCGGAACAGGCATCCCCACTGTCACCGCTTCGCGGGGGGCGGGTCCATTGAAGTAGAGCGCATCCCCTTCCACTGCACCGCACACCGCATCGATCACACCACCGGCAACGTTCTGCCAGAGCGCACCGATGGACCCATTGAGCGCATCGGAGCCCACCACCTGCTGGATGTCGACATTGAACTGCACACTATCTCCCAGACAAAGTGCTGTGGTCGCTGGTGAAGCCTCATGGATCATCACATCCCCGCCCACCACGGTCACCAGCACACTGTCCAGGGCGACGGCACATCCATTGAGCGTGCTTACGCTTGAGTAGAACCAGGTCGTTGTGCTGGGCGTGGCCACGGGGTCCGCGATGGTCGGGTCGTTGAGGTCCGTGGCAGGCCACCACGTGTAGATATACGAGCCAGGTGGATCGGGTTGAACGGAGAGTTGCACGGGCGCATAAGCACAGACCTGAACGGTGGTGGCCCCATCGGCGGTCACCAGCAGGCCGGGAGGGTCCGCCACTTCAACACTGTAGAGGAACTGGGCGCTGCATCCGCTGACGAACTCCTGCCCGGTGACGGCGTAGACATCGCTTCCACTGGGAACGAAGGTGTACTGCCCTCCGACCGCCAGGGTGTCGTCGGGGTTCGCGTACAGGTACCAGGTAGGGTCGAAGATCGATCCGGGAGCGACCAGGGTGACCGACCCGGTGCTGTCCACACCGCACAGCACGGTATCCACAGGCAGCGGGGGCTCATCGGAGAAGGAACCCACCGAGTAGGCATAGCTTTCCGCCTCACCCATGCCATAGACATAGGCGGAGAATCCTTCTGCAGCGGACAGGGTGTGGCTCCCTTCGGAAATGGGCAGGGTCGCATGGCTTACCTCCGGGCAGGCTGCGTACGCCGTGAACAGGCCGGCAGCAACGGGGATACCATCGATGGTGATCGAACCCACGTTGGTGGAGGCCGTCACCAGGTTGAGGTAGTGGTCCGTGATCACACTGCTCTCGACCGTGGCGAACGTAACGCCGGTGATGCGCTGTTCCTCCGCATTGAGCAGCAACAGGGCCGGATCCCCGTTGCCTGAACAGGTCACTCCCTGCATGTACTGGGCCACGGCGAAAGGCTGATCGCTCGTGAAGCAGGTGGCCGATGTGGCGTCGTAGACGTTCTCCCACTCCCCTGCGTCCAAGGTTATCGGGGTCACGCCGTCCACCATGATCACCGTACCGTCCACATCGCTCATCAGGCGATAGGCGTAGCTGCTGGTGGTGGCGAACGGGACACTGTGATAACGCGTGCCCCAGACGGTCCGGGGCAGGTTCTGTGTGAAGATGTGGTCGCATGCATCACAGGTTTCCGGAACACGCGCACAGGAGGCTCCGCTGAACACGGCGAACGGCCGGCAGGAGCCACTGGCTTCCGTGCCGATGATCGTGGACCCGGTCAGGTCCTGGATGCCGTCCACCGCTTTCACCTGATAGGTCTCCCCACTGTCCAGTTGGACCACCCAGGGCACCCCGGCCGCGTGGCCGCCCTGCGTGTTGCAGGTCGTGGTGATCTCCACCTCTGTCCCATCCTGCGGCGAAACGATCAGGAATTCGCTCGCATAGCCGTTCTCCGAACCGAAGACCAGGCCACGGTGGGCGAAGATGCGGTACTCCGTTCCCAGGGATTGGACCGGATAGATCACAGCAGCGTCCGCCGAGTAGTTCTGGAAGTTGATGGCGAACACCGCCACCGTATCCTCCGTGGTCACCAGCACACCCTTGTTCTCCACCACTTCGCTCGTGGAATGCATGACATCGGTCGGGCTCAGGTTCACGGTGGTCGTCACATTGGCCACCACGGTGAAGGGGATCGAAATACCCAACAGGGGTACCTGGACCGTCCCCGATGTGCTCACATCCGAAGAGATGAAGATGTTCATCTGCAAGGGACTCGTGGGCGGATTGAACATGAATCCGATCCAGAACTCCTTGCCCAGCGTGGGGATCACACCCGGCTGGCCCATCGCCACCAGCGAACCGGACACAAGCGAAAAGAACAGGACGAACCTGCGGATGGAATGCTTGTACATGGTCGTGGTGTATTGATTTGTCGAACAAGATAGGGTGATCAACCGGGTTGCCGGCAGGCCCCGTTCCCATGACGGCATGTCCGGAAC
Source organism: uncultured Chryseobacterium sp. (assembly GCA_964476665.1). GTDB lineage: Bacteria > Bacteroidota > Bacteroidia > Flavobacteriales_F > PHOS-HE28 > PHOS-HE28. The sequence continues at coordinate 22,858 of CAYZBO010000012.1, read as the reverse complement.
GAGGAACGGCGGTGGTCCGTGCTGGGGTGTGGTCAGGTGTTGATCGGCACCTTACTCCCATCACCTGCTGCCCCTTCCCGTGACGACAGGTTGGAGCTGACGTGCAACGTGAGCCCGTGAGCTGCTGGGTGTTCGAAGCCGTACCTCGGATGGAGGGTGGGCCGGTTACATTAGCGCCGTCGATCACACGCTCCATGCACACCACCTTCAAAGCTCTCCTGGCAAGCGCATGTCTTGTCGGCGGTATGGCCCTCCCGGCCAACACCCACGCCCAGAAAGCCCTCACCAACCGCGACATCTGGGCCAGCCCACAGTTCAGCGCAGAGATGGTGGGCGGCCTGGCCAGCATGAAGGACGGGTTGCACTACACCGCCTTGGAACGCGACGGCGATGAGATGGTGATCAACCAGTACGCCTACCGTACCGGCGAGAAGGTGGCCACCCTCGTCCGTGGCAGCGCGCTGGTGCCAGCGGGTGCCAGCGCTCCCATCGAACTCGAGGATTACCAGTTCAGCGGCGACGAGCGCAAGTTGATGATCGGCACGGCCACCGAACCCATCTACCGCCACAGCTACCTGGCCTATCACTATGTGTACGACCGTGCCGGCCGCACTTTGGTGCCCCTCAGTGATCCCGCCAAACCCAAGCAGCAGCTGGCCACCTTCAGCCCCGATGGCAGCAAGGCCGCCTTCGTGCGCGAGAACAACCTCTTCGTGGTGGACCTCGGCACCATGCGCGAAACGCAGGTCACCTTCGATGGCCAGCGCAACAGCATCATCAACGGTGCCACCGACTGGGTGTACGAGGAGGAATTCGCGCTGGTACAGGGTTACGCGTGGAGCCCACTGGGTACCAAGCTCCTGTACATGCGCAGCGACGAAAGTGCCGTGCGTGAGTTCGACATGGCCATGTACCAAGGCCAGTTGTACCCCAGCGAGTACCGCTTCAAATACCCCAAGGCCGGCGAGACCAACAGCACCGTGCAACTATTCAGCTACGAGCTGGCCACCAACACCTCGCGGGCGATCACGCTGGGCGCCACCGGTGAAGTGTACATCCCCCGCCTGGGTTGGACGAAGAACGACAACGTGCTCTGGTTCATGCGCATGAACCGCCTGCAGAACGAGAAGGTCATCGCCACGGTTGACCTTGCCCAGCGCGGCCTGATGCCCCAGCCCACCGAAGTGTACCGCGAAGAGAACCGCACCTATGTGGAGGTCACCGACGACCTGCACTTCCTGAGCGATGGCAGCGGCTTCGTGCTCACCAGCGAGCGCGATGGCTGGAACCACCTCTACTTCGTGCCCATGAACGGCGAGCCGCGCCAGCTGACCCGCGGTGGCTGGGACGTGGTGAGCGTGAAGGGCGTGGATGAGCGCAACAAGCAGGTCATCTTCACCGCCGCGAAGGACTCACCGGAGACCCAGCAGGTGCTGTCCGTTCCGTTGAGCGGCAAAGGACTTGCGGAACTGTCACCCAAGGGCGGTCACAACGATGCCGAGTTCAGCGAAGGGTTCCGCTTCTTCATCAACACCCGCAGCACCTTGAACACTGTGCCGGTGGTGACCCTGCACACTGGCAATGGCAAGCTGGTGAAGGTGCTCAAGGACAATGTGAAGCTGCAGGCCAAGGCGGAGGAGTTCGGGCTGGCGCCACGTGACTTCTTCCAGTTCAAGACCGAAGGTGGCGTGGAGCTGCGCGGGTGGATGCTGAAGCCGCGCGACTTCGACCCCGCGAAGAAGTACCCCGTATTGATGGTGCAATACAGCGGTCCCAACAGCAACGAGGTGCTGGACCAGTGGGACGGGCGCGGGCACCTGTGGCACACGATGCTGGCACAGAAGGGCTACCTCGTGGCATGCATCGATCCCCGGGGCACGGGCCATCGCGGGCGGGAGTTCCGGCATGTGACCTATGGCCAGTTGGGCAAGTACGAGACCGAGGACCAGATCGCTGCGGCGCGTTGGCTGGCGGCCCAACCCTACGTGGACAGTGGCCGCATCGGCATCTGGGGCTGGAGCTATGGCGGCTACATGAGCAGCCTCTGCATCACCAAGGGCGCCGACATGTTCAAGGCCGCCATCGCGGTGGCACCGGTCACCAACTGGCGCTACTACGACACCATCTACACCGAACGCTACATGGGCCTGCCGCAGTCCAACGCCGCGGGGTACGACGACAACAGCCCCATCAACCACGTGGACAAGCTCAAGGGCAACTACCTGTTGATCCACGGCATGGCCGATGACAACGTCCACTTCCAGAACGCGGCGGAGATGATCAATGCCTTGGTGAAGGCCAACAAGCCCTTCGACCAGTTCGCCTACCCCGACCGCAACCACGGGATCTACGGGGGCAGCACGCGGCTGCATCTGTATGAACTGATGACGAACTGGTTGGTGGAGCACCTGTAAGGATATGGGAGCTGGGTCGAACAGGACATGTTCCACCCGCAGCCGCCGCAGGGCCGCACCTGCCAGGTAACCTTACGCGGTCGAAGCTGAGTCCCCAAGGCTGATCACCGCCCACCACCGCCGTGCAGGGAAGGATGCGGGGCGGAGGTCGGGTCGACCCGGCACTCCCCCATCGCCCACATTGTCAGATCACCGCCTTTCCTACCTTGGCGCACCTCAATCTTAACGGAACCATCCATGAGCCAACAGAACACCGCGAGCATTGGTCACCCCCCCGGCCTTTATTGGCTGTTCGCCGCAGAGATGTGGGAGCGCTTCTGCTACTATGGCATGCGCGCGCTGCTCCTGTTGTACCTGGTGAAGAGCCTGGCAATGGGCGACGACATGGGCTTTGCGGTCTACGGTGCTTACACGGCCTTGGTATACGTGATGCCGGTGATCGGCGGGCGCATCGCAGACCAGGTCCTGGGTTCACGGCTGGCGGTCCTGTTGGGCGGCATCTTGATGGCCATCGGTGAGTTCATGATCGTCGGTGGCACCGAGATGCTGTTGTTCTGGGGCATGGCCGTCATTATCGTTGGGAACGGCCTGTTCAAGCCGAACATCAGCACCATGGTGGGCAAGCTCTACCCCGATGGCGACAACCGGAAGGACAGCGGGTTCACCATCTTCTACATCGGTATCAACCTGGGCGCCCTGCTGGCCACGACCGTTTGCGCGGAAGTGGGCAACATCTACGGAGCCAAGGCCGGCTTCGCACTGGCCGGTGTGGGCATGTTGTTGGGCGTACTGATCTTCCAGCTTGGCAGCAAACACTACCAGGCGGAAAGCGCACCGCCCTCGCCCGCCACCCTGCACACCCCCAAGTATGGCCCGCTGAGCCCGTTCACTGCCGTCATTTTGGGTTGCCTTGCGCTGGTACCCGTGCTCTACTTCCTTCTCCGCAATACGACCATCGCGGGATATGTACTGTTGGCCGTGGCCGTGCTGGTCATCGGCAGCCTGATCATGCGCGGGATCAAGGACGGCAAGGTGCAGCTGGACAAGATGTTCGGCTTCATCATCCTGATGCTGTTCAACGTGGTGTTCTGGGCCTGTTTCGAGCAGGCTGGGAGCAGCCTCACCCTCTTCGCCGACCGCAACGTGGACCGCACGGTGTTCGGTTGGGAGATGGGAGCCGCCACCACCCAATTCTTCAACCCTGCCTATATCCTCATCTTTGGTTCGCTCTTCAGCGTCATGTGGGTAAAGCTGAAGCAGGCCGACAGGGACTTCAGCATCCCCATGAAGTTCGGGCTTGGCATCCTGCAGCTGGGCTTGGGCTACCTGGTGATCCTGATCGCCGCTCCGCTGGCCGTTGAGTACCAGGTGCCGCTTTGGACCCTGGCACTGCTGTACATGCTGCACACCACTGGGGAACTGTTCCTGAGCCCCATCGGTCTGAGCATGGTGACAAAGCTGGTGCCCAAGGACATGACCGCCACCGCCATGGGGGCCTGGTTCCTGAGCATCGCTGGTGCGAACTACGCCGCCGGTATGCTGGCCAAATTGACCGGGGTGGAGCATAGTGGAGGCGATGAGCAGGTCATCGACACAGCCGCCAGCCTGGCCACCTACACCGATGTGTACAGCACCATGGGCTATGTCACGGTGGGCATCGGCCTCTTCCTGATGGTTATCAGCCCCTTGGTGAACAAACTCTTCCACGGGATCCGCTGATCCCCACCCCATGGAACAAGCCCCCACCCTCAACGACATCCGCTCCTTCAAGGGTACCTACCCGAAGCAGCTATACTACCTGTTCGGCACCGAGATGTGGGAGCGCTTCTGCTTCTACGGGCTGCGGGGCATGCTCACCGTGTTCATGGTCACCCAGCTGGGTCTGGGCGACAAGGAGGCCAACCTGCAGTACGGAGCCATCCAGGCCTTCGTGTATGCCTTCACCTTCCTGGGCGGGGTGTTCGCGGACAAGATCCTCGGCTTCCAGAAGTCGTTGGTGTGGGGCGCGCTGTTGATGATCGTGGGCGGCTTCACCATCGCGCTGGCGCCCACCCAGCTGTTCTACATCGGCATCTGCTTCACCATCATCGGCACGGGCTTCTTCAAGCCCAATATCAGCACCATGGTGGGCCAGTTGTACCACACGGACGACCATCGGCGCGATGCCGGCTTCGGGCTCTTCTACATGGGCATCAACATCGGCGCCTTCCTGGGTGGCCTCCTGATGGTGTGGGTGGGCAAGGAATACAGCTGGCGTGCGGCCTTCGCGCTGGTCGGTGTGGTGATGATCATCAGCCTCATCAACTTCGCCTTCCGTCGCAAGAGCTTCGGTCCCATCGGCCTGTCGCCATTGCACCCCGACCTGCCCGCGACCAAGCGGAAGGTCTATGAATGGGGAACCTACCTCGGTTCCCTGGCCGTGATCCCGCTCATCCTGCTGATGGTCACGAACACGGCCTACACGGACCTGTTCATGTACACCATTGGCCCTTTGACGCTCCTGTACCTGGCCTGGGAGATGCGTCAATTCGGCCGCGCGGAGAACCTGCGCCTGCTGGCCGCCCTGGTGTTCATCTTCTTCTCGGTGCTCTTCTGGGCCTTCTTCGAGCAGAGCGGGGGCAGCCTCAGCCTCTTCGCGCTGAACAACCTGCGGCCCACGCTCTTCGGTATCCCGGTGGACCCCAACAGTGTGAACAACGCCGCCAACTCCCTCTTCGTGATCGCCTTCAGCGCCTTGGCCGGGCTATTCTGGCTGTGGCTGAGCAAGCGCAAGATCGAGCCCAACAGCGTGGTGAAGTTCGGGCTGGGGTTCCTCTTCCTGGCGGGAGGCTTCTACATCTTCAAGAGCACCCTTGGCTTTGCCGATGAGAACGGCATCACCAGTACGGAGATCTTCACGCTGGCCTGGTTCGTCATCACCTTCGGCGAGCTGGCCCTGAGCCCCATCGGCCTTTCCCTGATGACCAAGCTGAGCCCTGTGCGCATCCAGGGACTGATGATGGGCATGTGGTTCCTGGCCAGCGCCTATGGGCAATATGCCGCCGGTCTGCTCGGGGCCGGCATGAGCGCAGAGGACCCCGCCGCCACCAATTACGAGAAGCTGCAGCTGTATACGGAAGGTTACGGCCAGTTGGGCTTCTATGCGCTGCTCGCAGGTCTGGCGCTCATTCTCATCTCCCCCTTCGTCCGCCGGTTGATGAAGGGGATCCACTGAGCGGCGCATCCCGGCACGGTCTTCGCTGAATACCAGAACTCACTCCCTTCGCCAACATGCGTACCCTGTTCCTCGCTCTGGCCCTGCTGCCCCTTCCCCTGCTCGCTCAGACCGCGCCCAAACCGGCCTCCACACCCGCCGCTTCCAAGGGGATCAAATGGGTGACCATCGAAGAGGCCCAGGCCCTCACCAAGAAGGTGCCCAAGCCCCTGTTCGTGGACGTCTACACCAGCTGGTGCGGCCCCTGCAAGATGCTGGACCGCAACACCTTCAGTGACCCGCGTGTGGCCGAGTACGTGAACAAGCACTTCTACGCGGTGAAGTTCAATGCGGAGAGCGGCGATCCGGTGACCTTCAAGGGCCAAAAGCTCGAGAACCCCGACTTCAACCCGGCGAACACCATGGGCCGCAATGGCACGCACCACCTGACCTATGCCATCGCCAATGTGAACGGGCGCATCGCCTACCCCACCGTGGTGTACCTGGACAGCGACCTGAACGTGTTGGCACCTGTGCAGGGATACATGACCCCGGACCAGATCGAGCCCATCCTCACCTACTTCGGCGAAGGGCACTACAAGGGAAAGGACTACCAGACCTTCATGGGCACCTTCAAGAGCAAGTGGGCGGGCCAGTGACCGTTCTTTTGCGATCTTTTCACAAGGCCGCCGGAACATCCGGCGGCCTTGTGCGTTCCAACGGGCGGGTCGAACGGAACTGACAAGGATCATCGGCTGCCAACGACAGCTCTTGCACTACCTTCGCGCCCAAGCACGCAAACCCCTTCAATCCACACAGCGGCGATGAGCGAGAAAGCGCAGATCATCCTGGACGGCAAGACCTACGAATTCCCCGTCATCACGGGCAGTGAGGGCGAAAAGGCCATCGACATCAGCAAACTGCGCGATCTCAGCGGCTACATCACGCTGGACTACGGCTACAAGAACACCGGGGCCACCTCCAGTGCGATCACCTTCCTGGACGGCGAAGAGGGGATCCTGCAGTACCGGGGCTACCCCATCGAACAACTGGCTGAAAAGGCCTCCTTCCTGGAGGTCGCCTACCTGTTGCTCTTCGGCGAACTCCCGACCAAGAAGCAACTGGACGAGTTCGAGGGGAACATCCGCTATCACAGCCTCGTGCACGAGGACATGAAGCGCTTCTTCGAGCACTATCCCGCCAATGCTCATCCCATGGGCATCCTCTCGGCAATGGTGAACTCGCTGAGCACCTTCTACCCGAAGAGCCAGGACCCGCACCGCCCCCAACAGGATGTGCTGCGCACCATCTATCGCCTGATCGCAAAAATGCCGACCCTGGCTGCGATCAGCTACAAGAACAACCTGGGCCACCCGTACATGTACCCCAACAACAAGCTGGGCTACGTGGAGAACTTCCTGTACATGATGTTCGGTCTGCCCACCGAGGAGTACGAGGTGGACCCGGTGGTGGCCAGCGCCCTGAACACCCTGCTCATCCTGCACGCCGACCACGAGCAGAACTGCAGCACCAGCACGGTGCGGATCGTGGGCAGCAGCCAGAGCAACCTGTACAGCAGTGTGAGCGCCGGTATCGCCGCGCTGTGGGGTCCGTTGCATGGGGGCGCCAACCAGGAGGTGATCGAGATGCTCGAGACCATCCGCAACGATGGTGGCGACATCCAGAAGTGGGTGAACAAGGCCAAGGACAAGAACGATCCGTTCCGCCTGTTCGGCTTCGGTCACCGCGTGTACAAGAACTTCGACCCACGCGCCAAGATCATCAAGAAGAGCTGCGACGATGTGCTGGGCAAGTTGGGCGTCAAGGACCCCGTATTGGATATCGCGAAGCAACTGGAGGAGATCGCCCTGAAGGACGACTACTTCGTGGAGCGCAAGCTGTATCCCAACGTGGACTTCTACAGCGGCATCATCTACCGCGCCATCGGCATCCCCACCCGCATGTTCACGGTGATGTTCGCCCTGGGCCGCCTGCCGGGCTGGATCGCCCAGTGGAAGGAGATGGTGGAGAACAAGGAGCCCATCGGCCGTCCGCGCCAGATCTACACCGGCGCCACCAAACGCGACTACGTTGCGATCGAGCAACGCAAGTAAGCCGGCGCAGCGGCAACCAACGGACGTGGAACAGGAGGGCCAAGGGCCCTCCTGTTCCGCATTCATACCAACGCACATCCGGGCATGACCATGGTCATGTACCACCGTGGGGGGATCCACGAACTTCGCGAATGCAGACACAACCTGCGTCAGAGACCATGAGCACCGCCACCAAGCAGCACACCCACGTACGTCTTTCCGACCTTCACTTCGAGCATACCACCTGGCTGAACGCGTTGGCGTTCTACAAGGATGAGATCGGCATTTTCGAGCGCAGACTGGAGGAGATCGCCTCCCGCAACACGGCCGCCGAAGTGATGGCACAGTTGGAGCACTTCCAGAACCAGTATATCCGCGAGCGGGAAGTGATCGATGAGCTTCGGCACGACATCAAGGCGCATGAGAACACCCTTGAGCAGGAAGCGCGGGAGCATCCCGTGGCCATTGAGCACCGGTACTTCACGGACCACTCTTCCCTGCGTGAGCGCATGGTCACCTTTGAGAAGTTGTACCGCGAACTGAAGGACGAGTTCCACCGTTGGGTGGCCCAGTGGATGTGATCCATTGTTGGGATGAACATCGGAGGGGCCGCATTCGCGGCCCTTCCTGTTCTTAAGATAGCCACAAGCCGAATGATGAATGTCAGTGACCGGTCCACGGCACCGCGATAGGTTCGTGCCTTGATCCCGAGCGTGCGGGATCGCTCCGCCACATCCGACATGCCGCAGCGTAGTCCAGAGATCACCACCATTGACCAGTTGGTCACGGCCCTGAAGAAGGGGCCCGGTCGGCGTGGCTACCTGGAGGTGCTGGAGCGGATCCGCATACCCGAGCAGGAGTTCCTGCCCTACTGCCGGTGGAACGACAAGCACTACACCCGCAACTGCATCGCGCGGACAGCCGAATTCGAACTGCTGTTGATCTGCTACGAACCGGGTCAACGCACAAGCATCCATGATTACGCCACGGAAGAGGCATGGGTGCACCCGGTCAGCGGTGCCGTCATCGAGGAACGGTACGAAGCCGGACCGGACGGCCCCCTGCGGAAGGTGAGCAGCGCCAAGCTGGACCCGGGCTCCTTCTCGTACCTGCACAACGGACGCAGCATACACCGTTATGTGAACCCTGCCGGGGCCCGTTCCATCACGCTGAACCTCTACGCCCGCCCCCTGCAGAATTGGAAGGTGTACGACGAGCGCTCGGGTGCACCGCGCTCGGAGCATGTGGGTGGACAGGAGAGCTAGGCCGGCAACGGTTTACTTTGCAGCATGACGCACACCCGGTTCACCGCCGAGCAGGTCTCCTCCATCTACGGCATGCTGTTCAGCAGCGCAGCGGAGGGATTGGTGGTGGTCGATGGGCACGGCATCATTTGCCTGTGCAACCCACGCCTCGGTGATCTGTTCGGATATGCCACCAGCGAGCTCATCGGCCAGCCGGTGGAGCTGTTGATCCCCATGGAGGTGCGTGGTCGGCATGAGGCGCAGCGGAACGAATACCAGCGCGAACCGCGTCGCCGTTCCATGGGCAGTGGGCTCGACCTCAATGGGCAGCGCCGCGACGGGACCACCTTCGCCGTGGAGGTCAGCCTGAACCATTTTGTTGTCGACAACGAGCGCTTCGTGATGGGCCTTGTCAGTGACGTATCACGACGGCGTCGCGCTGAACAGGACCTGCTCCAAAGCAATGCCGAGCTGGAGCAGCGGGTGGAACAGCGGACGGCCGAGCTCAAACAAGCCGAACAGAGCGTGCGGGAAGCTTTGGAGGCGGAAAAGGAGCTCAATGGCCTGAAATCACGCTTTGTGAGCATGGCCTCGCATGAGTTCCGCACCCCACTGAGCACCATCATGAGCTCGGTGGACCTCATCGCACGCTATTCCGAAGGCCCCCAACAGGAAAAGGTGCAGCGGCATGTGGCGAAGATCCGCGGCAAGGTCCGGGAACTCACCACCATGCTCAACGACTTCCTGTCACTGGACAAGCTCGAGCAGGGCATGGTGCGCTGCACCCCCCAGGAGGTGGATGTGGTTCATCTCTGCATCGAGCTGGTGGAGGAGCTTCGGAGCCTGTGCAAGCCCGGGCAGGAGATCGACTTCTACCATAACGGCAAAGAGCGGGTGGTGGTACAGGACAAACAGATGCTGGCCCATATCCTGAGCAATTTGTTGAGCAATGCCATCAAATACAGCCCGGAGAACGAACGCATCACCCTGCGGTCCCACATCGCCGATGGCAAGCTGCACATCGAAGTGGTGGACCATGGCATGGGCATTCCCATGCAGGATCAGCAGCATCTGTTCGAACGCTTCTTCAGGGCCAGCAATGCCTTCACCGTACAGGGTACCGGACTGGGGCTGAACATCGTTCGGAAGTACCTTGACCTGATGGATGGATGGATAGGATTCACCAGCGAACCGGGGAAAGGCAGCACCTTTACGGCCTGGATACCTCAACAAGTCGAACATGAAGCATATCCTGCTGATCGAGGATGATCAGGACATGCGGGAGAACACCGCAGAGATCCTGGAACTCGCCAACTACCGGGTGACCAAGGCCGAGAACGGTCGTCGCGGAGTGGAGCTGGCGCGCAAGGAGGTGCCTGACCTGATCCTGTGCGACATCATGATGCCCGAACTCGACGGCTATGGTGTGCTGCACCTGTTGAACCGGGACCCGAACACGGCCGAGGTCCCCTTCATCTTCCTCAGCGCCAAGGCCGAACGCAGCGATGTCCGCAAGGGTATGGAGCTCGGAGCGGACGACTACCTGACCAAGCCCTTCGAGGAAAGCGAACTGCTGAACGCCATTGAAGGCCGCCTCAAGCGCAGCGACCTCTTCCGCAAAGGCTTCGACCAGAGCATCGATGGCCTGAACGCCTTCCTGGACAGCGCCCGGGGGGTATCCGCCCTGCAGGACATCGCCCGTGACCGCAAGGCCCGCCAGGTGGCCCGCAAGGAGATGATCTTCCACGAGGGTGATGAACTGCGCTCCATCTACTTCATCGACAAGGGCAAGGTGCGCTGCTTCAAGATGAACAACGACGGCAAGGAGCTGGTGACGGCACTCTATGGACCCGGAGAGTTCCTGGGGTACATGAGCGTGCTGGAAGGCGGGCGTGTGAACGAGTCTGCCGAAGCCATGGAGGACAGCGAGCTGGCGGTGATCCCCCGCGAGGAGCTGCAGGCCTTGCTCTACAGGGACCGCGATGTGAGCATGCGGTTCATCAAGATGCTCTCCCGCGAGGTGAAGGAAAAGGAGCAACTGCTGCTGGAGCTTGCCTACGCAAGCGTGCGGCAGCGCGTGGCACAAGCCATGCTGCGCCTGCACGAGCGGTACAGCCCGGAGCAGGCCGGTTCGCTCGGGGTCCATATCAGCCGGGAGGATCTGGCCACCATCGTGGGCACCGCCACCGAGTCGCTTATCAGGGCCCTCACCGATCTGAAGGAGGATGGCATGATCGAGGTGAAGGGCCGCGAGATCCGTATCAAGGACCAGCGCCGTCTGGAGCGCCTGGCCAATGGCTGAGCAAGCTCACTTCGCCACACGCCCTGTCCACCCTATCTTTCGCCACCAACCGAACCGGAAACCCATGAAGAAGTACATCGGCCTCGCCTGCTGGATCGCCGCACTGCTCATCCCCTTCCGCTACGCCATCCTTGACACCGAGCTCATCCTCGACGAGCAGGGACAGGCCAACAACATGGTGGGGCTTTTCAGCTTCCTGGCCGTCCTGGCCTTCTTCTTCATCGGATACTGGCTGGTGGACAGTTCCAAGAACACCGCCGAACACGGTCATTGAACAGCCTCGCGCCATGGCCCACATCCTGCTCCCCACTGACTTCAGCAGCAATGCGTTGAACGCGGCGCGTTATGCCATCAACCTCTTCGGCACCGAAGGGAACACCTTCACCGTGCTGCACAGCTACATGATGCCCCGCAGCAGTGCGAGCACCATGTGGAGCATGGATGACCTGCTGGCCCGCGAATCGCAGGAGGCCATGGACCTCTATCTGGCACGCATGCAGGAGGAGTTCGGTGCGCTGAAGCCCGTGCTCAACGGAGTGTGCGAGCATGGCGACCTGCCCAATGTGATACAGCGCTTCGCCAAGGACCCCGTGCCACCCGACGCGGTGGTGATGGGCACCCAGGGCGCCAGCGGCCTGAAGGAAGTGCTGCTGGGCAGCAACACGGCGGACGTGGTGCGCAATGGCCACCTGCCGGTGATCGCGGTGCCTGAAAAGAACACCTATCGGGCACCCAAGCGGATCATCCTGGCCGATGATGGCGGTCTGGTGAACAAGCATACCGTGAAGCTGCTGCTGGATATTGCACGCTGGTCGCAGTCTGAAGTGCTGATCGTGCGGGTGGTGAACGAGGACACGAGCGTTGAGGAGGGAGCTGGAAGCCTGTTCGACACGCTGCTGGGTGCCATACCGCACAGCTTCCACTACCTCAGTGGCGACGACGTATCGAAGGCGTTGCATGACATGGCCGACCAGAACGAGGCGGACCTGGTGGTGCTGGTGCATCGCCAGCGCGGGCTCTTCGACCAGCTCTTCCACCGTAGCACCGCATCGCGTCTGGCCATGCACACGCACATCCCCATGCTGGTGCTGCAACAACCTGCGGGCTGATGGCGGCCCCGCTCCGCGGACGTCTTCCCATCTTTTCCTACAAGGGCATCCAGGTGCTCGTGCACTGGTCGTTCCTGCTGCTGCCAGCCTTCGTGGCCTACAGTGGCTTCAGCGATGGGCTGGACTGGCGCTCCGTACTGGACCAGGTGGGACTGGTGCTCATCGTTTTCGCCTGTGTGGTGCTGCACGAATACGGGCATGCGCTCACCGCGCTGCGCTTCGGTGTTCGCACACGTGACATCACCCTGCTGCCGATCGGTGGCGTGGCCAGTTTGGAGCGTATGCCCGAGGATCCGCGCCAGGAGTTCTGGATCACGGTGGCCGGCCCCCTGGTCAACCTGTTCATCGCGGGGCTGGCGTTCCTCGTCCTTTCAGCGATGGGCCTCACCTGGCTTTTCAGCGACCTGCACCCTTCCCAGGGATGGACCGGGCTGTTGAGCTTCGTGCTCACGGCCAACCTTGGTCTGTTCCTGTTCAACCTGATCCCGGCATTCCCGATGGATGGGGGACGCATCCTCCGCAGCGCGCTCAGCATGCGCATGCCCCGCCACCGGGCCACCCGCATCGCCACCGTCGTGGCACGGGTATTGGCCGTCGGTTTCGTTGCAGTTGGGCTGATGAGCGGTGCCTTCTTCACGGCCATGATCGGTGTGTTCGTCTACCTCGCTTCCGGGGCGGAGGCACGCCAGGTCGACCAGCTGAAGGAGCTTGCTGGCGTGCCTGTGAGCCGGGCGATGCGCCAGCGCTTCTGGACCATCAGCGGCCCCACACCCGTGCATGAGGCGGTGAACGGATTGATCGCCGTGGGCGACAAGGCGGCCGTGGTCACCGACGTGATGGGTTACACGGGCGTGGTGGACCAACAGGAGCTGTGGGCCGCCGTCTCGCGTGGTATGAAGGACCTTTCGATGCGCCAGCTTCAACTGAGGCGACCCGAGCCCGTGTCCCCCGACATGGACCTGCGGGAGGCGATCCTTCCCCTGCGCACGGGATCGGCACCGCTGCTGGTGGTGATGCAGGGGACCGACCTGGTCGGCGTGCTGGACATGGATGCAGTGAACGCCTACCTGCAGTTGCGCCTGGCCCAGCAGCGTTGGACACAGGGCTGAGCCCCTTGCCAACGAACGGACAGCCTGCACGGCGACAGGCTTCCGGTGAGCGTCAGGTGCGGGGTCAGAGCGCCTTCTTCTTCGGCGTGTGCACGGTGAAGACCCGCGAGATGTTGAAGCCGAACTGGAAGCCCCCCCCCTCCGCAGGGTCTCCGAACGAACGTGCCCAATCGCCAGTGGTCTCGGTGATGTAACCGCGCTCGAACATTCCGGCGCTGTTGGTGAAGTGCAGCTGGAACACGTGCCCACCGGTCTCGATATCGAAGCCGATGGACAGCGAATTGCGGAAGTCGGTCTGGTCATCCCGCAGCACATGGAAATACTCGGCATTGAAGGCCACGCGCTTGCTCAGCTTCACCCGGCCGGCACCGCTGATGTGGTACAGATCGTTCTCCTCGCTGGCCAGTTCCACCAAATTGCGGTGAACCACGCCCGGGTTCAGTTGAAGGGAGATGGTCTCGCTGAGCTTGCGGCCCACGATCAGGGTCCAGGCATAGGACAGGCGGTGGGTGAAGAAGTCCTCGCGACCAGGCGCGAACCAAGGCACTTGATCGGCCTGAAGGGCGGTGAAGCTGGAGGCACCCACCACCGCGAGGGTCACCGGCGTTCCGCAGCCTTCGTCACATTGGCGCAGGAACTTGTACTTCACGAAGCCATCGATGGTCTTCTGATAGCTGCTGCGGCCAATGCCGATCATCAGGCGATCGGTGACGCCGTAATCCAGGCCCAAGCGCACGGTGGCCCCGTCGAGGCCATATGCTTCGCGGGCGCCGCCATTGGCCGGTCCGAAGCGGTGGCCGATCTTGAAGTCCAGCACCCCGTGCGCCGTGTTCTCCAGGCTGTGCCCATTGATCACGCGGGTGGTCTTGAAGGCCGCGTTGGTGTAGACCGGGCCGGTCTCCTCCTCGCCCAGCAACTTCAACAGGTCCTCGTCCTGGGCGTTGACGGAAGTACAAAGGACAAGGGCAGGCAACAACAGCAGGGAACGACGCATGGGCGGTATCGATGGGATGATGACAAGGGAGGGGATGCCTTACATTTTCTCGTAGTTGAGACGCACCTTGACAGTGATCTCCTCGGCGATGTTCTTGCGTACCATTCCCGGGATCTTGATGCCATGGTCCTCGGGCTTCACGATGAAGTCACTGGCCGCACTGACCGCAGCGTTCGCATCCACGGTCACCTTGCCCTTGGCCGTTGCGGGCTTCGTCACGCCGTGGATGGTGAGGTCCCCGGTCACGGTCACCTCATAGGTGCCGGGCTTTTTGATCTGGTCGGCGGTCACCCCGGCGAGCTTGCCTTTGAACTCGGCCTTGGGGAAGGTGTTGCTCTCCATGTAGTTCTCGTTGAAGTGCTCCTGCATCAGCGCCTTCTCGAACTCGAAGGCTTTGATGAGCACGGCGAACTGCATGGCGCCGGTGGTGGCGTCCCACACGCTGGTCACCTTATGGTTGTTGGCTTCGATGTTCTCCATGGGCGTGGCGGAGAAGAAGGCGATGTGGCCGTTGCGGGTCATGTAGCGCTCCTGTGCCTGGCTGGCGAGGGGAAGCAGTGCAAGGGCGAGGGCGAAGGTCTTCAGGTCGTTCATGTTCCTAGTGTGTGTTGCGCGCGGCCGTTCAGTTCGGCACGGGCGGTTCGTTCTTTTGTTGGGTCTGGTCAGGCAGGCATCATTCCACAGCGGAGCAGCGCACCAGCACCACGTCCATCAGGAGGCCGGTGCAGATCCCTTTCACGGTCACTGCAGCGCCGGCACGCCAATCGACCGGCACATCGGCTTCAGCGAACTCACAGGCGATGCCCGCCAATGCATCACCGGTCTCCAGAACCACGGTCACCTTGCCGTCGCCGGTCGGGCCCATGCTGCGGATAGTACCGGTGACCTGCACGGCCTGTTCGGTGGTTCCAACGTATTTGGCCATGGCGGTCGCCTCATCCGCGTTGAACTCGCCCAGCAGCTGCTCGGCGTTCACCGTGGCCGCCACCTTCAGGTCATCGGCACCCTTGACACCGCGGCTGTATTCCAACAGGGCATAGCCTCCGGCAACAGCGGCCAGGGTCAGACCTACAAAGAGCATGGTGCGTGGTTGCATGGGTGGTGCTTAATTGTTGGGTGCTCCAGCGCGGAGCCAGGTATCGAGAACGGCCATGTCGCAGGCGGGAAGCTTGCCCGAGGCCGGCATGAAGGACGGCACCCCGTCGATGGCCCGGGCACGCAGCCGACCATTGTCGGCCTGTGCCTTCACAGCGGTGTATCCCGTCAGGTTGGGCGATGTGGTGCCATTGGCATGGCAGCCAGAAATGGCACACTTGGTGTTGATCAGCGGCTCGATATCGTTGGCCCAGGTGACCGCGGTCGTATCGCAGAAGTTGCTCGGATAGAGCAGTTCCTCCTTGTCGTAGTAGCAGCCATTGGTAGCGAGGAGGAGCATGGCCACAAGGGCGAGCAGGATGGGGGTGCGCATGCTCAAGGTCAGTTGTTGGGTGCGCCGGCCTCGATCCACAGGATGAACTTGCGCACTTCGCAGGGCGGCAGTTGCGGTGCACTGGGTGGCATGGGTACGCCCTGCGGATCATGGGTCACGGCCCAGCGCAAGCGTCCATCATCGGCCACGGCGTTCAAGGTCAGCCAGTTGTCAAAGTTCAGATCACCGGAAGGACTGCCGCCGCTGTGGCAACCCAGGCAACGCTGTTGCACGAGCGGCACGATGGTGCCTGCATAGGTGACGTTGGTGGTATCGCACCCGGCCTGCGCGCAGCTGTTGTTCTGGGCACCCTGCTGGATCCAGGTCTGGATGAGCTGGATCTGTTGGGGCGTGAGCGGGTTCTGGGGGGGGCGGGGCATGCGGTCGTCCGGATCGTTATCCGTGATCGCCTCCATCAGGTCGCCATCACCCACGATACCGCTGTTCATCAGGCTCTGGTAGCTGGTCAGCGCGATCCAATCGTTGGCGTCGTTCGCCGTGTGGTGGCAGTTCAGGCCCTCGCCGGGGTTGGTGCAATTGCTCTGCAGGATGGGCAACACCTGCTGTTGGAAATACACGGTCGTTGGCGAGCACGGGTTGTTGCTACCGCCGCCACCGTTACCACCGCCACCTCCCAGTGGGTCCTCCGGTGCAACGGGTGGTTCGTGCTGGCAGGCGTAAGCACCCATGGCCAGCGCGCCGAGTACAAAGGCGTAGCGGGTAGCGGGCAGGAACTTCTTCCACATCGGTGGCGACAAGGGTTCGTTCGGTCTTCGTTGGAACAGGAGCGAAAGTAGGACCATGACGAGGGGCTGCCGTCGGTCAAGTTGACGAACCGGGAAGAAGTCGCGACGAAGCGGGACGCGCGCCATCCATGCCCCCATTATCGCGCTGTTGGCGCTCCCTGATGACAGCGCACAAGGCAATGGCATCCAACGAATTGTGGTAACGCGGAAGCTGGTTCAAGCGAAGGATGGCACCAAGGAGCTCTCCTTTGGCCAGGCGCAAGAGAAGGCGGCGGTGGCGCGGATCGATCAACAGCAGCGGGTCCATGACACGGAGTTCGATGGGGCGAAGATGTGCCGCCATACGAGCCCGCAACGTATCCATCCGGACGAAGCGGGAAACGGGACCGACAAGACGGCCATAAGCCTCACCGACCGGCCAGCCAGCGCTTGAAAGAGGCGCTGCGCTCGCTGCTCACGATGGCGTCCTCGTCGTAGGGCGGGTCCAGGATCACCTTCACCCGGCTTTTGCTGTAGGCCAGCAGTTCCTTGATGCTCTCGATGTGTACGATCAACTGCCGATTGAGGCGGATGAAGCGTTCCGGATCAAGCTGGGCCTCCAACTTGTCCAGGCTCTCGTCCAGCGGCAGATCGCGCCCTTCCCGCGTGCGGAGGAAGGTGTTCTTCAGCAGCGAATGGATGTAGGCGATCTGTTCGGGCTCCACCACCTTGAAGTGCTCGCCATAGCGGATCAGGAAGCGCTTCACCGGCGTGGCATGCGCAACGGGCGGTCGGCTGCGGTCCAGACGCGACAGATCACGGACCGGTGCCACGCGTGCCGCTCGCTCCAAGGCCTGCGCCAAATCCTCTTTCCGCACAGGCTTCAACAGGTAGTCCACCGCATTGACCTTGAAGGCCTGCAGCGCGTATTCATCGAAGGCGGTGATGAACACCACCGGACAGGCCGGCTGCACCTGCTTGAAGATCGCGAAGCTGTCCCCATCGGCGAGCTGCACATCCATCAGGACCAGGTCCGGTGCATCGTGCTCCTGGAACCAGCGCACGCTTTCCGCCACCGTGGGCAGGGCAGCAACCACCTCCACCGCAGGGTCCACAGCGACCAGGAGCTTGCGCAATCGATCGGCTGCAGCTGCTTCGTCCTCGATGATCAATACGTTCATGAGCGGGCAGGGATCAGTGGAACGTGGACCGCAAAGGAACGCTCCGAACGCTCAAGGTGCACCGCGCGCGCGCTCAAGGCCGCATACCGCTGGCGGATGCTGTCGAGCCCGAAGCCCGTGGAGCGCGGGGGCGTGAGGCGCGGCTGCAGCGTATTGTGCACGATGAGATCGCCATCCGCCACCTTCACTGTGATGCACAGAGGATGCTGTAGCGTTGCGACATTGTGCTTCAACGCGTTCTCCACCAGCAGCTGCAAGGTCAGCGGAACCACCAATGCCGAGCGGTCTTCGTCCGGCAC
The DNA here is from genome assembly GCA_964476665.1 of uncultured Chryseobacterium sp. Classification (GTDB taxonomy): domain Bacteria; phylum Bacteroidota; class Bacteroidia; order Flavobacteriales_F; family PHOS-HE28; genus PHOS-HE28. Next base: position 4,727 of record CAYZBO010000012.1, on the reverse strand, counting down.
CTGCACTTCCAGCACGATCGCTGCACCGAAGCGCCGCTGCTCGAGACCGAAATAGGTGGCGAGCAGCTCGAGCTCCTCGCCCAGCGGGATCAGGTCCTTGTCGCGTACGGCGAGGATGTTGCGGAAGAAGGTGCTGAGCTCATCGACATGCTCCACGGCCTTTTCCGGGGCGCTCTCGATCAGCTGCACCAGCGTGTTGAAGCTGTTGAACAGGAAATGCGGATCGACCTGGCTGCGCAGTGCCTCGAGTTGGAAGCGCACGCGGTCCTGTTCAAGCTGCTGGCGGTGTCTGATCCGCCTTTCCCGCGCACGCAGGAGCAGGAAGGTGACCAGGCCTGCCATCACCGCACCCAGGGCCATCACCCATGGCAGCCGCCACCAGGGCGGACGCACCACCAGATCGAAGCCGGTCCACAGCGCATCTTCCCTACCTCCCACACCCACAGGCCGCACCTCAAAGCGATAGGTACCCGGTGGCAGCGCAGGAAAGCTGATCTCCCGCTCGCGGGTGATCAACACCTGATCACTGAGCCCCACGAGCCGATAGGCGAACTGCATGGAGGCCAGCCCCTCCGGAAGAGGAATGGCGTACCGCACGGTAAGTGTGTTCGCATCGTGCGCGGTGATGAAGCGGGCAGCTGCTGGCAGGTGTTCGCTCCCCAGCCGGACGTCGCGGACCTGGACCGCCGGTGTGGAGGCGAGCAGGGTGCTGTCCGGAACAATGCGTACCAGCCCTTGATCACATGCGACCCACAGTGAGCCATGCACATCAATGGCGACGGTGTTCAGCTCCATTCGTAGCTCGCTCAGCCCCATGCGTGAACCAATGTCGTTCCACGTGTTGCGGGCGGGATCGAAGGCGAGCACCCCACGCGAGGTGAACACGAGCATCCGGTCCAGATAGGGCGCCAAGGCATGCACGTCCGCTTCCGCGAGCCCCAGCTCCTGACCGTAGGTGTGCCACGTGGTGCCGTCATAGCCCAACAGCCCGGTGGCGGGTCCGCCAGCCCAAATTCGGCCTTTCGGGTCGCGGGAAAGGCTGTATACGGTACGTGCACCGCCGGTGCCCAGTTGTTCAGGGCGCCCCTCCCCTACCTGAATGACGCCGTGCCCGTCCGTGGCTGCCAGGCTGCGCTTTCCGTCGATGGGCAGCACGTGGTAGATGAAGCCCGGACCCAGGCCGCCATGCTCCTGCACCCGCGAACCACCCAGTGCCGCCACGCCGCCCAAGGTGCCCATCCACAATGTACCATCGGCCGTGGCTACGGACAGCACGTTGGGGTCCTGTGGTGCACGGTCACCGCTGAGCCGTTCCGATCGCCCATCGGCCTGTATCGCCCACACACCAGCACCGAACGAACCGGCAAGGACCGTGTGGTCCGTTGCGGCAGTGAGGCTAACCAGCGGTGTATTGGGTTGCAAGGCCAGCGGGATGCGTACACAGCGGGCATCGTCCGTGAAGGCATCGGGGTGGTGGAACAGTCCGGCGGAGGTCGCGAACCAGATGCGACCGGCATCATCCGCTGTGAGCGCGGTGATCGCTGTGAGGTCGATGCCTTCGTGCGATGCCACATGCAACACGCGGGGATCGCCATAGGAGACCACGTCCGTTCCATTGCTCCACCACACGAGCCCTTGTCCGCCCGGCGCCAATTGGATCGAGGACCGCTGTTCCTCTTGCACACGGTACACACCGCCCCGTCCCACCTCGTGTACAAGCAATACACCGTTCGCCAGTGCACACCACATACGGTCGGCGTGCAGCAACAGGTCGGTCACGGCGGTATCGGCCCGCAGCGGCAGCACTGTGGGCGCATTGGAACCTGGTTCCCACCGCAGCAGATCACCACTGGCGGTACCGGCCCAAACAGCGCCTTGCACATCCGCGGATACCGCGGTCACGAGGTTGTCCGGCAGGCCGTGGTGTTGATCGAGCACCTGCTCCACCTGCCCCCCACGCACCACTACCAGCCCTTGATCGGTCGCGATCGCCAAGCGGTCATCCGATAGCACGACGGCATCGTTGATGTGCATGGCCTGCACCGGTGCCGAAGCGGCCAATGGCTCCCAACGACCCTGCTCCAACCGCAGCAGACCGTGTTGCGCCGATGCCATGTACACCGCGCCGGATGTCGTGCTCAGCAGCCTGACCGGCCGGATGCTCCGCTGCAGTGTGTCGTGGAGGATGGTATCACAGCCCAATACAGTGCAGCGCAACAGCATGCCGTTGGATAGCGATACCAGTGTACCCCGCGGGGCCGCGGCCAGTCCATTGACGTGTAAAGGTGCCGTACGCAGCAGCAGTTCGTTGCGTTCACCATCGCTGAGCATCACGCCCATGTCGCTGCCGGTCCAGAGCATGCCCAGACCGTCCTGCACCACGTGGGTCGCAGCCGGCCGCAACTGCCCAGTGCGCAGGTCCATCCGCTGCACCAAGGGGAACTGGCCCATGGCCAACACGGCCAGCAACAGCAGGACAACGGTGAGCGGGTGGCGCATCAAGGTGTTCGCGGTTCGAAGCGCAGATCGATGGCCACCTGCACCACGGGCGCGATCTTCTGGTTCACGATCCGGGGGATGCGGATATCATGCTCCTCCAGCACCACGTCCAGTTCCGTGTTCACGCGCATCCCATCGGCCGTCACCACCACGGTGCAGGGCACGATGCGTTCCTGCGTGACGCCACGGATGGCGAACTCCCCCTTCGCCCGCACACGGTAGGTGCCGGGCTTGCCCAGGTCGATCGCTTCGATGATGCGGCCGTTGAAGGTGGCGTGCGGGAACTTGCCGCTCAGCAGGTAGTTCTCGTTGAAGTGTTCGCGCTGCAGCGGCGCGTTGAAGCCTTCGAACTCCACGATGGGCACCCGGATGGCGAAGCTGCGCTGGTCCAGGTCGAACAGACCCGTCACCGCACGGTTGGTGGCCGCGATGCGTTCCAGCGGTGCCTCGCTCACAAAGGTCACCTCCGACCGCACCACACGGTGCAGGTGTTGGGCGAACGCCACGGTGGGCAGCCAGAAAGCCAGGAGGAACAGGGTACGCATACCAGCTGCTTTACCGATCGCGTGCCGTACCCGCAGCTGCGCGAACGAAGCGATGCACGGCTTGCGTCCCATCCATGGCTTCCACGACAAAGAGGTACTGTCCGTCGGCCAGTCGGCCCACGGGAACCGTGGTCTGCCTCTGCCAGGCCCCGACGCGGACCTCCCGGCGTCCGGCGGCATCGAGGATGAAGGCTTCCCGCACCGGACGATCGCTCCACACCGTAAGCACCTCGTCGGCAAGGGTGGCACAACCGCTCCATGACCGCGCTGCGGCAACCTTCACTCCGGTGGTAAGGCAATCGCTCTCCGCCTCCACCACCACCGGTCCGGCCACCAGGCCCAGGAAGGTGTTCAATGCGCCCCCTTCGCCCAACAGGTGATGGGCCAGCCACGGGGTTGCGAAGGTGTTCACCAGCGCGTGTTGTTGGGCGCGACTTATCGTCAGGTCAGGCCCACAGGTGAACTCGCCGAAGGAGCAGTTGAAGTTATCGTTGGCGAAGTAGCAATGCCCGCCGCCCAGGATGTTCACGAAAGCCTTGCACGACGTGCTCAGTGCCGCATACATGGGACCTTGGTGATCGGGGATCGGTGTGACGCAATCCTCCGACGCTGCGAACACGAGCGTGGGCACCTGCACGGATGCGGCGGCGGCCACTGCAGAAGGGTTCGTCTCTGCTGGAGCGAGCAGCACCACCGCTTGAACGGTGTTGTTGGCTGCGGCGAGCAGCGCAGCTCCTCCGCCCATGCTATGGCCCATGAGCGCGGTGGCAGGCAGCACGTGACCCTCAAAGGCTCCACCGCTCTCGGCCCCGGCATCCTGGATGGCCTGTGCGAGGAAGGCCAGGTCCGCACCGAACGCACCGTGGCTGGGAGCGAAGCCCCCTTCGGTGGTGGGCAACGCAACGATGTATCCGAGGGGAACGAAATGATCGGTGATGTTGCCGTAGGCCGCAGTGGTCATCACGAAGCCATGACCCACCACGAGCACGGGGAAGGTACCGGCCGCCACCTCGGCATTGGCGCCCGCTGCCACTGCCGGGTAGCGCACCAGCGTCGGCACATCACGGTCGCGGGCCGCATCGTAGAACGTGATGGTCCGCTCGCCGATGGCGAAGGGCTGAGCCACGGAAGCCAGCTGGAGCAGGAGCGCGAACAGCAACGTGTAGGAGCGCATGGAAGCAGGGTTGAAGCCGCAAGGTACAGTTCGCCGCAGCGACCTCACATGCCTCCGATCAGACCATTGGTCTATCTTCGCGGCCCCGTTCGGAGAGGTGCCAGAGTGGTCGATCGGGTCTGTCTCGAAAACAGATGTGCCCGCAAGGGTACCGGGGGTTCGAATCCCTCCCTCTCCGCCAAGGAAAGCCCAGCCACGAAGTGGCCGGGCTTTTTCGTTCTCGGACCGAGCCAAGCTTGCTTGAGCGAGGGAAGAGAGCGAAAAAGACCGCGAGCGCGCAGCGATCGTAGGGCGTTCCTTGAAGCATCCCCCTCAACGGGACGCCCGTCTTCGGGCAATTCCTCCCTTTACCCTAGATACGCCGTTCTGAAAAAGCTAGCTTGAACAAGGTCAGGCAATGAGAAAGCCCCCTCGCCCGAAGGGCGAGCAGGGCTTTCCTTGAAGCCTCACCATTAACGGGACGCCCGTCTTCGGGCAATTCCTCCCTTTACCCTCAATTGGCCGTACTG
>CAYZBO010000011.1:0-49247 GCA_964476665.1 uncultured Chryseobacterium sp. | reverse complement strand
TCCTACCTTCGCTCCGCATGAGCGAGCGGACCATCGTACTCGACCACGAGGAGGTGCAGCGCAAGCTGGAGCGCATTGCGCATCAGTTGCACGAGGAGCATCATGAACAGACCTCCATCGTGCTGGTGGGCGTGGCACCCCGCGGGGCCGCGTTGGCTGAGCGGCTCCATAAGCGGCTCACGGCCATTGCGTCCTTCGAGGTGGAACTGGTGCAGTTGAAGCTGGACAAGGACCGTCCACTGGAAGCACCCGTGAACCTCTCCCGTCCATTGGATGAACTGCGCGGCCGGACCGTGGTATTGGTGGACGATGTGCTCATGAGCGGGCGCACCCTGATGCATGCTGCTGCGCATCTGGTGAGCGTTCCTCTGCAGCGCTTGCAGACGGTTGTGCTTGTGGACAGGCGCCATCGCTCCTTCCCCATCCGGGCTGACATCGTGGGCTTGACGTTGAGCACCACCGCCCAGGAGCACATCAGTGTGGAGCTTGGCAAGCGCGACCGCGTCTACCTCTCCTGAGCGCCGATCAGCGCGGTGATGCGCGCCACCACATCCGCAACGGCCGCATCGGCGTCGATCCGTTGCGATGCACGTGCGTAGACCGGCGTGCGCTGTGCGAGCAATCCCTTCACCCGGGCTTCGAGCGCTTCGCCGCGCAAACCAAAGAGCAGAGGACGATCGCCACCGGATCGGATGATGCGTGGCATGAGGACCGGCAGCGATACATCCAGCCAGAACACCAAGGAGCGCTGCAGCAACAGGTCCATGTTATCACCTTCGCAGGGCGTGCCCCCACCGGTGGCAAGTACGATCGGCGGACCTTCCAGGAGATGTTCCAACTGCCGTCGTTCGTGCTGGCGGAAGGCTTCTTCGCCGTGTTCCTGGAAGAAGGGCAGTAGAGGCCCCACCTCCTCTTCGATCACCCGGTCAAGGTCCTTGAAAGGCACGTGCAATGCAGCTGCGAGCGCCTTGCCAACGGTGCTTTTGCCGCTGCACATGAAGCCTACCAGCACCACGGTGGAGTGCAGTGCTTCGGTGGTCGCGGATCCGGGGGGGCGGTCCTTCATCGGCGGAAAGATCGCACCTTCGCAGGAAGCAACATGGAAGTCATTCCCGTCACCGATCAGCGCAGCGAGCGCGCCTGGATGGAACTGCCCTGGCGCATCTATGCCCAGGATCCGAACTGGATCCCCCATCTGAAGCAGGACATTGCCAAGGTCTTCGACCCCCGGAAGAACAAACTGCTGAAGGAGGGAAAAGCCATGCGCTGGCTGCTGAAGGATGCCAAAGGCCAGGCCATCGGCCGCATCGCCGCCTTCATCAACCCCAAGACCGCCTACACGGAAAAGCAGCCCACCGGCGGGTGTGGGTTCTTCGAGTGCATCAACGACCAGGCTGCGGCCGACAAGCTGTTCGACACGGCGCGGGAGTGGCTGAAGACACAGGGCATGGAGGCCATGGACGGCCCCATCAACCTCGGGGACCGCAACATGTTCTGGGGCCTGCTGATCGAGAACTTCACCGATCCGCCATTGTATGGCACCAACTACAATCCGGCGTATTACAAGGAACTCTTCGAACGCTACGGGTTCCAGGTGTGGTTCAACCAGCTCTTCTTCAAACGCTCGGCCCAGGTTCCGGCACAACCGATCTTCCACCGCAAGTTCCAGCAGCTCAGCGGCGACCCGGACATCCGGATTCACGACGCGCGCGGTCGGAGCGTGGAACAGATCGCACAGGACTTCTGCACGGTATACAACGATGCGTGGGTCGATCATGAGAACCACAAGCCCATGGAGCTCACCACCGCACTGAAGATCGTACGGGCCATGAAGCCCGTGATGGACCCGCGCCTGTTGATCTTCGTGCGTCACAAGGACCGTCCCATCGCCATGTACATCAGCCTGCCGGAGCTGAATGAGATATTCAAGTATGTGAACGGAGACCTCAACTGGGTGGGCAAGTTGAAGTTCCTCTACCACAAATGGCGGGGCACGGTGAAGACCATGACGGGCATCGTGTTCGGTGTGGCGAAGGAGTTCCAAGGCCGGGGCATGGAGGGTGCCATGATCGTGTTCGCGGAAAAGAACATCGTTCACAACGGTCTTTACCAGGACACCATCCTCACCTGGATCGGTGACTTCAACCCGAGGATGATCAAGGTGTGCCAGAACCTCGACGCGGTGAACTACAGGACAATGGCGACCTACCGGTACCTGTTCGATCGCACCATCCCCTTCGAACGTCACCCGATCATCGAGAAGAAATGATCGGCCTTTGGTGGATGTGAGGGAGATCCTTACTTTTGCGCTCCCGCTCAAGGGACCAACGTCCTTCGAATGGTTGGAAGATCCTGTAGCTCAGTTGGTAGAGCACAACACTTTTAATGTTGGGGTCCTGGGTTCGAGCCCCAGCGGGATCACGAAAGCCTCTCTGGAAAGGGAGGCTTTTGCTTTGTGGACGATCCTTCGTCGAAGTCGACCGCTGGGGCGGGAAGTTCATCCCGGGCATGGCGACCATGGGTGCAAAGCGCCGCGGTCGCAGCGTCCAACAGGACGTTGCACCTCTTGACCGCAGACCCGCAGGAGCAGGTGCACGTCAGCATAACCTACTGGGCCACTGATCTCGTCGTAGTCGGCCAGAAGAGATCCTGTTGGTCACGCTCGCTGCAGTGCCTCGCAACGCGCCGGGTCCTTGTCCCACGACCGCCGGCCTTGGGTGTCTGCCGCCCAAAAGAGCCTGTCAGGACCTCTTCAAATGCGCTCTCCGGCCCCTATTCCGCCCATGCTTCGCCGAAAATGGTCATGACAGCACCGCTGTTCGACCATTTTTCGGCTTTGCCTGACCAATAAATGGTCTCGGAGCCCATCATTTGAGAGATCCCGATCTGGCACTAACAAAGGTTGACAGGAACACATATACGTCCCGGCACCTTTCGTCCGACCTTTGTCCCATGAGCGATGCGCCACACCAGAGCATGCAGCGGCAGCCTTGGTCCGCGCTCCTGGAGGAGCACGCCTTTCAATTGTTGCTGATGCACGAGGAGGCGCAGTGGGCTTGGGAAGAGCTTCGGGAACGACCGAGCGGATCCGACCCTGAACAGGCGCGCAAGCTGGCGGTGAAGCGGCGGGAGTTGCTGCATCGGCACAAGAACATCCCGCGATAGCAGGATCCGAAATTGCCGCCTATATTTGCCGCCCCTTAGCACCGGAGCGATCCGGGCGAACACCTGCCCAGGTGGTGAAATTGGTAGACACGCTACTTTGAGGGGGTAGTGGCCGAAAGGCTGTGCTGGTTCGAGTCCAGTCCTGGGCACGAAGTGAACAGAGAAGGCTCCGCGATCGCGGGGCCTTCCTGCTTTCCGAAGGAAGGCATCTGGAGAGCATTTCATCCCGGGCAAGGCATTCGTTCCGTACGCGCATGCCGGAAGGATGGACCACATCAGGCCAGGGCGGCCACCTGCTACTTTCGCCCCATGCTGCAAGATCTGTTGGTGGTGGAAACGGCCGGGGTGCTGGCGGGCCCCAGTGTGGGCATGTTCTTCGCCGAGCTCGGTGCCCGTGTGGTGAAGCTTGAGAACGTCCGCAGCGGTGGGGACATCACGCGCCAATGGAAGCTGCCTCAGGAAGATCCGAACGCGCCCTTGAGCGCCTATTTCTGCAGCGTCAATTGGGGCAAGGAGCATCAACTGATCGACCTGAAAAGTGCTGAGGGACGAAGGGTCCTGGACGACCTGTTGCAGCGTGCCGATGTCCTGATCACCAACCACCTTGCCGCCGATGCGGAGAAGCTGGGCCTGGACCGGGCCCGGCTCCACACCCTGAACCCGCGGCTGCTGCATGGTCACATCAAGGGTTTCGCGGACCAACCTGAACGACCCGCGTTCGATGTGGTTCTGCAGGCGGAGACCGGCTACATCAGCATGACCGGGACTGATGGCGCTCATTTGGCCAAGCTGCCCATCGCGCTGATCGATGTGCTGGCTGCCCACCAACTCAAGCAGGGGATCCTGCTGGCGCTGCTGCAACGTGAACGCACCGGCCGCGGAGCATATGTGGAGGTCTCGTTGGAAGAAGCAGCGCTGAGCGGGCTCATCAACCAGGCCAGCAACAACCTCATGGCCGGTGCCGTGGCTGCACCCATCGGCACCCTTCACCCCAACATCGCGCCGTACGGTGAGGTTTTCACCTGCGCGGATGGTGGGCGCATCATCCTCGCGGTGGGCAGCGATGCGCAGTTCGCCGCGCTCTGCGGGGTGCTGGAGCTTCAGGCGCTTCCCACCGACCGCCGGTTCGCACGCAACACCGATCGGGTGCGCGAGCGCATCGCTCTGAGCGCCGCCCTGGCCCCTTCCTTCAACCTGCGCCCAAGAGGTCCGATCTTGAACGCGCTGATCGAAGCGGGCGTTCCCGCAGGTGCCGTGCGCAGCATCGACGAAGTGATGAGCACCCCGGCCGCGCGAGCCATGGTACTGGAGGAGAACATCGACGGCGTAGTAACACGGCGGATCCGTGGGAACGCGTTCCGCGTCATACCGAACTGATCGCTCAATTACCGCGCCGCTCCATGCGGAGCGCATCCTTGAGCAGGGGCACCAGACGGCGTGCCTCCTCTTCGGTGAGTCCCTTCCCGAAGATCACCTTGCGCCCCAGGTATTCAAAGCCCAGACGTGCCCCTCCGATCATCCATGCGCTCTGGTCCATCTGCCATTTCCAGCTGCGTTCGTCCACCTTCAACAGACCCAGCTTCTGGATGTTGTCCACGAAGTGGTCCCTTGCCCTGCCATATCCGAGCAGGCTGTCCTTGATGGTGAGCGTTCCGTCCTTGATGCGCCACAGCTCGAATCCTTTCAATCGCCACACGAGCGCCTTCAGCACCACCACCAGATAGTAGGCCCAGAATGCCAGGAAGGCCAGCAGGTACTGGCGTACCGGATCACCTGCGGGCAGTTGAAGCCGGGCGTGGATGATATAGGCGCCGCACAGCAGCCACGCCACCGCCCATGCGATGAGCAACGCCTCCTTGGCACGCGGCAGCCGCGCACTGATCACGACCGTGGTGCGCCCACCGGAGCGCTCGATGCTCACTCGCTCACTGAGGTACTCCATCACGCTTTCACTTCAGCTACGACCTCCTCATAAAGACGCTCATACCGCGGCAGCACATGGTGCAGATCAAAACGCCGTGCCTGCTCCAGCGCACCGCTGCGATACCGTTCAAGCGAGGCCTCGTCCTTCAGGATGAGGTAGGCATTATCGGCCATGCTCTGCGTATCGCCCACCGGGCTCAGCAGGCCGCTCACCCCATGGATGTTCACCTCCGGAAGGCCTCCGGTATCGCTGCTCACCACCGGCACACCACAGGCCATCGCTTCGAGCGCCGCCAGGCCGAAGCTCTCGCTTTCACTGGGCAGCACGAACAGGTCGCAACTTGCCATCACCTCCTCGGGCCGCGTCATCTTGCCCAGGAAGTGGATCACGTTGCAGGTCTGGTGCTGCCGGCACATCATCTCGATCCGCTGGCGCTCGGGACCGTCGCCGATCAACAGCAGCTTCACAGGCAGCCGCTCCCGCAGCGTGCGGAACATGAGGACAACATCCTCCACGCGCTTCACCGCCCGGAAGTTGGAAACGTGCACCAACAGGCGTTCACCGTTCGGTGCATACCGCGCCCGTACGGTCGGGTCCTGCACGTGCTTGTACAGCTCGGTGCAAACGAAATTGGGGATCACCTTCACCTCGCGCTTCAACGGGAAGTGCGCATAGGTATCGCGCCTGAGACTTTCGGACACGGCGGTCACTGCATTGCTGCGTTCCATGCTGAAGGTGATCACCGGCTCAAAGCTGGGATCACGGCCCACCAGGGTGATGTCGGTACCGTGGAGGGTGGTGATGAACGGTACGAAAATGCCATGTGCGGCAAGGATCCGCTGGGCCATCCAGGCGGCGCTGGCATGCGGGATGGCATAGTGCACGTGCATCAGGTCCAGGCCTTCGAACCTCGCCACGTCCACCAGCTTGCTCGTGAGCACCAGCTCGTACGGCTGATAATCGAAGAGCGGGTAATCGCTCACCCGCACCTCATGGTAGAACACATTGGGGTGATCGCGCAACCGAACAGGGCGGTCGTAGGTGATGAAGTGAACGATGTGGCCCTTCTCGGCCAGGGCCATGCCCAGTTCGGTGGCCACCACACCGCTTCCGCCGAAGGTGGGATAACAGACAATGCCAATGCGCATGGTGCTTCCGGCGCTTTGCACAACGTGACCACCGGCGGTGCAAAAGTACCCCGCTCAGGACTGTGCGGCCAAAGCGAGGCAGTCACAGCCAAGGGCCTCGTCCACAAAGCGCTTCATGCGGTGCATGGCCGACTTGGAACGGCGCTCACCGGCCTGCGCCAGCAACCACAGGCCCAATGCAATGAACGGTGTGGGCGCCACCATCCAGAACCCCCAGGCCGGTGCACCCACGATCTGCTGTGACACACCGATGGAAAGGCCCAGCAAGGCCAGGATTGTGCTGAGCATGTAGCCACCCACGAAGAGCATCCAGATCGTCGGTGCCGGACCGATGAGGCAACGCACCCAAGTGCGTCCTTCGCTCACTTCCAGATCGATGTCCATCTGGGGTGTCCACGATCGCAGTTCTTCCGGCGGATAGGTAAGCACCAAGTGATGCCCGGTGCCCCCGAGCACCAACCCATGCGGGTTGTGGGCCGACACATGCGTGCGAATACGAGCCTTCACCTCCTCCGGCGGCAAGGGCAGGTCGAAGCGATAGCGCGGACGGAACTCCAGTTCGGTCATGGCAACGAAGCCTAACCTACGCGGAGCCGAAGAACCCGCAGCTGACCTTGGTCAGCCTACGAACAGCTTACCTGCGCCGAGGAAGATGGCGATCCAGACCAGTCCTTTGATGAAGAAGAAGAGGAAGCCTGCCCAACCCAGCTTGGCGAGCCAGCCGGGTGCCTTGGTCGGGGCCTTGCGAGGGTGCTGCTTGGTCGAGGCGCTCATGCGATGCGTTCCATTTGTTCCACCTCGGCGATCAGGCTGCGCCAGTCTTCAAGTTCAGGGATGCCTGGCTTGCGCTTGCCGAAGAGCTGCACCAGTTGTTCACCCGCATCGTTGTAGCACTCCAGCGCGGTGACCATGCCATCGCGCGTGGGCTTGCGCACCACCCAGCACTGGGTGAGCGCCTCTTCACGCACATGCAGGTTGAAGTCTGGATCGAGCACGTTGAACCATCCGCGGGCGTCCATCACGTTGGTCACCGTACCGGTATGGATCTGGATATTCCCGGGGTTCCCAACGAAGACCATGATGGGGACCTGTCGCTTTGCTGCAGCCGTGATCAGGGCACGAAAGGCGGCGGGCCTCACGGCTACTGCATGGTCGGGCGGGGGGGCCAGCCGTAGGGCTTGTGTGCGGCTCACCCGATGGTCGCGCAGCATCATATGGAAGTCATGGGTATCCGCCAGCGCCAGCCACGCTTTGCGGAAGGCCTCCACATCCACGCGGGCATCGGGCATTTCGGGTCGGGGCGCGGGTGCGGGTTCGATGGTTAACGCTCCGGTGGCCTGTGGATCCACGAACGCCGCCACAAGCCGTTCATAAGCAGCGCGGTCGCTCTCTTCGACCAGGTAGATCTTGTGGATGGCGTTACCCTGCTTGTCGAAGAACTGCAGGCTGTGACGGTCACCATCACGGCCCGGCTCGGCGACTGCAAATGCGAAGGCCCACTTATCCAGGAAGATGCGCAGATCGATCTCCGCGCCCACGAAGAGCCCCACCGGACCCTTGTCCAACGAAGGGTTCATGTACACGCCCTTTCGCTCATGCACCACATCGTCGTTGCGGGTCAATGCCATCACGCGACCCAGCGAGGGCACCTGCGCCAGGATCTCGGTGAAGCGCGGCTGCAGACGCTTGACGGCCCCGTTGGTATCTGTGCTGAGCAGCTCGGCCTCGCTGACCCCCAAGGCAGCTGCAGCATTGCGAATGCGGAGGGTGGGGTCCTGCGAGCGCAGGGCTGCGTATCGCTCGGCGAGGCTTGTGGCGGGAGCGTTGGTGGACATGGTCGTTCTCATCAGTGCGCAAAGGACACCCGGATGGCAGCGCTCTTACAATACTGCGATCGCGGTATTCTCAGCTTCCGCACCACCTTACCTGTGAATGTCCGGACAGGCTGATGGGTACCATGCTTCGTACCTTTGCGCTCAAGAACGCCACACCATGAGCAGCGCAATGTTGACGGTCCTTCTTGGAATCGGTCTACTGGCCTTGGCCTTCGCGGGCATTGCCGTGAAGATCTGGGCGAAGAAGGGCGGCGAGTTCGCCGGGACCTGCGCAAGCAACAATCCGCTGGTGCAAGCCGAGGGTGGAGGTTGCGGCTTCTGTGGCGCACGCCCGGAGGAGAAGTGCCGCCGCGAGGAGGTGGCCGGGTGATCAGTTCCCGAGCGGCCAGCCGTTGGTATGCCATACGGCATATCCGCCCAAGCCGTCGTCGCTGATGAGGTAGGCCTCCAGCTCTGGATGGCGCGATAGCCAGGCCTTCGCTTGTTCGGTGCCCATGACCATCAGGGCCGTTCCGATGGCATCCGCCGTTGCGCAATTCTCCGCCAGCACCGAAGCGCTGAGCAGGTCGTTCATGGCCGGTCGACCGGTGCGTGGATCGATGGTGTGCCCGTACCGTCGCCCGTCCAGCTCGATGTACTTGCGGTAATTGCCACTGGTGGCCAATGCGCGGTCCTGCACCGGTACCAGAGTCTGTTGTTCATGCACATCGCCGTCCACCGGCTTATCCACCTGGATGTTCCATGGTGTGCCCCGGTCATTGGTGCCCGCGGAACGCACCTCCCCACCCACTTCCACCATGAAGCGCTCAATTCGGTACATCCGTAGCATGAGTGCGAGCATGTCCACCGTGTACCCTTGCGCGATGCCATTGGGGTCGAACTGCACACAGGGCGTGCTCTTGCGGAACACCAAGGGTTCACCCGGCCCGGATCGTTCCCAACTATCGGGGATGTAGATGCGGGGCATTCCCACACACTGCAACAAGCTGTCCACCGCAGCGGTATCCAGTTCGGTCCGTCCCTTGCGGCCGAGGCCCCACGCCCGCATCAAGGGCAGCACGGTGCCATCAAAGGCTCCGTCGGTACTGCGCCAATGCTGCATGGCCAGGGCCAACACCACCTGGAAATGGCGATCGTCCGTGGCGAAGCTGTCGGTGGCAGCGTTAAAGCGCGAAATAGTGCTGGTGGTGTCCCACAGGCTGAGGCTCCGGTCGATCACCCTGAACAGACTGTCCACCGCTCCTGCCAAGTTGCGGTCCGTACTGTCGAGGAAGGTGATGGTGAAGGTGGTGCCCTGCGCATCGCCCTTCAACGTGGTCCATTGTGGCGCCTTCGTGCCACAGGAAGCAAGGACCAAGGCGAGGCCCACGAACGAAAAGCCCCGCGCTTGGCGGGACTTTCCAAGGATATGGCAAGCGGTGGTCATCCGCCGAAGTCGTCGAAGCTCACGTTCTCCTTGGGGATGCCCCAGTCGTCGCACATCTTCAGCACGGCCGCGTTCATCATGGGCGGGCCACAGAAGTAGAACTCGATGTCCTCCGGCGCTTCGTGCTTCTTCAGGTACTGATCGATCACAGCTTGGTGAACAAATCCAGTGAATCCATCGCCTTCGGTGTCGTTCACATCCTTCTTCACTTTCCAGTTGTCCTCCGGCAGGGGCTCGCTGAGCACCACGAAGAACTTGAAATTCGGGAACTCCTTCTCGATCTGCCGGAAGTGATCGAGGTAGAACAGTTCGCGCTTACTGCGGCCACCGTACCAGTAGGTGACCTTGCGGCCGCTCTTCAGGGTGTGGAAGAGGTGGAAGAGGTGCGAACGCATGGGTGCCATACCCGCACCACCACCGATGTAGATCATTTCGGAGCCGGTGTCCTTGATGAAGAACTCGCCGTACGGTCCACTGATCGTCACCTTGTCGCCAGGCTTGCGGCTGAAAACGAAGCTGGAGCAGATGCCGGGGTTCACGTCCATCCATCCGTTCTTGGCGCGGTCCCAGGGTGGGGTGGCGATACGGATGTTGAGCATGATGATGTTGCCCTCGGCCGGGTGGTTGGCCATGGAGTAGGCGCGGAAGATGGGCTCGGGGTTCTTCATCTTCAGGTCCCAGAGCTTGTACTTGTCCCATTCGCTCTTGAAGTCCATCGGATCGCGGCCCATGGCCACCAGCTCCGGATGGGCGGTGATGTCCATGTCCTTGAAGTCCACATCGCAGGCGGGCACATCGATCTGGATGTATCCACCGGCCTCGAAGTGCAACGTCTCACCGGGGGGCAGCTTCACCACGAACTCCTTGATGAAGCTGGCCACGTTGTAGTTGCTCACCACTTCGCACTCCCACTTCTTGATGCCGAAGATCTCCTCGGGCACCTTGATGTCCATGTCCTGCTTCACCTTCACCTGGCAGCCCAGGCGCCAGTTGTCCGCGATGGCCTTGCGGCTGAAGTAGGGGGCTTCAGTGGGCAGGATCTCGCCGCCACCCTCCAACACCTGGCACTTGCACATGGCACAGGTGCCGCCGCCACCGCAGGCGCTGGGCAGGAAGATCTTGGCTTCGCTCAAGGTGCTCAGCAGGCTGCTACCCGCGGGCACCTCGATGGTCTTCTCTCCGTTGATACGGATCTTCACCAGACCGCTGGGTGAGAGCTTGGCCTTGGCGTAAAGCAACAGGCTGACGAGCAGCAGGGTGACGATCAGGAAGACCGCCAGGGTGATGAGGATGGTCGAACCCATGGTCGTGGATCAGAGCTTGATACCCATGAAGGCCATGAAGGCGATGCCCATCAGGCCGGTGAGAATGAACGTGATGCCGAGGCCGCGCAGCGGGGCGGGGATGTCACTGTAACGCAGCTTTTCTCGGATCGCGGCGATGGCAACGATGGCCAGGAACCATCCCACCCCACTACCCAGGGCGAAGCTCGTTGCCTCGGCGATATTGCTGTACTGGCGCTCCTGCATGAAGAGGGCGCCGCCCAGAATGGAGCAGTTCACAGCGATGAGGGGGAGGAAGATGCCAAGTGCACCGTAGAGGGCCGGGGCGAACTTCTCCACCACCATTTCCACCAACTGCACGATGGCAGCCACCACGGCGATGAACAGGATGAAGGAGAGGAAGCTCAGGTCCACGTCGGCGAAACCTGCACCGAGCCAGCCCAGTGCGCCTTGCTTCAACACGTAGTTCTCCAATAGGTAGTTCACCGGAACGGTGACGCCGAGCACGAAGATCACTGCCGCTCCCAGGCCCAGCGCCGTCTTCACCGTTTTGCTCACGGCGAGGTACGAGCACATGCCCAGGAAGTAGGCGAAGATCATGTTGTCGATGAAGATCGACTTGACGAAGATGTTGACCAGGTTCATGATGGGCTGTGCTTAGGCTTGCTCGATGAGCTTGGTGTTACGGGCGCGCTGGATCCAGATGATGATGCCCACGATCACCAGCGCCATCGGAGGCAGGATCATCATGTTGTTGTTGAAGTAGAACCCACCCTCAGTGGCATACCAGCTCTCTGGAATGATGCGCATGCCGAGCAGCGAACCATTGCCGAACAGTTCGCGGAAGAACGCCACCACGACAAGGATCCAAGCATACCCGAAGGAATTGCCGAAGCCGTCCAGCGCGCTGGGACCGATCTTGTTGCCCATCGCAAAGGCTTCGAAGCGCCCCATGATGATGCAGTTGGTGATGATCAGTCCCACATAGACACCGACCTGCTTGCTCACATCGTATACGTAAGCCTTCAGCACGATATCCACGAGCGTCACCAGACCAGCGGCGATCACCAATTGGGCGATGATCCGGATCCGGCCAGGGATCATGTTGCGCAGAGCACTGATCACCATGTTACCCAGCACAAGCACGGCCATTACACTGATGCTCATCACCAGCGCGTTCGACACCTTCACCGTGATGGCGAGCGCAGAGCAGATGCCCAGCACCTGCACGGTGATGGGGTTGTTGTCATTGAGCGGATCGGTGATCAGCTTGCGGTTCTTCTTGCTGAAGAGGCCTTCCGCGGGAGGTGCTGCGGGGGCTGCGGTAGCGGTGCTCATCGGGTGATCAGGCTAGCGGTTCGGGTGGTATCAACCATCAGTTGAAGGCTGTCGGTGGCGAGGGGTTCAGGCACAGCGACCGGTGCAGGAGCAACGGCGGCCACCTGGGTGCGCAGGTATTTGTCGTACACGGCGAGCAGGCGCTTCAGCATCTCGTCCACGCCCTGGCTGGTGATCGTACCTCCGCTGATACCGTCCACGCCGTGCGGGTCGGTGGTCTGCGAACCGCCTTTGTAGACCGTGATCCCCTTGAAATTGCCCTGCTCGTCCGAAATGGTCTTCCCTTGGAACGGATCCTCGAACATGGGTGTGGAGATCTCTGCGCCCAAACCTGGTGTTTCACCCTTATGGTCGAACGTGGAACCGAAGATGGTGCGGCCATCATCCTGAATGGATACATAGCCCCATACCGGCCCCCAGAGGCCTGTGCCGACCATGGGCAGCACGAAGAGCTTCTGCCCTTTCACATCGGCCAGGTACACGGGGTAGCGCAGGTCTTCGGTCTTCACCACACCGGCCTTCCAGTCCTTGTACTGCTTAAGCACATCGAGGGAGAAGGCATCGCCCTCCTGCTTGGTACCATCGGCGTCCACCAGCAGGGTCTCCTTGATCAGTTCTTCATACTTGGCGGGTGCCGCATCGCGGTCCACTTCCACCTTGAGGCTGGCGAGGATGTTCTGCATCTTCTCGCGGCGCACGTTCTCGTCGTAGTTCGGCTTCAGCCCCAGGTAGGTCACCGCCAGCAGGGTGCCCACCACCACCACCAGCACGGTGGCGAAGATGAAGGTGAACTGGTTGCTGTTCTTGTCGAAGGCCATCGGGCGGGTGCGTTAGGCGGTTTGCAGGGCGACGCGCTTGAGGCGGCGCTTGATGTTGGACTGTACCACGAAGTGATCGATCGTGGGGGCCATCACGTTCATGAACAGGATGGCGAGCATCATTCCTTCGGGGTAGGCCGGGTTCACCACACGGATAAGGATGCCCAACAGGCCGATGAGGAAGCCATAGATCCACTTGCCGGTATTCGTCTGCGCGGCCGTGACCGGGTCCGTGGCCATGAAGACAAGGGCGAACATGAAGCTACCGAGCATCAACTGATGCAGGATGGGGATCTGCATGTAGGCGTTGTTCAAGGAAGGGCCCACCAGGTTGAAGATACCGGCCATGGTGACGCCTCCAAGGAAGGTGGCCAGCATGATCCGCCAGCTACCGATACCGGTGAGCAGCAGGATGGCTGCACCGATCAGGCAGGCGAACGCGCTGGTCTCACCGATACTGCCCGCCTCGAAGCCCCAGAAGCTGTCCATCATCGGGGTGACCGATGCGATATGCCCGGAGGCTGCATGACCGAGGGAAGTGGCACCGCTGAATCCATCCACCACGGCCTGGCCGGTCTGCGTGGAGGTGTTCACCCAGACCTTGTCACCGCTCATCATGGTGGGGTAGGCGAAGAACAGGAACGCCCGTGCGGTGAGCGCTACGTTCAGCACGTTCATGCCCGTGCCGCCGAAGACCTCCTTGCCGATGACCACGGCAAAGGCCGATCCCACGGCAACCATCCACAGCGGCGTATCCACCGGCATCACCAAGGGGATGAGCATGCCGGATACGAGATACCCCTCCTGAATGGGGTGGCCTTTGATGGAGGTGAAGAGGAACTCGATACCCAGGCCCACACCATAACTCACCACCACGATGGGCAACACCTTCAGGGCGCCGAAGAGGAACTTGTCCCAGAACCCTTCACCCAATGCGGTGAACTCGCCCAGTGCCAGGTAGTGCTGATGCCCCACGTTCCACATGCCGAACAACAGGCAGGGGATCATCGCGGTGATCACGATGCTCATGGTCCGCTTCAGGTCGATGCCGTCGCGGATATGGGCTCCCCTTTCGGTGGCATGCCCAGGTGTGAACAGGAAGGTCTCGAAACCATCGAACACCCAATGGAGCTTCTCCAGCTTTCCTCCTTTGGCGAAGGTCGGCTTCAAGCCGTCAACAAGGTTGCGCAGTGCTTTCACGGCGGTAGCGGATACTTAGGTGGTTTCCTTCTTCAGTGCATCAAGCCCGTCACGGACGATCTGCTGGGAGTTGATCTTGCTGGTGCAGACGAACTCGCACAGCGCGAAATCCTCAGGCGCTACTTCGTAAAGCCCAAGGTTCTCCATTTGTTCGATGTCGTTCACAAGGATGGCCTTCAGCAGATGCACCGGGTAGATATCGAAGGGGAACACCTCTTCGTACTGTCCGCTCATCACAAAGGCGCGTTCCTCACCGTTCTGGTTGGTATCCATGCGGAACTTCCTGCCAGGCATGAGCCAGGCGGGGAAGCTGCGGTTGGCGCTGAACTTGTCCAGGCCGGGGGATGCCCAACCGTCCGTGATGAAGAACTTCGGCTGATCGCCCTCGGGCAGCAATGTCACCTGTCCGTGGTAGGCCCCGAGGAAACCCTCCGCTCCCACATTGTCGCCGGTCAAGGGGTCTCCACTGATCACACGCACACCTGACGGCACCTCGCCGATGAGGCCTTTCAACGGAGCACCGATCATGGTCCGATGGTACTTCGGGGTGCGTGCCTCGCTGCCGGTAACGGCCACTGTGCGGGTGGCATCGTAATGTCCGGTCCGGAACAGGCGACCGATCAGCAGCACATCCTGCAGTGCCACGGTCCACACCACTTCACCCTTGTTGATGGGAGCCACGTGGTGGATCTGCACACCTACATTGCCCGCCGGGTGCGGTCCATCGAAGGTGTGGAGCACGACGTTGCGGGCCTTGAGCACTTCGGGCGCTGCGGTACGGGGGCTCACGCCCACGTTCACCTTGCCTTTGGTGAGCTTCGCCAAGGCGTCGAATCCGGCCTGCAGATCATCGCCGTGGTTGCGCACCACGAAGTCGAGGTCCGGGGCCATGGGCGCGCTGTTGAAGGCGCTCACAAAGATGGACTTCGGTTCCTGTGAGGGGTCGGCCACCACATCGAAGGGTCGCTGGCGGATGAACGCGAACGCACCACTGCGCAGGAGCTTTTCCAGCACGGCCTCGCGCCCCATGGAGGAGGGGTCGCCGGCACCGAAGTCGATGTGGCGTACTTGTGCATCGGCCAATACGCGCACCTCCAGTACCTTCCTCTTCTCTCCACGGACCACATCGGCCACTTCACCGCTCACCGGACTGGTGAACACAACGCGGTCGTTGTACTTGTCGCAGAAGAGCGGGGTTCCGGCCTGCACCTGTTCGCCGGGCTTCACCAGCACTTTGGGGACCAGGCCATGGAAATCGGTCGGTTTGATCGCGACGACCTTCGCGGGATCGGTTTGTACGAGGACCTTTTCGGCATCACCTTTGAGGCGGATGTCTAGTCCTTTGCGGATCCGTATCGTCTTGGACATGTGCGCTGAGGGTACCTGCCAAGGGTCAGGCGCGGCAAAAGTAGAACAGATATCAGCATCGGTGACCTTCATCACAATGATCACACGCAACTTCTTTGTCAACGGTCTTATCAACCGGCCCGTACCGATGACGGGTCACCTCCTGGCCTTAGTGCTGTGGGCTGCTCTGACAGGGGTTTCCGCGCAGGACATGGTATGGGAGGACCGCACGTTCAGTCCCAGTGTCCGCACCGTGCAATTGTTCAAGACCGGCTTCGAACTGGCTCCGCCGGTGATCGAGCTCAACTCCGGCGAGGCGATCACCCTGCGCTTCGATGACCTCCAACCGGACAACGAGCATCTCTCCTACTCCCTGACGCACTGTGACCATGGCTGGCGCAGCAGTGACCTGATGCCAGGGCAGTACATCGAGGGCGCGCCCACGGACCTGGTCCCGGCGGGCCGACAGAGCTTCAACACGCTGCAGCCCTTCATCCAATATGAGCTGGAATTCCCCAACGACATGATGCGGCCCACCCGCTCGGGCAACTACATCCTGAAGGTGTTCCGTGGCGGCGACGAAGAGGACCTAGTGCTCACCCGCCGGTTCCTGGTGTACGAGCAGCGGGTGCAGATCGACGCGCGCATGATGGCCAGCCGGGTGGTGGACCTGCGCGATGTGGCCCAGCAGATCGACCTGGAAGTGCGCCACCCGCAGTTGCCGGTGCAGGACCCGTTCTCCGAGATCCACGTGGCCATGCTGCAGAACATGCGCTGGGACGACCTGCGCAGCGGCTTCACACCCCGCTTCATGCGTGGCGCCGAGCTGATCTACGATTTCCCGGAGCAGGGGCTGTTCATGGGAGGGAACGAGTACCGGAACTTCGACCTCAAGGACCTTCGATTCACCACGCAGCGCGTGGACCGCATCGTTCCCGGGCCGGGAGAAGGCGTATACCACGCTCACCTCCGAGCAGAGCCAAAGCGCAGCTATCGCGTCTACTTCGACCAGCCCGACCTCAACGGGCGCTTCTTTGTGCGGAACGACCTCTTCGACGGCGACCCGCTGGGGGCGGATTATGTCATGGTCCACTTCACGCTGCCCATGACCGAGCAGCTGGCCCAGGCGCCTTACATCTATGGTGCGTTCAGCGATTGGCGCTGCCTGCCTGAGAACCGGATGGAATGGGACCCCACAACGACATCGTACCGTGCCGAACTGTTGCTGAAGCAGGGGTTCTACGACTTCGCGTATGCCGTGCCCGGTGGCGAAGGCAAGCCTGCCGACATTTCCCTGGTGGAGGGCTCGCACTACCAGACCGAGAACGACTACCTGATCATGGTGTATTTCACGGACCGCATGCTCCGTTGCGACCGTTTGGTGGGCGTACGTTTCCTGAACAGTCGCCGGGGCTGATCAGCGCTGCGGTGCGCGCACGAAGCGCAGGGCCAGGCCAATGGACGGCATGGACAGCGTGTACGCCCCGGGTGCCAGTGGCGAAACGTCCAACAACGCCCCCGGATCCAACTGACCACTGGCGGCGATGCTGCCACGCTGATCGATGAGCAGGAAGGGTGTGCGCTGCTTCAACGGGGGCTCCACGGCCAGGCGGTCCACCACTGGATTGGGCAGCAGGCGATGGGTCTCCTCCATCACTTCGGGCACGGATGTGCTGCAATCCACCTCCACCAACAACACGGTATTGTTGCTGCTGTTGGGGACGCAGATGCGGTCATTGACCGTATCGAAGTCGATGTCGGCAGGGTTACCCAAGCCTGCCACGTTCAGGTTCACAGCGCCTCCGGCGAGATCGGGTGCCCATCGGCTGATGCGGGCCGGGCTCCAGTTGGCGGTGATGAAGTTGCCGTTGCAGTCGATCGTTACGCCGTCGATGTTGCCCAGGCCGGAGTTGGCAACGAGCGTGGTGGCCGCACCGGTCTCCCGATCGTAGGCGCGGATGGGCGCGTTGCTGCCCCAGAAGACCACCACCAGGCGCTCTCCCACCGGGTCCCACACGATGCCGTTGGGCGAACCACCGGTACTGCCGACCAAAGTCGTATGGGTGTTATTGGCTGCATCCACCTTGTAGATGCGGCCGCCGCTGAAGTCGGTTACATACAGGTGCCGCCCATCGGTGGTGATGCCGTTGCAGAACGTGGCTCCGAGGGAGCGGTTGAACACTTGGGAGCCATCGGCGAGCAGGTACCCCTTCACGCCACCGCCGGAGCAGGCGAAGAGCGTGTCGCCCATGATCTCAAGTCCATAGGGTGCCGGACTGACGGCGGCGAAAGTGCTTACCGTGCCATCCTGGGCCCGGACACGTATTTGCGAAGAGCCTGTATTGCTCACGAAGTAGCGGTCACCGGACGCATCGTACTCCACGCTTTCGGGTCCGCTGTACTGGCCGAACGCGTGGAGCGAACAAAGCAGCAGGGCCAGGCAGGTGGAGCGCTTCATGGTGCAAGGCTAGGGCGGAATGAGAAGCAGCGCAAGTGCTCGGGTTGCGAACTTCTCCACGATCCCATTGCACATTAGCGGTCCGCATGTTCCCTGCCACGTTGACCCAAGTCCGCTGTGGCATTACCTTGGCGGCAGCCCATGAGCACGACCACCACACGGGGGATCCGGATCAGTGCGAACAGCCGGTATGAGGCCGCCCTTAGCGACCCCAAGGTGGGCAGGTACTTGTTCAGTTACCGCATCACCATTGCCAACCAAGGCGAAGCCACCGTGCAGCTGATGCGTCGGCACTGGGTGATACGCGACAGTAAGGGCCCCGTGCGAGAGGTGGAGGGCCCTGGTGTGGTCGGAGAAACACCCTTGCTCGCGCCCGGCGAGGAGTTCAGCTATACGAGTGTATGTGACCTGCGCAGCGGATGGGGGCGTATGGATGGCACCTACCTCATGGCCACGGTCCCTGGTGGGCACACGTTCAAGGTCATGGTCCCAACGATGATGCTCCTCGATCCGTTCGCGCTGAACTGATCGAAAGAACGTTAACATCTGCCAACGTCCGGGCGATTTGGTGGCACCATGCTACTTTCGCCGCGTGGCAGTGGTCAGGGAACAGCGGAACGGGACGCCCAAGCGGTCGCTGGGTGTATTTTCCCTGCTGTTCGGCTGTTGGCTGTTCATGTTCCCGCAGCTTGCGCTCGTGGCCCAGGACCTGAGCTCCTCTGACGGTCCGGTGCCGGTGATGGTCGAGGAGGAGGTCAAGCACAACGGCACGGCCCAGCCCTGCGTGCAACTGGGGCCTGGCGGGCGCCCGAAGGTCATCTCGGCCCCGCTCTTCAACGATGAGCTGCATCGTTCTCATGATGGGGAGGTGCCGCATCTGCCTCCCTGGGCCTGAACGCTTGTCTGGCAGCCGAGCTACCTGACCGCAGCGTACCTCCTGCCCGGTCCTCTCGTATTCCACCTTCATCCCTAACCGGACCCCATGTCCTTGTTCGCTCATTGGAAGCAGGACCTCCCTGCCTCGGTCGTTGTCTTTCTGGTCGCACTTCCCCTTTGTCTTGGCATAGCTGTCGCGTCGGGCGCGCCTGCGTTCGCCGGTGTCATCGCCGGGGTGGTCGGCGGTATCCTGGTCGGATGGTTGAGCGGCTCCCCGCTGGGGGTTACGGGTCCTGCGGCCGGGTTGACGGGTGTGGTACTTGTCGGCATCCAGGAACTGGGCAGCTTCGAGATACTCACTGCGGCTGTAGCGGTCTCGGGCTTGATCCAGATCATCCTGGGTTCACTCCGGGCAGGCATCATCGCCTACTACTTCCCCAGTTCGGTGATCAAGGGCATGCTCGCAGGCATCGGCATCATCATCGTGCTGAAGCAGATCCCTCACATGATGGGCTACGACAGCGACCCCATGGGTGATGAGAGCTTCGATCAACCGGACCAGCAGAACACCTTCTCGGAACTGCTGCTCGCCATCCAGGACCCTCATTGGGGGGCGGTCCTCATTGCCGTGGTAAGCATCGCCCTGATGTTGCTGTGGGAGCGCCCTTTCATCCAGCGCAACCTGTGGCTGCGGTACGTGCCGGGGCCTCTGTTGGCGGTGATCGCCGGCCTGATCATGGCGGCCGCCTTCGCAGCCCATCCCACCCTTGCCATCGATGCGGGGCACTACGTTGATCTGCCTCCGCTGGATGGCATGAGCCTGTTCGTGATGCCGGACCTCAGCGCCCTCGGTTCGCCGGTGTTCTGGACCACCGCCATCACCCTGGCCATCGTGGCCAGCATCGAGACCCTTCTGTGCGTGGAGGCCACCGACAAGATGGACCCTTGGAAGCGGATAACCCCGGCCAACCGGGAGCTCTTCGCCCAAGGGACCGGCAACCTGGTGAGCGGCCTGCTGGGCGGCCTGCCGGTGACGCAGGTGGTGGTGCGCAGCTCGGCCAACATCCAGGCCGGCGGACGTGGCAAGCTCTCGGCCATCCTGCATGGCGTTCTGTTGCTGCTGGCAGTGGTCACCATCGGTGGCCTGTTACGTCAGATCCCCCTGGCCAGCCTGGCGGCCATCCTGCTGCTGGTGGGCTACAAGCTGGCCAAGCCATCGCTCTTCGTGAAGATGTGGAAGGCGGGGCGGATGCAGTTCCTCCCCTTCCTGCTCACCGTGGGCTTCATGTCCGTGACCAACGATCTGCTCCGCGGTGTGGCGCTTGGCCTGGCCCTTGCCCTGGTCCACATCCTGTGGAAGAACTACAAGGTACCTTTCCACTATGACCCGAACCGGTACAAGCCGGGCATGCCCATCTACATCGAGCTCAGCGAGGACGTCACCTTCCTGAACAAGGCTGGCATAAAACGCACCTTGAGCGAAGTGCCGGATGGTGCCCGCGTGGTGATCGATGCCGGCCGCTCGTTGGACCTGGACCCTGACGTGCGCGAGATCATCGATGAATTCGCCAGCACCACACAGGACCGCAACATCAAGCTGCAACTCTTCAACATGCCTCCGCGCCCGGGAGAGACACCCGCACCAGTGAAGAGCATGCTCGCTGACAAGAACTAAGCACAACCCATCCCACGACCATGGATAGTTACAACAAGCTTCTGCTGAACAACAAGGCCTGGGCCGAGAACACCGTGGCAGCCGACCCCGCGTTCTTCCACCGACTGGAAAAGGTGCAGCGACCGGAGTTCCTTTGGATCGGCTGCAGCGACAGCCGCGTACCGGCCAATGAGATCACCGGCACCCAGCCTGGCGAGATCTTCGTGCACCGGAACATCGCCAACATGGTGGTACATACCGACCTCAACCTGCTGAGCGTGCTCCAGTACGCCGTGGAATACCTTAAGGTGAAGCACGTGATCGTTTGCGGCCACTATGGCTGCGGCGGAGTACAGGCGGCCATGACCCATCAATCGCTCGGCCTGATCAACAAATGGCTCCGCAACATCAAGGACGTCTATCGCCTGCATCAGGCGGAGGTGGACGCCCAGCCCACGGAGCAGGCCCGATTCGACCGGATGGTGGAGCTCAATGTGCAGGAACAAGTGGAGGGGCTGGCCAAGACCAGCATCATCCAGCGCGCCTGGAAGGAACGTGGCGGCCCGCACCTGCATGGATGGGCCTATCGATTGAGCGATGGTCTGGTGCATTCGATCTGTGAAATGCCCGCGGGTTCCACGATCGACCCGATCTATCGGTTCGACAACCTGGACTGACCGGGTTCAACCGACCGGGATCCTGACAGCTGTCCGTGGCCGATCTTCGCGGCCATGGACAGCGCCCTGCTCAACGCCAACCTGACCAACCCCACGCTGCTCTTCTTCCTGCTCGGCATCATTGCCAAGCTGGTGAAGAGCGATCTGGAGGTACCCGCCTCCAGTGCGAAGTTCATCAGCCTCTACCTCCTGTTCGCCATCGGCTTCAAGGGCGGGCAGGAACTGACGCACAGTGGGCTGGATGGCACCATCGTGGCCGCGCTGATCTTCGGTATGACGATAGCGGCCGCCATCCCCTTCTACGTCTTCTTCCTGCTCAAGAACAGGCTCGGGGCCCAGAACGCCGGAGCCATTGCGGCCGCCTATGGCTCAGTGAGCGCCGTGACCTTCGTGGCCGCGACAGGCTTCCTGGAGACCCGCGAGCTTAGCTTCGGCGGACACATGGTGGCCATCATGGCCCTGATGGAGAGCCCGGCCATCATCGTGGGCATGGTGCTGCTGAAGCGCTACGACCGCGAAGGTTCCGACCACACCTCACTGGGCCAGGTGATCAAGCACAGCCTCACCAATGGAAGCGTGCTCCTGCTCATCGGCAGCTTGGTCATCGGGCTGGTGGCCGATGCCAAGCAGGCCGAGGGCATCAGGCCCTTCACCACGGACATCTTCAAGGGCTTCCTGGCCATCTTCCTGCTGGAGATGGGCATGGTGACCGCCGCGCGTTTCGGGGCCTTCCGCAAGTATGGCCTCCCTGCCAGTGTTACGGCCGTGCTTATTCCATTGGTCAACGGCAGCCTGGTGGCCTGGCTCAGCGGCTTCATCACCCCGGTGGTCGGCGACCGGTTCATGTTCGCCGTGCTGGCCGCCAGTGCCAGCTACATCGCCGTGCCTGCCGCCATGCGCCTGGCCGCACCCAAGGCCGATCCGGGCCTCTACATTCCCATGGCCCTGGGCATCACCTTTCCTTTCAACCTGATGATCGGCATGCCGGTCTACTTCGCCATCATCACTCTTTGAACAAGAGTTAAGTAATACTTGCGCTTTAATTAAGCATTACTAATTTTGCGCCCGTTATGGGCGTCATTCATCAGCATCTTCGTCCCGATCCCGCGCTGTACTTGAAGGACCCGGAGTCCACGGACATCGGGCGCGCACTACTCGGCCACGGTCTTGACCTGATCCTGGAACTGGGTCTGGAGGCCTTCACCTTTCGCAAGCTCGCCCAGCGCGTTGGGACCACTGAGGTGACGGTGTACAAGTACTTCGCCAACAAGCAACGGCTCTTGCAGTACTACTTCCAGCTCTACTGGCTGTGGCTGCGGCAGGTGGGTCTGCAGGAAGTGGAGCGCACCTCGGACCCACGGGAAGTGCTTGCGCATGTGCTTGAGGTGCTCTGCGGTGTATGGCCCAAAGCCCTGCCTCCCCTTCAATTGGATCCGGCCGGGCTCCGCAAGCTGGTGATCGCCGAGGGCATGAAGAGCTACCTGCACAAGAACGTGGACGACGACAATGCCCGGAGGCTCTTCCATCCATACAAGGAGCTGAGCGCCTTTGTGGCTGCGCGACTGGTGGCCTGCCGAACCGATGTGCCCTGGCCGCGCTCCTTCGCCACCACGGTGATCGAGATGGCCCACTCACTGCCCTTCCTCATGGAGCACCTGCCATCGCTCACCGAGCTCAGCAGCCGCAAGGACCTGAAACAACTGGCGCAGCACCTGCTGCATCGCACCATCACCTACTTGGAACACGCACAACCCATCACCAGCAAATGAACCAGCGCATCACTGTGGCTGCCGGCGACGGCATCGGACCCGAGATCACCCAGGCCGTGCTCCGGATCTTGGAATCCGCTGGCTGCGGATTGGAATACGACCACATCGAAGTGGGCGAAAAGGTCTACTTGTCCGGCAACAGCAGCGGCATTCCCGCGGAGGCGTGGGAGACCCTGCGTCGGAACCCGGTCTTCCTCAAGGGCCCCATCACCACGCCCCAAGGCTCCGGCTACAAAAGCCTGAACGTCACCATCCGCAAGACCCTGGGCCTTTACGCGAACGTTCGTCCCTGCCGCAGCTTCCACCCGTACGTGCGGACGAAACACCCCAGCATGGATGTGGTGGTGGTGCGTGAGAACGAGGAGGACCTGTATGCCGGCATCGAACACAGGCAGACCACCGACGTCTTCCAGTGCCTGAAGATCGTCAGCCTTCCGGGTACCGAGAAGATCATCCGGTATGCCTTTGAGTACGCGCATGCCAACGGACGGAAGAAGGTGACCTGCCTTGTGAAGGACAACATCATGAAGGTCACCGACGGGATGTTCGCGGAAATGTTCCGCCGCATCGGCAAGGAGTATCCCGGTCTTCAGCAGGAGGTCCAGATCATCGATATCGGCACGGCGCGCGTGGCCACCCAGCCCGATCGCTACGACGTGATCGTGACCCTGAACCTCTACGGTGACATCATCAGCGACGTGACCGCGGAGCTCACCGGCAGCGTGGGCATGGCGGGCAGCGCCAACATCGGCGACCGCATCAGCATGTTCGAGGCCATCCACGGCAGCGCACCCGATATCGCCGGCCAGGGAATCGCCAACCCCAGCGCCATGCTCAATGCCGCCTGCATGATGCTGGTACACTTGGGAATGCCGGAAAAGGCCGAGGCCATCCAGAACGCCTGGCTCTGCACCTTGGAGGACGGCCTGCACCCGGGAGACATCTACCAGGAGGGCGTGTCCAGGAAGCGGGTCGGGACGATCGAGTTCGCGGATGCCGTGATCGAACGGTTGGGCCGCAAGCCCCAACAACTGAAGAGCGTGGAAATGAAACAGGGCACCGCCCTCAACTTCACCTACGACCGTCCGGTGGTGAAGCGGGAACTGTGCGGGGTGGACGTGTTCGTCTGCGACCCCGACAGCTCGCCGGACGTCCTTGCCGAACGGCTCCGAACGGCATCGCATGGCATGTTGCAACTGAAGCTCATCACCAACCGCGGTGTGAAGGTGTGGCCCGAAGGCTTCCCGGAGACCTTCTGCACCGACCATTGGCGCTGCCGCTTCGTGGGTCCGGATGTGAACATCGCGGACAACAAGGCCACCTACATGCCCATCGAACAGCGGCAGATCGTGCAGATGCTGCACCTGCTCACCGAGGCGGGCATCGACGTGATCAAGACCGAGAACCTCTACCTGTTCGACCACGTGCGCGGCTTCTCACTGGGCCAGGGCGAATAATGGATGCACTGATCGGATGACCGGACGATCGGACCGACCTGTGCGCGGAATTGAACGCTTCAGTGGTCGCGTGCTCGGCGTGGCCAGCATGCACGGCAAGGAGCGGGTCATCGGTCCGGCACTGATGGCCCGTTTGCCGCTGGCCGCTGTGGTCGCGATACCCGACCTGGACACCGACCGGTTCGGTGCCTTCAGCGGCGAGGTGGGACGCGGCACCGATCCACGCACGGCATGCGCGAACAAGGCCCGCCATGGTGCTGAAGCGGCAGGGCTCGACCTGGTCATTGCCAGCGAGGGCAGCTTCGGGCCCTATCCGCCCGCACCGTTCATGTCCTGCGATGAAGAGTGGCTGGTGCTGCTCGATCTGCGCGACGGCACCGAGGTGGCGCACCGCCATGTATCGTTGGACACTGTGTTCGGCGGCGAGGATTGCCACACGTCGGAGGCGGTGCGCGTCTTCGCGGAACGCATGAAGTTCCCGGAGCACCACCTGGTGTTGAAGCGATCGGCCACCTGGCGCAGTGGCGACCGGGTGGTCAAGGGGATCGGCGATCCCGACACGTTGGAGCGCAACGCACGCATGCTATTGGGCGAGCACGGTTCCGTGTGGGTGGAGAGCGACCTGCGGGCCATGGCCAATCCCACCCGGATGCGGGTCATCGGGGCAGCGGCCGAAGCCTTCGCGGAAGAGCTCGCACGCTGCTGTCCACGCTGCGGGCTGTTCCATTTCGCCATCACCAAAACCTTATGGGGCCTGCCTTGCAGCCAATGCGGCTTCCCCACCAAGAGCACCCGGGCCACCCTGCGCGAGTGCCGGGGCTGTGGACAATGGCAGGAAGACCTTCGAACGGATGGCAAGGCCTTCGAGGACCCGCAATTCTGTGATGTCTGCAACCCGTGAACCGATCAAGAAGGCCAACACCACCGCTCGATGGACCTTGAACCCTACCATGTCCGCATCGCTGAGACAGCCGTTGCCCTGCTGGGCTTCGTGGTGCTTCGCTTGCTCGCGCAACGACTGATCCGCGCTGAGCTGATGCGCTCAACGCTCAAACGGCGCGAAGCGCAGGAGGTTGAGCGCCTCGTGACCGTGCTGCTGGGCCTGGTGCTGGCCATAGTGGTGAGTGCCATCTGGGGCGTGGACCAAAGCCAGATCCTGATCTTCGCCACTTCGGTGGTCACCGTGCTGGGCGTGGCGCTCTTCGCTGAGATGTCCATCCTATCCAACATCACGGCCTGCCTCGTGCTCTTCTTTCAGCATCCGGTGAAGATCGGCGACCGCATCCGCGTCTTCGATCAGGACCACTGGGTGGAAGGTGAACTGCTGGACATCACCTACTTCTTCGTGTTCGTGCGTACCGAGAGCGACGGCATCATCTCCATTCCCAATGCAGTGCTTTTAAAGGACACCTTCCATATCCTTCAGCGCGGCAAGGTGGAAGATCACCTGTAGGACTTCCATCGTCACACGCATGTATCATCGGTCACAGCACGATGCACCGGCGGCGGTACCTTTGCCACTCTGAACAGTTCACCCATGACCGACGCGATATTCCACAGCCCCGCCCCCATCAACGAACCCGTACTCTCCTACGCCCCGGGCACCAAGGAACGGGAGCAGCTGCTGGCAGAGTACGACCGCATGGTGAAGCAGAAGCGTGAACTGCCCATGTGGATCGGGGGCAAGGCAGTGGAGACCAAGGACCGTCGCGCCGTACGCCCGCCGCATGATCACAAGCGCATCATCGGCTACAGCCACCACGGCGACAAGAACCATGTGAAGGCCGCCATCAACGCAGCCTTGAAGGCCAAGAAGGCCTGGGAGGCCATGCGCTGGGAGGACCGCGCGGCCATCTTCCTGAAGGCGGCCGACCTGATCGCAGGGCCTTACCGCGCCTCGATCAACGCGGCCAGCATGCTGGCGCAGAGCAAGAACGCCTTCCAGGCCGAGATTGATGCCGCCTGCGAGTTCGCCGACTTCCTGCGCTTCAACGTGCACTTCATGCAGCAGATCTACCGCGACCAGCCTTACAGCCCCGCGCAGACCTGGAACCGCGTGGAGTACCGTCCGCTGGAAGGCTTCGTGTTCGCCCTCACGCCCTTCAACTTCACCAGCATCGCCGGCAACCTGCCCAGCAGCGCCGCCCTCATGGGCAACACCGTGGTGTGGAAGTGCGCCGACAGCCAGGTGTACAGCGCGCAGGTGATCATGGACCTCTTCCGCGCCGCGGGCCTGCCCGGCGGGGTCATCAACCTGGTCCACGTGAGCGGCAAGGACGCTGGTGAGGTGATCTTCAGCCACCCCGACTTCGCCGGCATCCACTTCACCGGCAGCACCAGCGTGTTCCAGACCATCTGGTCCACCATCGGCGCCAACATCCGCACCTACCGCAGCTACCCGCGCATCGTGGGCGAGACCGGCGGCAAGGACTTCGTGATCGCGCACCCCAGCGCCGACCCCGTGGAGGTGGCCACCGCCCTGAGCCGCGGCGCCTTCGAGTTCCAAGGGCAGAAGTGCAGCGCCGCCAGCCGCGCCTACATCCCCGGCAACCTGTGGCCCACGGTGAAAAAGGAGCTGCTGGCCGACCTGGAGAGCTTCACGATGGGCAGCCCGCGCGACCCGAAGAACTTCATCAACGCCGTGATCGACGAGAAGGCCTTCGACAAGATCGCTTCGTACATCGACGGGTTGAAGAAGGACCGGAAGAACGTGAGCATCATCGCCGGCGGCACCTACGACAAGAGCCAGGGCTGGTTCATCGCGCCCACCGTGGCCGTGACGAAGGACCCCAGGAGCACCACCATGTGCGAGGAGATCTTCGGACCCGTGCTCACCATCTACGTGTACCCCGAGAACGAGTGGGCGAAGACCCTGAAGCTGCTCGATTCCACCAGTCCGTACGCCCTCACCGGCGCGGTGTTCAGCCGGGACCGCGCGGCGATCGTGGAGGCCACCGACGCCCTGCGCCATGCGGCCGGCAACTTCTACATCAACGACAAGCCCACGGGGGCCGTGGTGGGGCAGCAGCCCTTCGGCGGCGCGCGCGGCAGCGGCACCAACGACAAGGCCGGCAGCTACCTCAACCTCATTCGCTGGGTGAACGCGCGCACCATCAAGGAGAACTTCGTGCCGCCCACCGACCACCGGTATCCGTTCCTGGGCTGAGCGGGGGCAACCTGGATGGTGATCGTAACGTAGGAACGACCGCGCCCGACAGCCGGGCGCCGTTCTTCCGTGCCACCGCGTTCCTTCACCACCCGCCGCAAGGTCCTGTTCTCCACCGGGACAGTGCTCGTGCTGCTGGTGTGCGTGGGGCTGCAGGTGAACTTCCGCAGCGATCTGCGCTCCATGGAGCGTGCACGCCTGGAACGATTGGATGTGGCCGTACGCAGCGCGGCGGCGCTCATCAACGCTGACCACATCGCCCTGTTGCTGGAGAAGTACCCCACGTCCGGTGTGTTGCTGAAGCCCACGCAGGACGCTTGGTTCTACGTGCTGCACGACCAGCTCAGACGGACGGCATCCGTTCATCCGGACCTGCCTCCCCTGTTAGTGTTGCGCATGGACGACCGCTCAGACGGCCTGGTCCAGCTGGCTGGTTCAGACCCCCGGGTCCAATGGCTTTCGCCATACAGCGTCGGAGTTCCAGAGCTGATGGTGCGATACGCACAGGGCGGCGCGCTCACCGTGGAGCAGGACTCCCGCACCTGGGCTGCGCGTACGGCCCCCTTGGTGGGGAGCACGGGTCGGCAGGAAGGCATCGTCTTCGGCCGGGTGGATATCGCCTCGGTGCGATCCGCAGCGCTCGCTAATCTGGGGCGTAACGCTGCCCTGGCCTTCGCCCTGCTGTTCTTCATCGGCATACTGCTGCACCGTTCGGTCGGGGCCTGGCTGCAGCGCGAAGAACAGGAACGCATCCGGCTCAGCACGGCACACGCGCGCATCACCGACAGCCTGGCATCCGCAGGCCGCATCCAACGGGCGCTGGTGCCGCACAGCACGGTGTATCGTTCCCACTTCGCAGATGCCTTCCTCATCGACCGGCCCAAGCAGGTGGTGAGCGGCGACTTCCATTGGTTCCACCGGATCAACGAGCAGGAGAGCCTGGTGGCCACGGCGGATTGCACGGGCCACGGTGTGCCCGGCGCAATGTTGGCGGCCATTGCCTGTTCAGCCCTGAACGAGGTGGTCGCGCGTGATCCCCACCTCGACCCGGCGGATATCCTGAGCCAGCTGAACGAACGCTTGATCACTGTGCTGCATCAGGAAGGGCTGGTGCGCGGTGCAGGCGACGGGCTCGACATCGCTCTCTGCAAGGTGGACCAGCGATCACACACCATCCTGTTCGCAGGGGCCATGCGACCGCTCTACTGGTGGCATGCCGGTCAGCTCAGCGTCATCAATGGCGATCGGCGTCCGGTGGGGGGGGCGCAGCATGGTCGCGCACGCCAATTCACCTGCCACCGCCTCGCCTACAGCGCAGGCGACCGCATCTACCTGTTCAGCGACGGCTATGTGGACCAGCTCGGCGGCCCGGCAGGCGAACGCTTCATGAGCACGCGTCTGCAGGAACTGTTGCGCACGCATGCCACACTGCCCATGGCCGAGCAGGGACGCGTGCTGGAGCACACGTTCGATCAGTGGCAGGGCGGTCAGGAGCAGTTGGATGATGTGTGCATGCTGGGGCTCGCCGTGTAATACCAGTTCGACATTCAAGACCGGCCAGGAGAAGCGCGGCGATCTTTTCGGAAGACGATATGCAGAACGGGCTGCGTAGTGAGGACTACGCAACCTGTTCGGCGGAGAAGTCATCCGGAAAGAGGGCAAGCAGATCGGCTGGTGTTGAATGTTGAATTGGTTCACGTCCTTGGCTGCGTAGTGGCACGTCCCCCTATCTTTGGATCGGTCGGGGTTCCAAGCTATTCCCGTCCGCACTTGATGGCGACCAAAGCAGAGCTCATCCAACGGCTCGAAGAACTCAACGCGCAAGAGGATGTCGAACAGGCATCCGAAGCGGTGGAAGGTGTAAAGGAGGCTTACGAGGGCCTGGTGGCGAGCGTGCTGCAGGCCACGCAGACCGGCGAAGAGGGAGCACCCGCCTCAGAGGGCAGTGAACCCGTCGCTCCCCTCGCGATCGAATCCGCGCCGTTGCAGGATGAGGAGGACAAGCGGTTCAAGCAGCTGCTCGACAGCTTCAACCAGCGTGTGAACGACATCCGCCGCCGCAAGGCCAAGGAGGAAGCCGACAACATGGCCGCTAAGAAGGCCATCATGGAGGAGTTGAAGGCGCTCATCGCCAACGAAGAGAACATCGGCAATGCCTTCAACCGCTTCAACGAGCTGCATGAACAGTGGCGAGCGATCGGCCCCGTACCGGCGCAATACTACCGTGACCTACAGACCGATTACAGCCACCTGCGCGATGAGTTCTACTACCACATCCGCATCTACAAGGAA
Organism: uncultured Chryseobacterium sp.; assembly: GCA_964476665.1. GTDB lineage: Bacteria > Bacteroidota > Bacteroidia > Flavobacteriales_F > PHOS-HE28 > PHOS-HE28. The sequence goes on along the minus strand of CAYZBO010000011.1, from coordinate 19,414 downwards.
CTGCGCGACCACGACCTGCGCAAGAACACCGCATTGAAGCAGGCGCTCGTCTCCGACATGCAGAGCCTGGCCCAGAAGGACAACATCCGGGAACTGGAATCGATGGTGCGCGAGTATCAGGAGAAATGGCAGCACATCGGTCCGGTGGTACGCGAAGAGTGGGAGGTGCTGCGCGATGGCTTCTGGAACGCCACCCGTGTGGTATATGACAAGGTTCACGAGCATTACCGCGCACGCCGCGCCGAGCACGAAGTGAACCTGGCCGCCAAGCAGGGGCTCATCGACAAGGTGACCGCCCTGATGGAGCGGACGGCAGCTGCAGGGGCGAAGGAGTGGAAACAGCTCACTGACGAGGTGCTCGAACTGCAGAACGCCTGGAAGCAGATCGGCTTCGCGACCAAGAAGGACAATGAGCGGATCTGGAAGGAATTCCGGAATGCATGCAATGGCTTCTTCGACGCCAAGAAGGCCTATTTCGATTCGCTCAAGGACCAGTTCCGCGCTGCGCGGGAGAAGAAGCAGGCCCTGTTGGAGGAGGCCGTGAGCCTGAAGGACAGCAAGGAATGGAAGCGCACGGCCGACCGCCTGAAAGCCTTGCAGCAGCAGTGGAAAGAGGCTGGCAGCGCCGGTCCACGCGATGAGAACAAGCTGTGGAACAAATTCCGCGAGGCGTGCGATGCCTTCTTCCAGAACCGCAAGGCCACCTTCGCCAAGCAGGACGAGGAACAAGCGACCAATGTGCAGGAGAAGGAAGCATTGCTGGCCGAGATAGAAGGCTTCCAGCTCAGTGGCGACCGCGGCAAGGACCTGGACAAGCTGAAGGAGTTCTCGGTGCGTTGGATGAACTCGGGACGCGTTTCACCCCGGATGTTCGACAGCCTGAACGAGCGTTACCGCAATGCACTGGACAAGCACTACGGCCAATTGAAGATGGAGGGTGACGAGCGCCGCCGCATGCAGTTCCAGGACCACGTGGAAAGCCTGAAGAGCGCCCCCGACGGACGCGACCGCATGGAGCGTGAAAGCCGTTTCGTGAAGCGGAAGATCGAAGAGCTCCAAGCGGAGATGCGCCAGATGGAGCAGAACATGGGCATGTTCAACTTCAAGAGCGCGAGCGGTGAGGCCATGCGCAAGGAAATGGAGAAGAAGATCGAACGCCTGGCGCGCGAGGTCGAACGGCTCCAGGGCCAGCACCGCGAGCTGCTGAAGGAACTGCGCTGATGCGTGCCGCGCTGCACAGCGCTATCTTGTTGCCATGAGCATGGACCGCACGCTGCTGCGCCGGGCAGGCCGTTGGTTGCTGGACCGTTCTGCACCATTGCTAGCTTTGCTCCTGCTGTTGCTCGTCTATTTCCTGGGGGTGCGCACCGAACGCAGTGGCTTCGTGCATCAGGTCCTTGACCCTGGGTTGAAGCGCATCACGCGACCGGTGCTCAACGCGTTCAGAGGGGGCGCACCCGCAGTGGAGGGGATCGAACTGGTCTTCAGTGACAGTGCCCGTCAGGTGTTGGAGCACGCGGGGACCGTCCCGCACCCACCCGACACCCTCGATCTCGCGCTTCCCATATCGGTTGATGCCCTGCTGATCCGTGCGGGAGATACGCTGAACATCGTCTGCAGCCCGGCATGGCCGGGCTCCGGGTCCACACGGGCAGCCGCACCCTCCTACATCCTGCGTTCGGCCGGTGCCCACCTGCCAGGTGGTATGACAAGAGCGGTGACCGGTCCTCCGGGCGAAGGCTCCGTCCTTCACCAATGGCTCTTCGCCCGAGCGCTCCAGCGTGCAGGCCTTCCGCATTTCCCAGTGGCCCTTACCGAGTTCAGCGTGAACGGGCGTGACAAGGGACCGTACATCTGGCGCTCCCTGGATCCGGCGATGGACAGCAGTTTGACGGGTCCATCGTGGGGCGGTTATGATGCGGGTCTGATGAAGCGTGCCGGGTCGGTCCTATCATCGCACAAGGCTGCTCCATTACCACAGGAGCAACTGGCCGTTGCCGCCCTTCGCTACCGGGGAGTTGAACCGGAAGGCCCGGCAGCACTTGCATGGTCCCGGGCCCTGCGCACGCTGCAGTCCACGGCGGCCGGTGAAAGCCCCCGTATCGATGCCGCCAAGTGCGGTGCGCTGTTGGCGTTGTGCGATCTGTTCGGCGTACAGGGTGAATTGCGCTGGACAGAGGCGAACCTCCTTCTGGACGCGTCCAACGGAACGCTGGTCCCTTTCGTGCCAGGGGAGCGCGCAGGCGTGGCGATCGAAACACTATCCGTCGATGCGTCGGATGTTCGATCGGATGAACTATTCGGCCGCCTGCTTTCCGTTGGTTCGATACGCGAGGCCTATCATGGCTGGTTGGAGCGTGTCACCGTGGGCGGATGGCTGGATAGTCTTCTCGCAGAAGCGCGGCCGGTGGCTGCGGAGATCGAGGCCTTGTTGCGCATCGATCCCTCGCTCGCTCCGTTCGACACCACTGTCATTGCGCACGACCGCTGGTTGATAGAGCGGACCCTGGCTCCCCCGGACCCTGCGCTTGCGTTCCTGCGACCCGGTGGCACACGTGTCCGCGTGGCAAGCCTCCACGCCCTCCCGCTCCGCGTGCTGGCATTGGTCTCTGGCCAGGATACCGTGCCCATTCAACAGGACCTGCGCCTCTCCCCCTACGACCGGGATGCCCTGCTGGATTACGTGGACATACCCATCTCCCCTGCCGGCGCAACGCCCGAGAACGTGTTGTTCAAGGTCCCGGGGACCAGGCGGATCCTTTCTGTGCTCATCGAACGCAGCGGAAGTCTTGATGCTGGGCGCGGTATGTGACCGATGGTTACATTCGCGTACGAACCACCAAAACCACATTACAATGGGAATGATGAAGGAATTCAAGGAATTCGCCATGAAGGGCAACCTGGTCGACATGGCCGTGGCCTTTGTCATGGGTGGCGCGTTCGGCAAGGTCACCAGTGCGTTCATCGATGGCATGGTGATGCCTGTGGTGGGACAGCTCACCGGCGGGGTCGACTTCAGTGAAAAGAAATATGTGCTCACCCAGGCGACCGCTGAGGTGAAGGACGCGACCGGCAATGTCGTGACACCGGCGGCCTCGGAAGTGGCGGTCAAATGGGGCGCCTTCATCACCGTGGCGATCGAATTCCTGGTCATCGCCTTCGTGATGTTCATGATCATCAAGGCGATCAACAACATGAAGAAGAAGGAAGAGGCGGCCCCGGCTGCGCCCCCGCCCCCCAGCAACGAAGAGAAGCTGCTGATGGAGATCCGGGATGCCTTGAAGAAATAAGGCTCCTACGATCGCACCGAAGCCCCCGGCAACGATGCCGGGGGCTTTTTCGTTCGCGGTATCAAGGAGCGGAGCGCAGACTGCGCGTGGCGGGGTCGAAGCGCAGACCCTCGGAGCGGAACGCCGCCTGTATCGCATCCGATCCAAGGACCTCCATCGGAGGCCCATCATGGGCCCTGCCTCCCTGCAACAGCAGCACCCGGTCGGCATGGTCAACGGCCACCTGAAGATCGTGCGTGCTGAACAGGATGATGCGTCCCAGGTCCTTCGCCAGCAGGGCCAACCGCCGCACAATGGCGATACGGTTCACCAGGTCCAGGAAGGCTGTGGGTTCGTCAAGCAGCACGATGGGCGTGTCCTGTGCGATCACGCGGGCAATGGTCACCAATTGATACTCACCGTCGCTGAGCGTATACAGCGGTCTGTCCGCGAGGTGGCCCGCCCCTGTGGCCTTGAGCGCAGCATCCACCATCTCCTCATCCGTACATGACAGCCGGCCGAAGAACCCGGTCCATGGCTGCCTACCGAGCGCCACCAGCGCACGCACGTTCAGTGGTGCCGATACGGCCCTGCCAGGCATCACGAAACTCACCTTCCGTGCGCGTTCCAACGCCTCCATGTGGGCCAGGTCCCGGCCGTTGACCTGCACTGTACCGGCCATCGGTGGCAGCAACCCGGCCAGACAACGCAACAGGGTTGATTTACCGCTTCCATTGACCCCTATGAGCGATACCAGCGTGCCGCTCGCGCAATGCCACTCAAGGTCGGTCACCAGCGGTCTGCCCGGGTGGCCAACGGTGAGCCCCTTCACGTGCAAGCCTTTCATACGCGCAGGTTCCATTGTTCCCTCCGCAACAGGACCCAGAGGACCACAGGCCCGCCGATCAGGGAGGTGACCGCGTTCAGAGGCAACACACCGTCCGACCCCGGCAACCGGACGATCAGGTCACAGGCCATGGCCAAGGCACCACCGAGCACCACGGATACCGGAAGCAGGCGGGCATGATCCCCGGTGCGCACCAGCGCACGCGCCAGATGCGGTGTCGCGAGTCCAAGGAAGGCGATGGGCCCGCAGAACGCCGTAATTATGCTCGCCAGCAGCCCGGCTGTCCACATGATGTTCCTGCGTGCTTTCGGCACATCGGTTCCCAGGGTGGAGGCGGCATCAGGACCCAGGAGCAAGGCGTTGAGGGGCTTCACTAGCAGAAAGGAGATCACCAAGGCCGCAAGTACTGGCAACAGCAACCACGGCAGGCGCTGTAGCGATACTCCGGCGAAGGAGCCCATTCCCCAATGGACAAAGCCCTTTACCGGTCCTGCTCGGCTGCCAAGTTCCATCACACTGATGGCCGCACTGCACAGATAGCCCACCATCAAACCCACGATGAGGAGGGTGGCGGTATCGCCCAGCCGACGATCGGCCAGCAACATCAGGAGGAGCACCCCGATGCCACCTGCGGCGGCGGCAAGGATCAAGGCCAGGTCGCCGATACCGGGCGCAAAGGCCCACAAGGGTTGAAGAAGCAGTACCACGGCCACACCGAGACTTGCACCGGAGCTTATGCCCAGCACAGATGGACCGGCAAGCGGGTTACGGAAAAGGGTCTGCATGAGCGCCCCGCTGGCCGCCGACCCAGCACCAGCCGCCCATGCGGTAAGGACCGATGGCAGACGCACCTCACGGATGATGCGCGCATGGCCGGAACCATCGAACGCGACCAGGGCTTCGAGCACCTCCTGCGGGGTGATGGAAATGGGTCCGAGGAGCAGCCCCGCCAGCAGCAGTGCGAGGCTTGCAGCGACGAGCATCAGCAAAAGCCCCGGGGCGTGCAGGCGCATGTGGACAAACTTAGCGCTACCGATCCGACTTGAAGTTCCGTCACATGGAACGAAATTTGCCGCTGATGCGAACGATGCGCACCACACTCCTACTCATCGCACTTGTGCTCGTGGCGTGCGGTGGCACAAGGAAGGCCTTGGAGCGAGGCGCACATTATGAGCGTGCCGGAATGCATTCAGAGGCGTACGGTGTCTATCATGAGCTCCATCAGCGCCAGCGGATGCATGTGGAGGCCCACATCGGCATGCAGCGCACCGCCCAAGCCATCTCGCTGCGAATGCAGGATGAGGCCAGCGCGAAATACCTGGCGGATGACCTGAGCGGCGGGGACGCACTGCGGAACAAGGTGGAGTCCTACCACCGGGAACAGGCCGTCCGCGGCTTGGACCTATCGTGGAACACACTGTTGGAACTACGTCGACAGGAGGCTGTTCAGCGCTCGGCCGACAGGGCATTGAACGAGGCACAAGCGGCGTTGCGGGAACAACGCTTCGAGGCGGCATTGGATGCGGCGCGGCGTTGCCTGGCACTGCAGCCCGACCGAAAGGAAGCCACCTATGTGGAGCTGGTGGCCACGATCGAACCCATCTACCAGAAGGGGGAGAAGGCCATGGCGCTCACCCTTTGGCGTGAAGGATACCGTCAGTTCGACCGGGTGGTGAGCTTGGATGCAGGCTACAAGGAAGCCATGGCACTGCGCGATAGTTGTCGTCAGCGCGCGGAGTTCTCTCTGACATACGTGCCGATCTTCAATCAGCAGCTCTATACCAATGAGCTTGGCGGCGTGCTTTCGGCCACCCCCATCGAAGCACAGCTTGCGGCCAATGTGAAGAAAGCCCTGCTGGACCTCAACGACCCCTTGCTCATCCTGGTGGACCGCGACAATACCGACCAGCTCCTGGCCGAGCAACGCAGGCAGATGGGCGGCGTGTACGACGATCGCTACAGCATGGAGGCAGGACGCTTGATCGGTGCGCGGTACGTGCTTTCAGCCAAGATCCTTCGCTTCGACGATGTGCTGACGCGCCAAATGGAGGTGCAGATGCAGCTTATCGATGTGAGCACCGGCCGTATCCTGCTATCGGATGTGCTGCGTGTGGCGCGTCAGGAACTGCGCAAGGGTAACACGCGCGCCCAGCTGCTGGAGCGGGCATCCGAACAGATCTCTGCGCGTGTGGCCGGATTCGATCCGCAGGTGCGCTGATCACATCCTCCTATACCACCCCTTGATACGCTCGCGGTCCAGCACCTGCTGCCAATCCGGCCCGAAGGCGTGGTCCCACATGTGCGGCAGGTTGTAGGCGACCTCGGCCATGGCACTGATGGTCTCCTCGCTCCAGTCCTTGGCAAGGCCTAGCGGGATGTGGACCTTGTTGTGCTTCACCATGTCCTTGAACTCCTGCACATGGTCGCCGTAGACGTCCTCAAGCTGGTTGAATGCCACGCAGTTCGCGAAGCAGTGGTGCATCTCCAGCACCTTGCCCAGGCCGTAGCTCAGCGCATGGCACACGCCCACCTCGCTGTACGTCAGGCTGAGGCCGCCCATGTAGCTGGCCACCATCAGCAGTTCGTCGCTCTTGGGGTCGCTGCGGTCGCGCTTCAGGTACACCTCGCGGCATAGGTCGAGCGCCTTCTCGCTGTAGGCCTCGGCGAAGGTGTTCTTCTTGGTGCCGGTGATGGCCTCCACGCTGTGGATGTAGGTGTCCATGCCGGTGTAGAACCACTGGTCGGTGGGCACGGTGGCGATGAGGTCCGGGTCGAGCACGATCTGGTCGAAGACGGTCCAGTCGCACTTGAGGCCGAGCTTCTTCACGGGGCCGGTAAGCACGGCGGTCATGCTCACCTCCGCACCGGTGCCACTGATGGTGGGCACGCCGCAGTGGTAGATGCCGGGCTTCTTGATCAGGTTGAGGCCTTGGTACTGCACGCTGCTGCCCTCGTTGGTTAACATGAGCGAGAGGGCCTTGGCTACGTCCATCACATTGCCACCACCGATGCCGACGAGCCCCGCAGGCAAGCCACGGCGGGCGAGGATGTCGTCGCGCAGGCCATCGATCAGTTCGGTGGTGGGTTCATTGGCAGTGCTACAGAAGATGAGCTCATCCCCTTCCGCTTTCGGGATGCGTGCAAGGAAAGCCTCGTTCCCTTGGAAATAGTGGTCCACCAGGAACACCATGAAGCTTTTGTTGGCGCTGCGGTGCGGTTCGAGGATCTCGCCCAGCTTGCCGAAGCTGCCGCGTCCGTAGGCGGTCTTGGTAACGGACTTGAAGTTGCGGAACAGGTTCATGGTGCAAAGGAACGGTGCGAGAGCCGAAAAGGGAGCCAACCCTGAGGGGCGATCTGCGTCTACCGATCAGCATGAAGAAGCAAATACCCTCCTCCCTGCTGGCCCTATTGGTCTGCCATAGCTTGACAGCTCAATTGGCCGGACAACTGGACACGGCCTTCGCCGATTCGGGATACGTGATCACGAACGGCGCGGTGGACCTGGAGCACGCCCGATCCCTGCTATTGACCCCGAACGGCCGCAGCATTGTGGTGGGCACGGCTGTAGGACAGGGCAACGATATCGGAGTGGCGCGGTTCCTGTCCAACGGGGAACTGGACGACCAGTTCGGCAACAGTGGCTCACTGGCTGTTCACGCAGATTGGACCGAGTTCGGTGAAGGAAGTGCACTCCAAGCCGACGGCAGCATCCTGATCGCCGGCATGACCCACACACAAGGACTGCCTCAGACCACCAAGGGCCTTCTCGTGCGGCTTGATAGTACCGGCAACCTTGATGCCGGATTTGGCACTGGTGGAATGCATAGGGTGTTCTTTCCCGATGAGGTCACCGGGCTGTACGATGTGGCCGTCCAGGCTGATGGCCGGATCGTGGCCTGTGGCAGTTCCGACAGTGTGTTGCTGGTCCACCGCGTGCTGGCCAACGGGACACCGGACCCTTCGTTCGGAGCCGCAGGCAGTGTCCGAATACCGCATGGTCCAGCTGCGACCTTTGGACAAGCCATCGTGTTGGAAACGAACGGGGATGGAGCCATCGTGGTCGGCTCTGGTATCGCGCGACTGCTGCCGAACGGCGAGCTGGATAGTCTGGGTTTCGGAGTGGACGGGTGGGCGGTACTTCCGGCCGACATCATGGGGACCCATCGCTTTCATGACGTTGTGCTGCAACCCGACGGCCGCATTGTGGTGACGGGGTGGACCTCCCCGCCGCCGGACACGTTGATCATCGTGCGGCTGCTTCCGGACGGAACCCCGGACAGCACCTTTGCACAGGACGGCTCACTGAAACTCTCGCTGCAGGACAACACCCACGGATCGGCACTCGCGCTCCAACCCGATGGGATGATCGTGGTGACCGGTTCCGTGGACGACATTGCAGCACAGACCACCCAAGTACTGCTGGCCCGGTTCGATATGTGGGGCACTCCCGACCCGACCTTCGGGCAGAACGGCATCGTACTGTTCACCCCGAACGTACCTGGCCTGCATCTCGAAATTGGAAGCGGAGTGGCCATCGGGCCCGATGCTGCGATCACCGTGGCTGCGGGCTATTGGGGTGCCCCCAACCACGGATTCCTGGTGGCCCGCTTCCTCGGTAAGGACCTGGAGACCGGCATGGCAGCGACCGCGGCGTCGACCGGCCGTGTTTATCCCGTACCTGCAACGGATGAGGTGACGGTGGAGTGCCCACCTTGCGCAGGCAGGCTGGCGCTGCTTTCCGTGATGGATGCCACAGGCAGGACCGTTCGCACACAGAACGTTCCGGTGAATGCCGGTGCGCCCACGCTCAAGGTCGATCTAGGCGGCTTGGCCGCGGGTGTGCATCACCTGCGGCTGGTGTGCGGCACCGAGGTCCGGTCGTTCCCGGTGGTACTCCACTAGCGTCGATCCATCATGTTCACGACCCATGGAGATGGCCAGCCACCTTGGCTATCCCTTCAGCGATCGTGGCTGAGCAAGACCCACTGCTGAAAGAACGAACTGGACTGGCTCAAGGGCCCTTGGAGAGGTCGACGTTGAGGTACCCCATATACATGCTGCGCGGGGTGTATGTGGGTGCGCCTCGTGTACTGATCGCTCAGACGGCCACCCCCTCCATCGCCTTCCGCACCGCCCCTTCCATCTTCGTGAGCATCGCATCCAGCTCCGCTTCCGTCCACGTCACGCGGATGTTGAAGCTGATGAGGCGGCTCATGACGGCATCGCTCTTGGGGAAGGTCATGGTCTTGAGGTCTTGCGGGAGGCCGAGCTCGTGGGCCACCAGCTTGTAGGGCATGCTGAGGTTCTTCACATGGTCCCACTGCTTGATGTAGTGGAACATGTTGTCGTACCAGTAGCCGTGCGGGATGCCGGCCTCGGCGAAGCCCTTCACGGTGGCGCGGGCCACGGCCTCGCTGGGGAGCAGCAGGTGGAAGAAGGTGGCGCTGTCGCCCGCCTCATCGGTGTGGCGGCGGAACTGCAGGCCGGGGATCTTCGACAGGCGCTCCTGGATGATGGCCTTGTGGGTGCGCTGCTGGGCCAGGATGTAGGGCAGCTTGCGCGTCTGAGCCAGGCCGATGGCGGCGTTGATCTCGCCGATGCGGAAGTTGGTGCCCATGATGGGGTGCTGCTCCATGCCTCGGTTGTTGCCGATGTGGTCGTGGCCGTGGTCCGCGAACTGCTGGGCGGTGTCCCACAGCTGGTGGTCGTCGGTGATCACCACGCCGCCTTCGCCGCAGGTGTTGATCTTGAAGAAGTCGTAGCTGAAGCTGCCCATGCGCCCGAAGGTGCCGAGCATGCGCCCCTTGTAGCTGCCGCCCAGGGCCTGCGCGCTGTCCTCGATCAGCTGGATGTTGTGCTCCTTGCACACGGCCATGATCCCGTCGAGGTCGGCCGCGGCGCCGCACATGTGCACCAGCAGCACGGCCTTGGTCTGGGGCGTGATGACGGCGCGGATGCCCTCGGCGCTCATGCACAGCGTGTCGTCGATCTCGGCGAAGACGGGCAGGGCGCCGGCCAGCATCACCGCCTCAATGGTGGCGATGTAGGTGAAGGGCGGCACGATAACGTGATCGCCGTAGCCCACGCCGCAGGCCGCCAGCATGGTGCTCACGGCCGTACTGCCGCTGCTGACGGCGAGCCCATACTTCGCGCCGCAGAACTTGGCCACCTCGGCCTCGAAATCCTTGGCCTTCCAGTGGCCCTGGCGCTGGGCGTCGTGGTTGAAGCGGAACAGGACGCCCGTGTTGAGGACGTCCATCACTTCCTTTTTCTCTTCTTCGCCGAATAGCTCTGTGCCGGGCATGGAATGCGGTGTTGTTCGCCACAAAAGTAGTAGGCCGGCGCCTGTCCACCTGACGAACATCAAGGTGCGTCGATCACATCAGAGTTACCTTGAGCGGTGAAGAAAAACGCCCCTGGCGGGGCACATAACACCAATGAACATGGGACAACTGCAGGGAAAAGTGGCCTTGGTGACCGGGGCCGGATCGGGCATCGGCGAGGCCTGTGTGATGGCCTTTGCTCGGGAAGGCGCGAAGGTGGTGCTGAGCGACATCGTGGGCGAGGACGCCGACCGTGTGCTGAAGGCGGTGCAGAAACTGGGCGGCGAGGGCACCGTGGTGCGCACGGACGTGAGCCGCGCCATGGACAACGAGCATCAGGTGACGATCGCGCTGCAGGCCTACGGCCGTCTGGACATCGCGGTGAACAACGCCGGCATCGGCGGTCCGGCCGCACCCACGGGGGAATACCCGCTGGATGGCTGGGAGAAGGTGATCGGGGTGAACCTGAACGGCGTGTTCTACGGCATGCGCTACCAGATCCCGGCCATGCTGAAGAGCGGCGGTGGCAGCATCATCAACATCGCCTCCATCCTGGGGCAGGTGGGCTTTGCCTACAGCAGCGCCTACGTGGCCGCCAAGCACGGCGTGGTGGGCCTCACGAAGAACGCCGCCATGGAGTACGCCACGCAAGGCATCCGCGTGAACAGCGTGGGGCCGGGCTTCATCCGGACACCCATGCTGGACAAGAACCTGACCGAGGAGCAACTCACCGGCATCGCCGCGCTCCATCCAATCGGCAGGCTGGGCAAGCCCGAGGAGGTGGCCGAACTGGTCCTCTGGCTGGCCAGCGACAAGGCCAGCTTCGTGACGGGGGCCTACTATGCGGTGGATGGAGGGTACCTGTCGCGGTAACGCTTGACGGAGCCTCCTTCGAGGCAAGGGCCGCACCACGGTTCCTCGTGTGCTGTGCGTGCAGCGCAACGCATGGCGGATGGACCTCCGATCAACGAGGTTCCATTCGCCCTTCACCAGTTCCCATTCGCTAGCATTGCACCATGAAGAAGCGCCCCACCCTCTCCGACCTCGGCGGCCTGGTGTACAGCACCAACAAGGGCCTCGGCACCGAGCGGGAGCCCGCCACCCTGCCCCCGCAGCAGCAGGACCTCCGCATCCACCTGGACCGGCTGAAGGGCAACAAGGAGGTGACGCGCATCGTGGGCTTCGTGGGCAAGCCCGGCGACCTGGACGACCTGGGCCGCGCGCTGAAGAGCAAGTGTGGCGTGGGAGGCAACACCAAGGACGGCGTGATCCTGCTGCAGGGAGACCACCGCGACAAGGTGATGGCCTATCTTGCACAGAAAGGCTACAAAGCCAAAAGATCAGGAGGATGAGCCCCACACGTTCACGCTACCCAAGCCCAAAGGTCCCGCAATGCCCGGACTGCAAGGTGGATATGGAACCTGGCCTGATCCCAGATAACTGGAACGCCATTTACACCGACCAGAGTTCCTGGGTGCAAGGCAAGCCGGAGGACAGCATGTTCACCGGACTCAAACTGAGCGGTCGCTTGGTGTTCCCGATCACAGCCTACCGTTGCGCGAAATGCGGCCTGCTCCGGAGCTACGCCTTCAAGCCGAGCCAGCGCCACGGATAGCTGGCAGATCTTCGGATCATGAGCACATGTTCAAATGAACACATGGGCACATGAAGAAGCCCAAGACCTACCGCTTCACCGCCCCGCTGGAGAAGATGAACGCGCAGATGGCCTTCATGTACGTGGAGGTGCCCATCGACGTGGAGCAGGAGTTCGGCACCCGGGGGCGCGTGCGTGTGCAGGGCACGGTGAACGGTGTGGCGGTGGACCGCGCCCTGATGCCCCAGAAGAGCGGCGTGCACATCATCATCCTGGGCGGCGATATCCGTAGGGCGGCCAAGCTGAAGCGTGTGGGCGACACCGTACAGGTGGAGTTCTGGAAGCACCCGAATCCGAATGAGTTGGACCTTCCCGAGGCCCTCGCCGAGACGCTCGACTTCCTCCCCGAAATGAAAGCGGCGTGGGACCAGCTCACGCCCGGCATGAAGCGCAGCATGTGCTACTGGGTGGGCAGTGCGAAGACCGAAGCCACACAGGCCAAGCGCGTGGCAGAGCTACTACTGCGCTTCGAAACGGGCGACTTCCAGGTGGGCAAGGGACGGAAGGCCTGAGCTCAGGCCTCGAAGACGAGGCTTTCCGCCTTGGCACCCAGTTCCAACAGCATCCGCTCCAGATCGGCCACGAACTCCGGCGGACCGCAGAGGTAGAAGTACTGGTCGAAGTTCTGCACCAAGGTGATCAGGGTATCGCGATCGATCCGGCGGTCGCGGAAACCAATGACGCCTTGCCGGGTGAACGTCTTCAGGTATTGGCGACCCAACATGCCTTCAAGCTCCTTGTCCATGATGACATCCTGGGCCGTCCTGTTGGAATAGACCAACGTGCAGCCTTTCAGTTCATTCTGCTTGTGCAGCTTCCGGAAGATGGACAGGAACGGCGTGATGCCAGCGCCTGCCGCAAAAAAGTAGCCCGGCCCTTTGTACGTGATGGTCCCGAACACCTCATGCAGCAACAGCGTGTCGCCTTTGCGCATCAGGGACATCTGTTGGGTGACTCCCTTGTGGCCGGAATAGATCTTCACGATCAGCTCCAGAGTGCGAGCGCTGGGCAGGTTGGTGAAGGTGAAGGCGCGTTTCTCCTCGCGCAGGCCATCCATGTTGATGGAGACCATGCATCCTTGTCCGGGAACGAAGCGAAAACCCGTGGGTTTGGTAAGTACGAAGCGCTTCACATCCGGGGTCACATATTCCGTCCTGATGATGGTGGCTTCCAGTGGCGTCATGCTACGCCCGAAGATAGCAGCCGTTCTTGATCACGGATATGCCGACTACGGCAAACCGCACCAGTAGGCGGCCCGTTCGGGGTCGAGCACCTCGAACAAGGGCAGTTCCATACCGGGCTTCACGAGCAGCAGCTCCCAAGGGTCCGCCACTTCGAGCAGATGGGCGCCGTTGGCGGTCACCTCAAAGGGCAGGGCCCGATCGTGCGGCTTCTCTGCACGCGCGGAGCACAAGCCTTCTCGCAACAAGGCACCCTCGCCGAGTCCGGTCCGCACGGTGAACTGCCGGATGTCCATGTAGCCGGCCAGCAGACGCTTCTCCAGCTCATCGGCTCGTTGTGCGCGCCACACATCACGACCAGCGTTCTGGCGCAGTTCCTTCACAGCTTCGAATTGCTTCCCGGTGGGCTCCGCGTAAGTTCCTTTGAACACTGCTTTGGGTGCAGGGTCGTTCTGCAGGGCCAGGTAGAGGGAGGCGCTCTTTTCAGGGCGGACGAGGATCAGCTCCTTGTCCGGTATGTACAGCAGGAAGTCCGCGCCACGCTCGGTGGGCACATAGCCGTTGTAGCGCTGGTACTCGCTGTCATCCGCCCGGCGTCGCAGCAATCCGCAGCGCACCAAGGGACCATAACTGGCATGGCGGCCCAGGAAATCGCTCAGTTCCTCGTACCCCTGTTCCCGTGACCGGAGTATCCGGTTCCACCGTGCTTCGAACACCGCCGCTGTCATGGCGCCAAGGTCCGACGACCCGGGACGGCTGCGGGTACCGGCACTCCGGCGATTACCAACAGACCCGTTTTGATCGGCCCTGAAAAGCGCGCAGGACGATCAACTTAAACGACTGATGATCAGAAGAATAAGCAGAACGAACGCAGAGAATGAACGATCGGCATCACAATAAGTTCCTGACCGATCGCACCAGTAAAGGACCTCCTCAGGGAATGGCGATGCGCTTCACCTGCTGGGCATCGCCGCTGGTGGCACGTACGAGCAGCAGTTGGCTGTGGTAGGGTGCCAGGGAAAGCTCCCAGGTAAGGGTGCGGTTGCCGGACAGCTGCCGTTCGGCGATGCGGGCGCCGGCGATGTTAAAGATCTCGAAGGTCACCGGACGAGCCGCTTCGCTTGTCCACTGGAGTTGCAACAGGTCGCGCGAAGGGTCCACCGATGCCACGAAGCCAGGGCTCGCCATCAACTCGGTCACTACGCTGGGGATATCACAGTTGACCGGGTCCACGTTGTTCGTCTCGCCAGGCGTGCTGCAGCCCAGGCGGAAATCCGTGTCATTGTCGTTCGTGTCGTTGCCATCGGGCCAGCGGCTCAGGCTGCGACCGTCGATCATGTTCACGTCCAGCGCAGTGGTGGGCGCACCTTCGGTGTAGCCCGGGACGGCGCCGCCATAGGATAGCACGTCGAGCACCTCGTCGGTGGCAGTATTGATCAGGGCGATGGCGTCCGGCACTCCGTTCTGGATCAGGTTCGTGGCAGCGGGCCCAACATGGTCGCAATTCACCGTGTTCGCATCGTTCCCACAGATCACGAAATAGTCGCCCGGTGCCAGCGTTGGCCAAGTGGCGGAAGTGATGGTCTGGTAGATGGCGGCTTGGCCGTTCGACCCATTGACCAGCACCACGGCCAGGTTCTGCAAGTTGAAGGGGGTGCTACCCACGTTCTTGATCTCCAGGAACTCGGCAACATCCGTGCTGGGCTGGTCGTAATCGACCTCGTTGATGACCAACTGAGCCTGGATGGATGCTCCAAGGAGGAGGAAAGAGGCGATCGTGTAGAGTGTCCGCATGACTTGCTTCTTAGGTCGAAGATAGTCGATCCGCGAAGTGAAAGGCAAGGGACCTGCCAAAAAGAAGGCGTCCGTCCCCGGTCGGGGAACGGACGCACGGTGGGAGTTCGGATGTTTATTGTTTACTGAAGCGCACCGATCGGGGCTCCCGGCCGTCACGAACGGTCAGCTGGTAAATACCCGGTGCCAGTTCCCCAACAGGGAGCACGCCGGTGGCCAGGCGCGCCTCCATCACCACTTTGCCGGTCACATCCGTCACGACCACCGGAGCGTTCAGGCTGGCGCCTTGGATGGTGAGCACCTCGTTCACCGGGTTCGGGAAGGCGACCAACCCGCCGGCGACCTCCGCAGCGATGCCTGTGCTGATGCCTTCGACGACCGTCAGTGTGCCGTTGATGGCGGGTGCTTCGATCTCGTCCACGATCCCGCTGGGCCACTTGATGCGCACCAGTTCGATGGCAGTGTCCTCACCGATGCCAAAATGAGCGAACAGGGTGCTCATGTAGGCGAATCCATCGCCGCTCTTCACATCGCGGATCTGGGTACCCAGTGCGCTTACCACCTCTATGCGAGCACCGATGCCATTGCGGTTGCTCTGCACGCCGATGGGGATGATCTTGATCCAGTTGTTGTCATTGCCTTGATTCATCCGAGCCTGGGAACCGGCCGCGATATCGAGGAACCCGTCGTTGTTCAGGTCGCCGATGGGACCATTCCCCGGGGCACTGGCGTCAGCGGAGAAGGTCATATCGCCATTGTTGTAGTGCAGCGCACCAGCCCCGATGATATCCACATAACCGTCGTTGTTGAAGTCATGGGCGGTCCATTCGATGCTTTGCCCTCCAAAGGCATCGAACCCGGACCCCACCGTCACATCGGTGAAGGTTCCATCACCGTTGTTGGCCATGAGCTTGTGGACATTGCTCGAACTGCTGCCGATGAGCATGTCCATGTCACCATCGTTGTCGAAGTCGCCCCAGGCGCTGCTCCAACTCTGATGGCTGTCGGCAAGACCCAGGCTGGGCCCCATGCTCGTGAAGGTGTAGTCGCCGTTGTTGCGCATCAGCAGGTCCACCGGATCGCAGCCGCACTTGGCCACGAAGCAGTCCACCAGGCCATCGTTGTCGTAGTCGGTCCAGATGGAGCCATAATTCCCGCAGGTCTCACCCAGACCGCCCTGTACGAAGGAGAAGTTATTGGACCCGTCGTTGATGAAGTGCACGTTGGCATCCACATCGTGGCACACGAACGCGTCCAGGTGACCGTCGTTGTTGACGTCCACGAAATTGGTCCGCTGGCTGAAGATGTACTGTGGGAAGGAGATCTCACTGTAGGCGGTGCCCGTGGCATTGGCCCGCATGAAGGTGACCCCACTTCCTCCGCCATACATCATGTCGTTGTAACCATTGGCATCCATATCGCCGACCGCGAAGCTCCAGGATGCGCTGTGATCCGCTTGGGGCGTGATGATCGTGGAGGTGCTGAACCCCCCTCCCGCGAGCTGATAACTGATCGTGACACTGGACGATCCCGGCGAGACGGCATCGTCCAAGCCATCCCCGTTCATGTCCACCACACCCTGGACGTCCCCGGCACCAGGCATGTTGAGGTTGCTGAACGTTACGGTCCCCTGGGGTGGACCCACGGTATTGACGCCGGTGATCGTGAAGGAGAACCCGTTCGCGGTCCAATAACTGTCCCAAGCGATGTAATAGGTCACTCCGGCACTGGCCGTGAAGGTGCTGATCGAGGTGTATCCGGGTCCGCTGTCGTCATCACCCGCAAAACATACCAACGCGCCGCAGGACCCCGAATAGACATGCATGCGGGTATCCACATTGGGTAGGCCGGTCACTGCAGAGGAGACCAGGATGGTGGTATCGACCGGACTGGTGAAGCTGTACCACGCACCGAAAGCAGCCTGGGCCGGATTGCCCACGCATACAGGCAATGGCGCCTCGCCGATGAGGGTGGGCACCGCATGCTGCCCGAAGGAGACGGGAAGTGCCGTGGCACAGGTAGCCTGCGCCACGGCGGCGCCTGGCAGTATGGCTGATAAGGCGAGCGTGAGGTATGTCCGGTTCATCGTACAAGCAGGTTTGTGACCAAGGTAACTTCTTCGCATCCACATGGAAAGCACGAGCGTCGACATCCTTGAGATGCTATTACCGGATCGGTGGCCGTCGCGCAAGGGATGCTGTGATGCTGCCAGCGTGAGGGGCACGCTGCGGCATGGGTCGGCATCAACGTGCTTCGGGGACGTTCGCAGGACGCACCTTCCCACCCAACATGAGGGAAGGAGGCAAGGACCTTGCAGGTCGATCTCGCCGAATGGATAGCTGGAACAACGAAGCGTTCGGCTGATGCCAAGGCCTCCTCACCGGGGTCCTACTCCAAAGCCGGCCAAGGTCAGCAAAAGAACCACGATGGATCGGGTCAATACTCCCCCGAACCACTGTCCCATGAGGACATCAAAGCTCGATGAGAAGCAGCACGGCAGCTACGGACATGGCGACCAGCGTGATGCCCCCCACCACGTTCTGGCGCCACCCGTTCACATGCTCACCCATCACGCGCTTGTCGTTGCAGATGAACAGGATAACGGCGATAAGCACCGGGGCTGTGAGGCCATACAGCACGGCCGTCCACAACAGACCCTGGATGGCTGTGATCGGCAGGAGGTCGATGGCCAGGCCCACCACGAGCGAAACGGCAAGGGTGACGTAGAACGCTGGCGCCTCGCTGAAGCGCTTGTCGAGCCCTTGTGGCCAGTCGTATGCCTCGGCCACCATGTAGCTGAGCGCGCCCCCCAGCACGGGAATGGCGAGGAAGCCCGTGCCCACCACACCGAGAGCGAACAGCAGGTGTGCCGCCTCCCCGGCCAGCGGGCGCAAGGCAGCGGCGGCTTCCTCCACGGTGGTTATCCCGCTGACGCCGGCACTGAACAGCACCGTGCCGCATGTGAGCATGATGGCCCAGGCCACCACATTCGATAGCAGCATACCGACCCGCACATCGGCCCGCATGGCACCCAGCATGGGCTTGTCCACCACCACGATGCCACGCCGCTTACGCTCTTCCACCTCCATGCTGGCCTGCCAGAAAAAGAGGTACGGTGAAATGGTGGTACCCAGCACGGCCACCAGCATCATCCAATAGCCAGGGCCAACCTCGAACGTGGGCCAAACCGTGCTCAGCAACGCGGCGCTCCAATCCGTGTCGGCCAGGAAGGGGATGATCAGGTAGGCGAAGAGCACCAGGCACATCCATTTCATGATGCGTGCTATCCTCCGGTAAGACCATAGGATGATCGTGTAGAGCAGGATGGCCGTGAAAAGAATGGAGAATAGGAAACCCGGGATCGCCGGGAAGACCATGTTCCCCACGGCACCCATACCAGCGATATTGGCACCGATGTTGAGTATGATGGCCGGTCCCGACACCCACAGGACCAAGCGCACCAACCAGCGTGGGTAATGGTCAGCGATCACGCCCATGAGCCCCTTGCCGGACACCAGACCGATGCGTGCGCACATCTCCTGCACGGATACCATCATGGGATAGGTGAGCAGCAGGGCCCACAACAGCCGCGGCCCGAACGCGGCGCCCGCCTGCGAATAGGTTGCGATGCCCGATGGGTCATCGTCACTGGCACCGGTGATCAGCCCCGGCCCGAGCTTGCGCCAGAAGTTGCGCAGTGGGTTCGTTGAGGGAACGGGGGGAGCTGCCATCGTACGGCTTTCGATGCGGGCAGGAGATTCAATACCCCGCCAACCGCTCCACCGCCGCCTTCAATCTACCCTTCGGCAGGAATCCCTGTTCCAACGGAATGGCGAAGGGCACTGGTGTATCCCAGCTGGCCACCCGCACGATCGGCGCGTCCAGGTGCTCGAAGGCATGCTCGGCGATGATGGCCGCCAGTTCACCACCAAAGCCTGCGGTCAGCGTGTCCTCGTGAAGCAGGAGCACCTTGCCGGTCTTCTTCACACTGGCAAGAATGGTCTCAACGTCCAAAGGCACGAGCGTGCGTAGGTCGATGATATCGATGTCAATGCCGGTCTCCTCCTGTACGGCAGTCGCCCAATGCACACCCATGCCGTAGGTGATGATGCTCATCGCGGACCCATCGCGCACCACACGTGCCTTACCGAAGGGAATGCTGTAGGGCTGCTCGGGCACGCGACCGTTGATGCTGCGGTACATCGCCTTGTGCTCAAAGAACATCACCGGGTTGGGGTCGTCGAAGGCGGTCATCAGCAGACCCTTGGCGTCGTAGGGATTGCTGGGGTATACCACCTTCAGCCCGGGCGTCTTCACGAACCACATCTCGTTGCTCTGGCTGTGGA